>DATJRE010000341.1:0-12164 GCA_035505095.1 Bryobacteraceae bacterium | reverse complement strand
GGGTCCATCTGGAAATCCTGCGAAGTCTTACTGGGATCGTAGCCGCGCCACAGCCAGGTGAGCGATTCCGGCAGGTCGAGAGCGGCCTGGGCGCCTCCGTGGGCGGCTGTACCGAAGCGGAAGTGGAAGTCGTATTCGCGGAGTTTCAGGGAGTTGGCCATTTCGATGTTCTGCATGGGCCAGGAGCCGAACTGGTTTTCCAGATCGTCGGCGCCGTCGCTCATCCACACGCGGATGTTGCGCTTGGGTTCCTTGCGGACCTTGAACGGGTAGACGTTGCCGCCATCCAGCTTCTCCTCGGGATGCCATTGGATGGAGGTGAAACTGCCCACCGCCGATTGCACGCGGCTGAACTGATCCGGCATGAGCCAGGCGACGTTGAACGCGCAGATGCCACCGGAGGATTCCCCGGCGATGGCGCGGCTGTATCCATCGGGGCGCAACTTATAAGTCTTCTCGACCTCGGGCAGCACTTCCTGCATGAGGAACTGGAAGTAGCGGTCGCTGACGGTGTCGTATTCAATGGAGCGCATGGCCTTGCCTTCGGGCGATTGGCCGGGCGCAATGAGGACGTGCACCATGGGCGGCAGCAGCTTTTGAGCCTCCAGGTTTTCGGTGACCGTAAACAGGCGCAGACCCGAGTAAGTTCCGACCAGGCCCTGGCCATCCTGCCAAACCATCAGGGCGGCGGGGACGTTGGGATCGACGCCCGGCGAGGCATACACCCAGTAATCGGCCTTCATGCCGTCGTAGATCTTACTGACGATGGTCCGCTTCTCGCTGAGCTTGCCGCGGGGGACGCCGGGCTTGGGATAGGAATCGGGATTGTAGCCGACGGCATCGCCGCGTGCGCCCAAGGGCTTGCCGGCGGCGAAATACTGATACGAGTGGGTGACGCCGGTGCGCATTTTGGTGAGCAGCATCCAGAACGAGGAGCCGGGGATGGCGGTCATGGGAACGGCCGGCTGACTATCGATGGAGAGAGTGACGGGCGCGGGCGAGCTGGAGATGAAGAGATAGTCCTGCCCCCAGATGGCCGTGCCACCGCGCGCGGAGAGCGTTTTGGCGATGCCCTCGGCAAGTCCGGGCGCGGCGGGGCCCTGCCTGGCGAGGGCGATCAGTTCTTCCAGGGGAGAGGTCTGAGCAAGCGCCGGACACCCGGCGAGTAAGAGCAAGGCAAGGGTCCTCATGGCGCCCCTCAGTATACACCTCGCTTCCTACGGACCGATCCGGCGGGCGATGCAGAGGCGGGGATCTTTCCAGGGGTTTGCATATTGGCCCATGGGGTCGGGATTATTCCCCCACAGCAGATCGGGAGCTTGCAACGGCACCGGTGCCCATTGGTAGCGCTGCACCTCGCGATTAAAAAGGGGCCAGTGGACGAAATCCACCGAGTGGCGCAGGATCACGAAACGTGGCGGGGTCGCGGCATCATCTTCCACGCGAAAGGCCGAGATACCGCCGCGGATGGGATTGGGCAGGTAGAACATCAGCGGCAGGTCCTCATAATTGATGAGGATCTCGTCGGAGGGCGCGGCATTTTGGCGGAGCCAATCGATCACCAGGCGGTTGGGATCGGGCTGATGGCCGAAGACGCCGGCGCGCAGGGCGGCAAACTCCGCGCGGAACCAGGCGTTCGGCGGGTACCAGTCCGGCGGAGGAACCGCGGCATGCAGGGGCAGGCTCGCCCAGGGTGTGAGAATGAGCAGCGCGGCGGCCGGCCAGGCGAACCATGCGGCGCGGTTTCCGCCCAGGCGCACGAGCGTCCAGGCGGACAGGAGGGCGCCCGCCGGGGCAGCGATGATGGGGTAACGGAGGTAGGGGTAGGCCACGGTGGGAACCCAGAGGGCCAACGCCAACAGGATGCCCAGGCTGAGCGCAACCACGTGCCGCTCGGAAACGGCCAGCGATTTCCAATGCCTGGCGAGCAAGGCTGTGGCGGCCAGGACGACCACGGCGGGCGCGACGTATTCATTGAGGTTGAACAGGTTGTCCTGGAAGCGTTCCGGCCAGCCGGCCAGGGGCGACCCACGGCCCCACAGCTCGTAGTAGTAGAGGAACGGCGCGAGGGATGCCGCCAGGGCCACGGCTACGGCGGCAGTGTTCCGCAGAGGGCGCGTTCGGGCGAGCGAGGCATCCAGAAACAACACGGCCCAGACCGGCCAGACGGTGCCATAATCCACCTGGAACCAGCACCAGGCGGCGATGACGAACGCGGTAGCGCCCCAGCGTCCGCCCCGCTGCCAGCGCAGGTAAAGCAGCAGCGTGAGCACCAGAAAAAGGCTCGACAGCGCGTAATACCGGCACTGCCGCGCGTGCAGAATCCAGTAGGGGTTGAAGACCAGGAAGAGCGCCGCGAGGGCTGCCATGGAGAAGCTGGCGGAAAACCGGCGCACCAGGCGGAAGAGCAGCGCGACGGCAAACCATCCGGCAAGAGCGAAGGGAAGGCGGGCCGCGAGGGTGGTTTGTCCGAGTGCTTTGAAGCTGAGCGCCGCGACGGCGAAGAGGCCCCAGGGTTGCCATTTCCAGGAGGTATCCGGTTTGAATTCGCCGCGGCGGAGGTGGTATGCCAGGGCCGCCCGGGGATCGGCAGTCTGGCGGCTGACCGCATTCGCATCGGTCAGCATATCCGTGGTGACCAGGTTCACGCCGTCATACGCAAGCGGCCGGCCGAACTTGAGCAGGCGCACGGCCAGCACGGCGGTGGAGGCTTCGTCCTGCCAGAGGTCTTTATCGGCGAGTCCCCAGAACAGGAGAACTGCCGCCAGGCCGCCGATGGCCGCTTGCGCCGCGAATTCGGGCAGTTTGACCATGGGTGTACGCCGTGCCAGCCGGGCTCATTCGTAGCGCAGGGCAACGAGCGGATCGACGCGGCTGGCGCGGCGGGCGGGGAGGAAGGCGGCCAGGGCGGCGACGGCCAGCACGAGGGCGGTGACGATGGCGTAGGTTGCCGGATCGGTGGGGGACACGCCATAGAGGTACGCCGAGAGGACGCGGCCGAGCGAAAGGGCCCCGGCGATGCCCAAGGCGATTCCCACCGACGCAATCGAGATTCCCTGGCGAATGACCATGCGCAACACGTCGCCCGGATTGGCGCCGAGGGCCATGCGAATACCGATCTCGCTGGTGCGCTGGGCGGTGTTCTGGGCGATCAGCCCATAAATGCCGATCGCGGAAAGAATCAGCGCCAGCAGAGCGAATCCGGCCAATAGCGTGGTGCGCTGGCGCGGTTGACCGGTAGCCTCCGCAACCACACGCTGCATGGTTCGGAAGTCGCCCACGAAGACGCTTTTGTCGATCGAGTCGATCTGGGTGCGCACTTCGCGCAGGGTGAGCGGATGGGCGGATTTCCAAAAGATCCAGGTATTCTGGGTAGCGTCCTGTTGGGCCGGCACGTAGATGGCCAGCGGTTCGCGGGCCACCAAAGTGTTATAGAAGATGGTGCGGAGGGTGCCGGCGACTCCGACGATGGTGCGCCACGGGCCATCCCCGAGACGAATCTTCTGGCCGACGGGGTCGGCGCCGGGGAACACACTGCGGGCAACGGCGTCGTTGACGATGGCGACCGGAAGGGAATCGCCGGTATCCCGATCGGTGAACAGGCGCCCGTGAAGGAGCGGCGTGGAGAGCACCTCGAAGTACTGCGGGGTGACAACGTGGTGTTCGAAGAGGGCGCTCTCGCCGGCTTCCGCTGCGGGACGGCCGGCGACGCTCAGGGTAGTGGTTTGGCCGCCGACCAAGGGGCCGATATTGGTGAGCGCGGCAGAGTCGACACCCGGGATACCGCGGATACGCTGCAGGACCTGGCTGTAAAACCCGGCCAGGCGCGAGGGATTGGAGGAGCTACCATCCGCGGGAAGCGAGAGGGTGGCCACCTGCACGTGCTCGGGGCGGAAACCGAGCGGCATATCGAGCAACTTTACCAATGCCTTGGTGACCAGCGCGGTGCCGGTCAGCAGGACCAACGATAAGGCCACTTCGACCGCCACCAGAGCGCTGCGGCCCAAGCCGGCCCGTGCACCGACGCCAGCGCCGCGGGATTTCAGGAAGGTGTTGAGGTCCACACGCGAGGCGCGCCATGCCGGAGCGGCGCCGAAGAGAGCGGTATTGACCAGCGCCAGAGCCAGCGCGACTCCCAGGGCGGCCGGGTGGATGGCGATAGGGTCGGGCGGCAACTGGTTGAACGGATTGGCGGCGGTGAAGCCTTTAATTCCGGCGTACGCAAACAGCAGGCCGAACGCGGCTCCCAGCAAGCCGAGCACGAGGCTTTCGGTGAGAAGCTGACGGGCCAGACGGGCACGCCCGGAGCCGAGCGCCGCGCGCAGCGCCATCTCATTCTGCCGGTGGGCGGCGCGGCCCAGCAGCAGGCCGGCCACGTTGGCGCAGGCAATCAATAGAACCAGGCCCACCGCCGCCAGCAGGGTGACGAGCGAGCTGTGGATGAAGCGGGCATTATCGTCCTGAAGGCGGGTGAGGAAGACCCCGAAGCCTTTAGGTACTTTGGGATGGCGGGCGTCGAGGGACATCTGAAGAGTAAACAGCTCGGCTTGGGCGGTGGCCCTGTTGACTCCGCGCTTGAGGCGCGCAATTACAGCGACCGGGTGTACCGATTCGCGAGCATAGTCCGGATCGTCGGGCCGCATGAGCGCCAGGATTTGGGGATCGAAACCCTGATTTTCCATGCGCAAACTGAACCAGGCGGGCAGCACAGCGATTACCGTACAGGGCTTGGCGTTGAGCGTGAGGGTGCGGCCGAGCACATTGCGCGCGCCGCTGAGGTGCTGCTGCCAGAACTGATGGCTGACGGCCACGACCGGCGGACCGGTGAGGTCGGATGGAGTGAAACCGCGGCCGAGTTGAGGCGCCACGCCGAGGGTCTGGAACAGGTCGGCGGTGACGTTCATTCCCATGACGTGATCGGCCTCGCCTGAGCCGATGATCGCAAAACCCTGCCAGAACATGGCGCTCATGGACTGAAACGAGCGCGCGACGGGCTTCCAATCGAGATAGTCGCGGTAGAAATCGAAGATGGGGACGGCGCCGGGATGCTTGAGGTCGCCGCGCAGGACGATGACCACCTGGTTGGAATCCTTGAAGTGCAGCGGGCGGAAGAGCCAGGCATCCACGATGCTATACATGGCGGTGTTGGCGCCGATGGCCAGTGCGAGAATCAGCACGGTGGTGACGGTGAAGGCCGGGGCGCGGCGGAGGACCCGGAAGGCGTGGCGCCAATCGGTGACGAATGTACCCATCACCTGGGGTTGGACGGCCTTTTAGGGTTTTGGTTACAGGCCGCGGGGGGACGTGCCATAGAGGGCGTTGGGATGAGGCTACTTGAGCGAGCGTGCCGGGCGTTTTGCGATTCTGTACTGGCGCCGCGATCCGGTTGCAAGTCTACCCGGAACCGCAGCGCCCGCCCGGACGAAGACCAGGAAACCTAATTTCTCTTACGGCCCGGTTCGAAATTGCGTGTTGACCGGGTTTTCGCGTAAACTGGCCGCGGTAAGCTGGAGGAAGCTATGGAAGTCCAATTGTCACCGGAGAAAGAAGCCAAGCTCCAGGGTTTCGCCGCGCGCACCGGCCGGGAGGCCGCGCAGCTCGTGGTCGAAGCTGTGGACCGCATGCTTGAATACGATGCCCGCTTCATCGAGGCCGTCGAGGAAGGCCGCGCCGCGGCCCGCCACGGCGAGCTGCTCGAACATGACGAGGTTGTCGCCCGGATTGAGAGCATGTTTCAAGTGTGATGCGGGTTCGGTGGACGACCACGGCCGCAGCCGACCTGGCGCATATCGTCGAGTACATCCGCAAAGATAACCCCGCAGCGGCCCGCCGTGTGGCGCAAATCATCTACCAGAGCATCGGCCGGCTGCAGAGATTTCCGAACTCAGGCCGAATCGGCTTGGCGGAGAACACCCGCGAGCTGGTCTTTTCCCCGTGGCCCTACATCGCGGTTTACGAAATCATCGACGACCAGGTGCAAGTACTTCGCATCCGTCACGCAGCGCAGGATTGGCCGTAAGGGTTAGCATGGCTTGCGCAGCGCGACCACCGCGCGGGCGAGCAGTCCACTTTTCCTTTTGTCCATTGCGCTTGGTCGGCCCAGTCCGCCATGGCGAAATTAATGGCTTCGACGTGAAACGGCCAATTAGATCTGAGGACTGACTGGTGCCTCAAGTGCTTGGAGCGGCTCCGCTGTAAAGGTTCGACAAGCGCTCCAATACTCGTCGTTGTCCCTGCATCAGGGATTGTGAGTGCTGCATGCCGACATATCCTGCCAGCCGCTTGACTCCGCGACCTGGCGGAACAAACAAGGATTTATGCAGGACTCTGGCCAGATCCGGAGGGATTTCCGGGCGGTCCGTCATGCCGGTGGCACTTCGGTGAGATGGCGACCATACTCTCCGGCGGGTTCCGAATAAGGCATTGTCGTTGGACGAGCCTCATACGCCAGAGTGGCTTCAAGGAGCGCCTTCGGCAGCCGGCCATGCGAACATCGTTATAGAGTTTGCGGTTCAGCTTGCGGACGCTCGCGTTACGGGCCTTTGATGGCGCCGAATCGATCACATCCAAACCTAAACGAGCGGGGCCAGCGTTGAAAACCAGCAGATAGAGGGCACTATGAGCAGGACACTCTCGTATTTCGCGGCATTCGTCGGGGCGCTCTGCGTCTACTTCATCATCCACCTCTTCTTCTCTACTCATGTGAGAACGGTGCGTAACGACGTGATACAGGGTTTCCTCATCGGCTACGGGCTGGCGTTTGCCTCGGCCCAGGCGTATGCGAGGATCAAGGCCGTGAAGGTAAACGGCTGGATCACCATGTTGGGCGTCGGCAAACCCGGCAACGGCATGTTCCTGCGGGCCGCGCACGCCCAACTGTTTCCCGGTCCGGTGAACGTGCGGGAAGAGGCGATGTACTGGTGGACGAATGCGGACGGCGCGGGGCGGACACTCTCCGGCAGGCACGACTACGTCATGCATTTCCCGGCGGGCCAGCTTCCACCCCACAACGCGTTCTGGTCGCTCACGATGGGCACGGCCCGCAACCATTTCGTGCCGAATCCGATCAAACGGTACAGTGTGAGCGATCGCTCCGGCCTGCTGCCGAAGGCCGACGGTTCACTCGACATCTACATCCAGAATGCCGCTCCGGCCGGCCATGAATCCAATTGGCTGCCCGCGCCCTCGGGCAAGTTCATACTCTGGTTGCGCGTGTACGAACCCGGCGCGGCCATTCTTAACGGCGAGTATACGGTGCCGCCGGTCGTCAAGGCGAAAATGCCATGAGACTCGAACACCTCCTCACATTCGGCGGGGTCTGCGTTATGACCTGGCTTGCCTTCATTTATTTGTGGCCGAGCTTTATCCTCCGTGTGTTCAAGTGGGCGATCCTCGTCAAAGGCTTCGGCGACGGCCCAATCCCGGTCAATACGCTTTACACGGAGCCCCAAGCGTTTTTTGCGGATCCCATCCACCCGCCCGCTTCGGCCTCAAAACTGGCGACTACCGGTGTGAACCGCGACACGCTCCCCACGGTCGGCTGGTTAAACCTCCGCAAAGGACCGCAAATATTGCACGTGCCGGACATGGCCGGTCGTTATTACAGCGTGCAGTTCACCGATCCGTCGAACAACACGAACTTTGCCTACGTCGGCAAACGGACAACGGGGACCCAAGCCGGCGATTACCTGATCACCGGCCCGCATTGGAAAGGAAGCGTCTTGAAGGGAATGAAGCGGATACCCTCGCCGAACAACTCGGTGCTCGTAGTAGGCCGCATCCTCGTCTACAGCGACGCGGATCTCCCGACTGCCTATAAGCTTGCGCAACAGATTCAGATCGCACCAGTCACCATTCGGCAACCCGGTGGTTAAGATGGTGGACGAAGCCTTAGTTTAGCGCCTACGCGGGGGACCCTCCGGCGGCCGGCCGAACCCTGCGGTGGGTGCGGCTTACTTCACCAGCCAGGCCTCGAAGCCCACATCGGCCTGGCGAATTTCCTTGGTGGCGAAGGGCGTTTGGGCCAGCATTTTCTCCAGTTCGGCGCGGGTGTAGGCGCGTTTGAGCAGCATGAATCGGAAGGTCAGCTTGGTGAACCAACGGCTGAGGGCGGTCATCCCCATCCCATCGACATGATGGCTGATGGTGCGCATAGGCACATCGCGGCGCAGATCGATAATCAGCGCCTGCCCGCCCGGGCGCAGGACGCGGTGCATCTCCTGGAGCGCGCCGACCGGTTCGGAGAAGTTCTTGAAGGCGGCGCGGCACACCAGGAAATCGAAGGAGTCGTTTTCGAACGGCATGGCGGCGGCGTTGCCGAGGCGGAAGTCCACCGCCACGCCTTCGCGGCGGGCGTTTTCGCGCGCGATGCCCACGAAGGTCTGGGAGATATCCAGTCCGGTGACAGGGAAGCCGCGGCGGGCCAGCTCGATGGCCAGAAAACCGGGGCCTGGGGCCACTTCCAGGAAGCGGCTGTGGGGGGAAACCAGGGCGGCCAGGCGCTCCGCCAATTGGCGGAACTCCGGCAGGCTCCTGCGGGTGTTGCGGTCGTACCAGCGGGCCACGGCCCCTTCCATACCCATTCCCCGGTATGCTTTTGGATGGACGCTTGCGGTTGCCATATCGATACCTTTCTGAGTAAGATACTTTCAGAATAAGCTTTCAAGGAATGCATGTCAAACGGAAAAAACGCCGCGGGGCCGGCGGAAGATCTCATCCTGCAATTGCGCCATTTCATCGCCCGGGCCATCCTCAACAACCAGAGAGTGGCCGACCAGGTGGGCCTGCACGTCACGGACCTGCAGTGCATCAACATTCTGGACCTGCTGGGGCCGCTGCGGCCGGGCGAACTGGCCGAGCTGACGGGCCTGACCACCGGAGGGATCACGGTGGCGCTGGACCGGCTGGAAAAGGCCAAATACATACGCCGCGAGCCCAACCCCAACGACCGCCGCAGCGTGCTGGTGCGGGTGGCGCCCGCCCGCCTGCGCAAGCTGGACGCCCACTACCGGACCATTCAGGAGCGGCTGGGGACGCTGCTGGCTGGCTTTACCGAGGCGGAGCTGGCGGCGGTGCTGAAATTCTTCAAGGCCACCAACGCGGTGCGTCCGGCCGATTACAGGAAATAACCGGCGGCCCCCCGGGGCACCTGCAATCCTGATACAACAGAACACATGGCACAGGATTTTCAGCACCGCCGGGATTTTCTCAAAACCGCCGGCGGCGCGGCGCTTACCACTGCCCTGTTTACCGGCAATTTGCGCGGCGCGAACGACCGCCCGAACATCGCTTTCATCGGCTGCGGCCGCATGGGCAGCTCCAATATCGGCTTCGCCGCCAAGACCGGCGGGGTGGAAATCGTTGGTGTCTGCGACGTGTACCAGCCGGCCCTGGAGCGGGCCGAGGCCCAGGTGAAGCGGCTGGGTTTTACGGGGGTCAAGACTTACAAGGACTTCCGCGAGGTTCTCGCGGACAAGTCCATCGATGCCGTTTCCATCGCCACGCCCGACCATTGGCACGCCTACATCACCGTGGAGGCCTGCAAGGCCGGCAAGGACGTATGGTGTGAAAAGCCCGCCTGCGTGTACGTGGAGGAGGGCGTGAAGATGGTGGAGGCGGCGCGCAAATACCAGCGCGTAGTGCAGGCCGGAACCATGCAGCGCTCGGGCGCGTTTTTCCAGAAGGCCCGCGAGATTGTGAAGAGCGGCGACCTGGGCGCCCTCACCTTCTGCAACACCTTCCAGGCCGGCACGACGGAGAAGGAAGGGTATGGAAATCCGCCGGATTCCGATCCGCCGCCGGGTCTCGACTGGGACCTGTGGCTGGGTCCCGCGCCCAAGCGCCCGTTCAACGCCAACCGCTGGGGCGTGGCGCCCAACCGCTGGTCCACCTTCCGCTATTTCTGGGACTACGCCGGCGGCGCCATGACCGATTGGGGCGTGCACCTGGTGGACATCATTCAGTTTGCGCTCGATGAAGTAATGCCTGTTTCCATCTCGGCGCAGGGCGGCAAGTTCTACGTAACCGACAACGTGGAAACGCCCGACACGATGCTGGCGACTTACCACTATCCGCATTTTCTGGGGGCGTACGAGAGCCGCACGGCTAATGCTTTCCGCTTCTACAACAACACCTACGGAACGGCGTTTCACGGCACCGAAGCGACCCTGATGGTGAACCGCGACGGCTATTGGATCTGGCCGGCGGCCAAAGGCAAAGAGCCGGTGGCGGAGACCAGCCACGAAATGTCCGATATGAACGTGCCGCACTGGAAGAACTTCCTGGAATGCCTGCGCACGCGCCAGAAACCCACCAGCGACATAGAAACCTGCGTCCGCACCACCACCACCTGCCTGCTATCGAACCTGGCGCTGCGCCACGGCGTCACGCTGGATTGGGACGAAAAGGCATTCACCGTCAAACAGCGCGACATCAAACCGTTTCTCAAAGCTAAGTACCGTTCGCCATGGAAATTGGAGGTATAACTCGAATGCAAACGTTGCGTTTATGCGCCGCCGCCCTAGTCAGCCTGGCGGCCGTTCACGCCCAGAGCCTGACCGGCCGCTGGACGGGACCGGCTACGACAGCCGATAACGGCCAGGAAATGACCGTCGCGCTGAACCAGGGCGCCGATGGGAAGATCACCGGGTATGTGGCCAGTCCACGGGCTAATGACACCATTGTGGATGGCAAGGTAGAGGGTAACAGCGTCACGCTGGAGGCCGAGCGCCCAGGCCGCGGAGGCGGCGAGCCGGTAAAGGTGACTTACACCGGTGTGTTGGAAGACGGTAAGTTGAAATTGACGCTGCCGATGTTCGGCGGGCGCGGGCGAGGGGGACAGGGCCGAGGCAACGCCGGCCGCGGAATGCCGGCCGGCGGTCCTCCGGGCGCCGGGCGGGGACAGCCGCAGATTGTGGAACTGGCGCACGTATCCAGCGAGTTTCCCGGCCCGCTGCCGCCGCGTCCACCGGCGGTTTCGCTGCCCATGCCGCAGCCGGTCAAATACAACGGCCTGGCGAAGACGCCGCCCATGGGGTGGAATAGCTGGAACCGGTTCCGGAATCAAGTGAGCGATAAGATGATCCGCGAAATCGCCGACGCCATGGTCACTACCGGCATGAAGAATGCCGGGTATATCTATGTCAATATCGACGACACGTGGGAAGGCGCCCACCGCGACGCCAATGGGAATATCACCACCAATAACAAGTTTCCCGATATGAAGGCGCTGGCGGATTATGTCCACAGCAAAGGCCTCAAGTTAGGCATTTACTCTTCACCCGGCCCCCGGACTTGCGCGGGGTACGAGGGCAGTTACCAGCACGAAGAACAGGATGCCAAAACTTACGCTGCGTGGGGCATCGACTACCTGAAGTACGACTGGTGCAGCGCTTCCCAAGTTTACGACAACACCCGCACCACCATGGTGGCGGCGTACGCCAAGATGGGGCTGGCGCTGTTGCAGTCGGGGCGGCCGATTCTGTACAGCCTGTGCCAGTACGGCAACCACAACGTAGAGGAATGGGGCGCCAGCGTGGGCGGCAACATCTGGCGGATCACGGGCGACATCAGCGACCGGTGGGAATCCATGTCCCGCCTGGGATTCGAGGGCACCAGCAGCGCCAACCCGGCGACTCCCGTGCCGGACCGCGCGAAGTACGCCGGGCCGGGCCACTGGAACGATCCCGACATGCTGGAAGTCGGCAACGGCGGCATGACCGACGAGGAGTACCGGACGCACATGAGCCTTTGGTGCATTCAGGCGGCGGGGCTGCTGGCGGGCAACGATATCCGCGACATGAAGCCGGACATCGCCGCGATTCTGATGAATAAGGAAGTGATCGCGGTGGACCAGGACAAACTCGGCAAAGAGGGTGTGCGGGTGGCGAAAGACGGCAACGTCGAGGTGTGGTCCAAGCCGCTGCAGGGCGGCGCTTACGCCGTGGGCCTGTTTAATCGCGGCGACGATAGCGCCAAGGTGACGGCCAAGTGGAGCGACCTGGGAATCAGCGGATCGCGGGCCGTGCGCGACCTGTGGGCGCATAAAGACCTGGGTAAGAAGTCCGGCGAGTTTTCCGCCGACGTGCCGTCGCACGGCGTGGTGATGATCCGGATTGCCAAGTAAGTTGCGCGAGCATGTCCCTCGATTTCGTCCGGCGCTACTC
>DATJRE010000340.1:0-5768 GCA_035505095.1 Bryobacteraceae bacterium | reverse complement strand
TTTGAGGAGATCTGATGCCTTCGGCAAATGCTTACGGCGGATATCTGGAAAGCCAGGTGTTGACCGCCGATCCGCTGGAACTGGTGCGCTTGCTCTACCACGCCGCGCTGGAGTCCATTCGTGGCGCCCGGGACGACCTGGCGTATGGCCGTATCGCGCAACGCTCCCGCCGGATATCGAAAGCTTATACCATCCTGACGCAGTTGAGCGTATCCCTCGATCATGCGCGCGGCGGCGCGGTCAGCCGGCGGCTGGCGGAATTGTACGACTATATGCAACGCCGCTTGATGGAAGCCAATCTGCAACAGAAAGCCGAGCCGCTGATCGAAGTGGAAGGATTATTAGCGACGCTGCTGGAGGGCTGGGAAAAGCTCGAGCAGCCGCCGGAGTCATCCTCCTGTGGAGGCTTCCAGCGGCCGCCGGACGATTTCCCCGAATATGCCGGCTATGGCGCGGTCGGCTGCCCCGCGCCTCAGACCGAATGCGCCGCCCAAGCCTGGAGCTTCTAAATTGTCCGCGCCGCCGAACATCGCCTAAGTTCGATCAGGCGCGAGGTTTGCTTCGATCAGCTTACCCAGTCCCAGACCGCCACTGCGCGCCAGCGCCTGGGCGAACTGCTCTTCGGCCAACGCGCCCGCTGTGGCATCGCCGGTGTCCTCGCCGCTCCCCAGCCAGCCATTCTCATCGCCACGAGCGGCTTTGAGCAGTTCACCGATCATGAGCGCTTCGAATTGTTGGGCGGCTTCGGCGACATTCTGCGGCCGGCGCGCTTCCTGCGACGGCACCATCAGGGATGCGGATGTTGATAATGTCAAGCTGCTGCTCATCAGATGACCTCCAATTCCGCGTCCAGGGCGCCGGCTGCCCGCAGATTCTGCAGGATCGCAATCACGTCCCGGGGGGTCGAGCCGATGGCCGCCAGCGCCTCTACCAACTCCTCGACCGTGGCGCCCTTCTGCAGCAAAACGTGGCGCGCCGCATCTTCGGTGACGGCGACGCTGGTTTTCACCGGAACCGCGGCCGGGCTGGCCGGTGCCGGACGGGGAGCTAGCGATTCGACGCTCGTCTGAATTTCGACCGTCAGGTTGCCGTGCAGGATGGCCACCGGCGCAATCCTCACTTCCCGCCCCATCACGATGGTGCCGGTTCTTTCGTTCACCACCACCTTAGCCGGCTGGTCGGCGTCCACCATCAGCGCCTCCATCTCGGCGATGAAATCGACCGGCCGGGCGGCATAGGCCGCCGGTATTTGTACGCTCACCAGAGCAGCGTTTTCCGCGCGCGCTGGCGGCGGGCCGCTTCCGCCGTAACGCGAGTTCAGCGCCGCCGCGGCCCGCGCGGCAGTTGTAAAGTCCGCATAACGGAGTTGCAGATGCAAGACCCCTTTGGGCGCCACGGAAGGCGCCATCCGCTCCACAATTCCGCCGCCCGGGACGCGGCCCACGGTGGGGTGGTTGACGGTTTGGCTGGCGCCGCCACGGCCGGCCGCGAATCCGCTCATGGCAATGGGCCCCTGCGCGACTACATAGACTTGACCGTCGGCAGCTTTGAGCGGCGTCATCACCAGCAAACCGCCCTGCAGGTTGGAGGCATCGCCGATGGCGGCTACCGTGACGTCCAGGTGTGTGCCGGGCTGCGCAAAGGGCGGCAAGGTGGCGGTGAGCATCACCGCCGCGGTGTTCTTCACCCGGATGGTCCCCCCAGGCACCGAAACCCCCATGCGCTCCAGCATGTTTGCCAGACTTTGCGGCGAAAAAATGGTCTGCTGCCGGTCGCCGGTCCCCGCCAGCCCCACCACCAGTCCATAACCGATCAACTGGTTATCGCGGACACCTTCAATGGACACCAGATCCTTCAGCCGCGTCGCGGACCACCCCGGCGCGCCCAGCACCGCCAACAGCCCCGCGGCCGTCCATTTCGCCGGCCATTGCGCCATCCGACTCACCATTCCACCCGTCATTTTTCTAAAACGGAAGCAGTCCCAGCAGCAGGCGGTAAAGGAAATTGGGACGCCGGATGGCGTCTCCCACCACTCCTTTGCCGTTCACCGAGACTTCCAGCTGCGCCACCAGGTCCGATTGCACCACGTTGTTCGGGCCGAGATCGGCGGGCCGCACCACCCCACGGACTGTAATCACCTGTTCCTCGGAACTCACCCGGATTTCCTTGACACCTTCAATCACCAGATAGCCGTTGGGCAGTACCCGGACGACCCGGGTACCCAGGGTGGTGGTGATTACCGTAGTCCGTCCGATGGTGCCCGAACCTTGCAACGCCTGGTTCCCCGAAGTCCCCAGCAGGTTGGCCAGCGTGCCGCTGGCTTTCTGCGGTCCGGCCAGCGCGCTGATCGAGGCACTGGCGCTGGAGGTTCGCGCGGTTTGCACGTTGCCGGTGCTCACGGCCGAGGCATTCTCGGCCACCTGCACAGTCACCGTGTCGTTCACCCGGCTGGCCAGCAGATCGCGCGCCAGGTCATTCAACAGAGCGGCCGAAGACCATAGCGATCCCGCCGTGGCGTCGTTGGCGGCGCGCGCGGCAGCGGTGGCCTGTTCCACATAGCGGTCGAGCGCGGACGGTTCCGGCGGTTTGGCCGGTTTCTGGGAAGCTGCCAGTCCGTTCCCGGCCGTACCGGCTGCCATGGCCAGCAAAGCCAATCCGGTGATTTTCATGGATTAGCTCCAGCGTCCGGGGAATCCGGCGGGCCCGTGCGAAGGACTACCCGAGCGCGCCCTGCAACCATGGCGCGAAAGATTTTGCCGGTAGCCGGATTGCGTACCGGAATTACTTGCCCCATCTTTCCCGGCGCCTGCGCGCGCCCTTCGAGGCGCAAAAGCGCCTGCCCGCAGCGCACTTCGACGGTCACCGGTTGGCCGGCTAAAACGTCCGCGGGATCTTCCAGCCAGGCAGCCAGGATGGGAAGGCCGGCGGCGATGGGCCGGCGCGGCGCCCGCCCCACAATTTGCGACAGGTCAGCCGCTCCCGGGGGCACGTCCATGGCCTCTTCGCCCAGTTGGGCGCGCGCGATGGGTTGTCCGGCCCGCAGAGGCTGGGCCGCCACCACCCGCTTTCCCGACGCCCGTAAGCGCACTCTGGCCCAAACCGGAAAATCGGCTTGGCCCGCGCGCGAGATACGCCCCTGCCAGACCCACGTGCTTCCGCTCCCTGCCGGAGGCGAGAAATGCAGCTCGCCGGGAGGCGCCGGCTGATGGCTGAATTCCAACAGTTCGAAAGACTCCCCGGGCAGCGCCGCCTGCAGAGCTGCCTGCACCCGCTCGGACGTGAGGGGTTCGGCGAAGCGCACAAAACAGGCTTCCTCGCCCGGCTCGGCACGGATTCCGAACCGGCGCGCCAACCGCTCCAGTTCCGCGGGTCCATAAGTGCGCCGGGCACCCGGCGGCGGCGCGAAATCAATCACCGTTTCTCCCGGAATATCCGCGAAGGCCGGAACCGCGCGACCGATATCCGCCCCCAGAATGCGTTCGCCCACCGGAATACAAGCCGCCATCGATCCCGTGGCCCATACCGATAGCAGAAGCCAACGGGTCATTGCTGCACCAGGTTATTGGTCTGCTGGTACATCTCGTTGGCCGCCTGCACGACCTTGGAATTGGCCTCATAGGCTCTTTGCGCCACGATGAGGTTCACGAATTCCTCGACCACGCTCACGTTGGATTGCTCGGTATAGCCCTGCAGTAGAGTGCCCAGCCCCTCGGCGCCGCCCGGCGCGCCCAGGGTCGGATCGCCGGACGCCTCCGTGGGAGTATACAGATTGCCGCCAATGGTGCTTAAGCCGGCCGGATTCTGGAAGCTGGCAAGTTGGATTTGGCCGGCTACCTGCGCGGTGGTCTGGTTGGGCTGCGTATAGCTGACCGTGCCATCGCCGGCAATGGTGATCGACAGGGCATCCGGCGGAATGGTGATTTGGGGCTGTATCGGATTGCCACTGGCGGTCACCAGGTTGCCGCTCTTATCGAGTTGGAATTCTCCGTCCCGGGTGTAGGCGAGTTGCCCGTTGGGCTGCAGGACCTGGAAGAATCCGTTGCCTTGGATCACCACATCGAGCGGGTTGTCGGTCTCGGAAAAATTCCCCTGCGTAAAGATGATCTCGTTCGAAGCCGGATGGGTCCCCATGCCCAATTGCAGTCCGGCGGGGACCACCGTCTGCTGGCTGGCGGAGGCGCCCGGCTGCAGCAGGTTCTGATAAAGCAAATCCTGAAATTGGACCCGCCGCGCCTTGTAGCCGGCGGTGTTGGCGTTGGCCAGGTTGTTGGCGATATTATCCACGTTCATCTGTTGCGCCGTCATGCCGCTGGCGGCGCTGAAAAGGGCTCGAATCATCCCATCACTCCTTAAGAAGCCACTTTGGCGACCTCTTCCACGGACTCGCGGTTCATCTGCGATCCCATTTGCGCGGCTTTCTCGAGCATTTCAAACTGCCGCATGACCGCCACCAGGCGCACCGCCGACTCGGCCGGGCCGACGTTCGAGGCTTCCAGCTTGCCCTGCTCGACTTCGGTCCCGGCTGCCGGCTGCGACGGGGCCGTACTCTCGAAATAGCTGGACCCATGCTTCATCAGCACGCTGTTGTCGGCGAAGGACGCTACGGCGATTTGGCCGAGCGTCTGCCCGTTCTGGCGCACCGCACCATCGCCGGAAACCTCCAGCGGGCCGGAAGGCTGCACCTGCAAACGCCCGCCGGAGACCGTGCGGACCGCATAGCCCTCGCTGGTAACCAGCGCTCCGGATGCCGATACCCGAAGATTCCCGTTGCGCGTGTATAGCGTGCCGGCCGGCCCATCCACGGCAAAGAAACCATTGCCGGAAAGCGCCAGATCCAGGGGATTGCCGGTGGCCCGCAATGTCCCCGCCGAAAAGTCGGTCCAGGTCCGCTCGATCACCGGCAAGGTGGTTGCATCTTCGTCCGCGCCGGCTTCGGCCGATTGATAGAGGTTATAGAATTCACGGTCAGTCTTATAGCCGCTGGTTTCCGTATTCGCCAGGTTGTTCGCCAGCATGTCGAGCGACTCGAGACGAGCCTGCATTCCGCCGGCGGCTAGGATTGTCAGGGGGTCCATGGCGTCTTCCAGGCCGGTAAAAAGCAAGTCGAGGACCGTGGGAAGCTGCTTCCAATGCAACAGTTTGCCGATCCGCCGCGGGGCAACTTTATGGCGCCCCGCAGCTTCCGTCAAAAATTTGGCGCCACCCACCGCCGCTAACTACTTGTAATCGGGCTTTCTATCTTTGGTTCTCGTAATGCACCCCACCCGGCGTGACCTTCTCCGCGACCACCGCTGGTCTGCAATTGGCAATTGCGGCCAACATAATAGTCGCCGGGGCGCGCCACGGGAGCCAGGCTGACGGCTACCCGGCCGGCTTTTGGGCATACCTCGACGGGAGCATGGGAGATTCCGACGCGTCTTTTCCGTCCAGCGCGCCATCCAAGCCCGTCACGCTTCACCCGCCCGCCAGGTCTACGGAGAAGCACGCGGCAAGCAATCAGACAGCGCCTTTTCCGGTCCGCGTCGACAATCCCGCTATGGAGTTACCAGTATTCGCGTCGTTGAAACCGCAGCCGCAGGAAGGGGCCAGCGAACATGCCCCCGCGTTCTCTCGAAACCCGGCTGCCGGCGTGCCTCTCGCGGCATCGCTGCCCGAATTGTTCCCGGCCACCGCCGAACCAATGCCGGCCGCAAACCGTTCCCCGGCTCCCGAATCCATCGCCGACAGTGCCAGAAACTCCGGCCCGGGTCCGGAAATCGAAACTGCGG
>DATJRE010000339.1:0-13888 GCA_035505095.1 Bryobacteraceae bacterium | reverse complement strand
CGTGCTCGGGGTCATGCAGGCCAAGGCCCCCCACGCCGTGATCATCCTGATGGGAATCTTCCCCCGCAACGACAACCTGGAGGTTCTCCCGGAGATCGACCGGATTAACGCCAACCTGGCCCATATGGCCGACGGCCGCAGAATCCGCTATCTGAACATCAACGCCCAGCTCGCCGACAGCGCCGGCAGGCTCCGGGAAGGCATGATGAATGCCCGCGACCAGTTGCATCCCACCGTGCAGGGCTATCAAATCTGGGCCGACGCCCTGAAGCCGCTGCTGACCGAACTGCTGGGTCCGCCCTCCCCCGAGGATCACGCCCCGCCGCCGACCGGCGACCCTTCGGACCACCGGTGATTCGGACCACCACCACCGGCGTTTGACGCACGCATTGCGGCATGCCAATATAGGCATGTACTGGCGAGATGAAGAGTCTCACGTGGTTGGCCGATTCCCTCGCTGCCGTCAAGAGATTTCCAGGGAGCGTCCAGGACGACATCGGCTATGCGTTGTACATCGCCCAGTTGGGCGAAACGAGCGTGAGAGCCAAACCCTTGCACGGTCTCGGCACCGGGGTGATGGAGATCGCGGTCCATGATGCAAGCGGAACCTTCCGCGCGGTCTATACGGTCTCCATCGGGGACTCGATCTATGTGATTCATGCCTTTCAGAAGAAGTCCAAAACGGGGATCGCCACGCCGAAATCCGAGGTGGACCTGATCCGGCAGCGACTAAAACAGTTGCGCAGTGAGGTGAAAAATGCCAAAAAGAAAAGCTTTGGAACAAGAGCCTAGCACGGGCAACGTATTCGCCGACCTCGGCTTGGCCGACGCTGGTGAACACCTGCTCAAGGCGGGGTTGGTGATTCGGATCGACCGGATCATCCGGCAACGAAAGCTGACGCAAGCCGCCGCGGCAAAGCTCATGGGGATCGATCAGCCGAAGGTCTCAGCTATGCTCGCGGGTCAGTTCCGAGGCTATTCAGTCGAGCGGCTGATGCGCTTTCTGGTGGCGTTAGGGCACGATGTGGAGATCGTGGTGAAGCCCAGGAGGCGGGGCATTGCCGAACTTCGCGTCGCATAAGAAGCATGATCCCCGCCATGGCTCCCGTCGTTGCCGGATTAGTCCCCATAAGTCTTCTTGACCCTTGAACGCGCGTTGCTCCGTCCGCACCCCGCCCGTCGGACCTTGGTCCATCTGCCAGCCCCGGCCAGAAGTCGCCTCCGCGAAGTCCGACCCCAAAACGGCCCGCAGAGCCGCATCGCCCGGTACCCGAGCCACCTCCGGGCGCCCACTCTAACGCCGAAGGCAAGCCCCACGCCCTTTCCCCTTCTCCCCACTTCCCGCTCGCCCCGCCCCGCGTCTGAATTGCTATAATGAATTGGTTCCGCCCGAACTTCCAATTTTTTCCCATGTTCCTCAGTGTCAAGGAGATGGAGCTGCGAAAGATTCGTTTCGACGAAACTTTCCAGCCCGGACAGATCGATTTCTCAGGGGAGGCTCTGGAGCAGGCTTCTCCCCTGCGGGCAACCGGCGTGGCCGAGTTGCTGCCGCATTCGGAGGGCGAAGTGCGCATCCAGGGCCGCTACACCGTGGAAATGGCCGCGGAATGCGACCGTTGCCTGGCGCGCGCCCGCTTTCCTTTGGATGCGGCCCTCGACCTGTATTACCGGCCCGCCTCCTTCATCGCCCGCGACGAAGAGGTGGAGATCGGTGCGGAAGAGGCCGAGATCGGCTTTTATGAAAGGGATGGACTGGAACTCGCGGACATCCTTCGCGAACAAGTACTATTGAGTTTGCCCATGCAGAGGGTGTGCAGCGACCTTTGCAAGGGAATCTGCCCCGTATGCGGCAGAAACCGTAATGAGATCGAATGCGGCTGCCGGCTGGAAACCGCGGACGACCGCTGGGGCGCCCTCCGCGATCTCGCCCGTTAGAACCGAAATTGCCATTTGCTGGAGATTGCTTGAGGTAAGATTATGCCGAATCCCAAACGTAGACACTCCCAGAGGCGCACTGCCAACCGCCGCGCCCACGATTCGCTAAAGCGCAGCGGCATCTCTGAGTGCCCGAACTGCCACGGGCAGAAACTGCCCCACCGCGTCTGCCCGCACTGCGGACAGTATAAAGGACGTGAAGTCGTCGAAGTCGCACAGGAGTAAACTGGTCGCTACATGTTGACCATTGCCGTGGATGCAATGGGCGGCGATCATGCCCCCAAAGCGGAAGTCGATGGGGCGGTCGAAGCCGCCCGGAGCCTGGGCGTGAAAGTCGTTCTGGTCGGCCAACAGGCCCTGGTTCAACAGGAACTCGCACGGCACGCCGATTACCGCAAGCTTCCCATCGAAGTCGTCCACGCCAGCGAGCGCATCACCATGGAAGACAGCGCCGCCAAAGCGGTCCGCAGCAAGCGCGACAGCTCGCTGCGGGTGGCCTCGCGGATGGTGCGGGATGGAGCGGCCCAGGGATTCGTGTCGGCCGGTAACACCGGCGCCGTCATGGCCACCGCCAAGATGGTCCAGGGCGTGGTGCCCGGCGTGTACCGCCCGGCCCTCGCCGGCGCTTTTCCCACCGTGGTCAAAGGCTCTCCTGTGGTGGTGGTGGATGTCGGCGCCAATGTCGATTGCTCCCCCCAAATGCTGGCCCAGTTCGCCGTCATGGGCGAGATTTACTCGCGCATCATTCTGGGGCAGCCCAAGCCCCGTGTCGGCCTGCTTTCCATCGGCGAGGAGGATCACAAGGGCAACGAGATGACCCGCTCGGCCGCCCCCCTGCTGCGCAGCCTCAACCTCAATTTCATCGGCAACGTGGAAGGCCGCGACATCTACTCCGGCACCGTCGACGTGATCGTCTGCGACGGTTTCATCGGCAACGTCGCGCTCAAGGTCAGCGAGGGGCTGGTAGACATGTTCAAGCACCTGCTGCGCGAGTCGCTCGAAGCCTCCATGGCCGGCAAGATCGGTTACGCGCTTTCGCGGCCGGCCTTCAGCCATTTCCGCAAGCGCCTGGATTACACCGAGTACGGCGGCGCGCCGCTTCTGGGCGTGCGCGGCGTGTGCATCATTTCCCACGGCCGCTCCAACGCCAACGCCATCAAGAATGCCATCCGCGTCGCCAAAGAGTTCTCCGCGGGCCGTGTCAACCAGCAGATCGAGGAAGAGCTGCGCGGCAAAGAGCGCGGAACGGGAGACTGACGGGCCGCCGAAGCTTTCCGGCCGCGGCCGCGTCTAAGAGGTTAAAAGATGTTGCGCAATTCCTGGCGGATTGGTTTCGTCCTCCTGCTGGCCGCGGCCGCTTCGGCCCAGCCCCATTACGCCGATTGGACCCTCACCACCGATCCCTCCTCCGCCACCGTCGCGCCGGGCGGAAAAGTGCTCCTGCGCGCCGAAGCGCAAATTCAACCCGGCTGGCATTTATACGCCGCTTCCAACTCACCGGGCACGGGCATTCCCGCTTCGTTTCAGATTTCGCCCGCGTCTCTGGTGGATCGCGTGCGCATCCTCCAGACCAAGCCCAAGCGCGCCTTCGACAAAACCTTCGGGGCGGACACCGAAACTTACGAAAGTCACGCCGCCTTCCTCCTCGAAGTGCAATTGGCCGCCGGCGACCCGGCCGGTCCCGCTGCGCTTACCGTGGAGGGCCGGTTCCAGACGTGCAGCGACACCCAATGCGTCCCCGGCCGCTGGAGCGGGCAGGTCACCGTCAACGTGCAGCCGGGTGCCTCCGCGGCCGTCGTCATCCCCGCCGGTTTCCAGGAGGCCACCCCTGCGCCCCCAGGGGCCGCGCCTTCCGCTGCCGATACCGGCCTGGCGCAGTTTCTGCTGCTGGCCTTCGGCGTCGGGTTGGCCTGCATCTTCACCCCCTGCGTTTTCCCCATGATCCCCATCACCATGTCGTACTTCCTCAACCGGCAGGCCGGCGGCAAGCGCGACGGCGTGGCGCAGGCGGTGGTCTTCTGCCTGGGAATCATCGTGCTGTTCTCGGGCATCGGCTTGCTCATTACCGCCCTGCTGGGCCCCTTTGGAATCGTGCAGCTCGGCTCCAATCCGTGGGTCAACGGCTTCATCGCTGCGCTCTTCATCGCCTTCGGGCTGAGCCTGCTGGGCGCCTTCGAAATCACCATCCCCTCGGCCATCCTGACGAAGCTCAACGCTTCCTCGGAGAAGGGCGGTTTCGTCGGCACCCTGCTCATGGGGCTCACCTTTTCGCTGGCGTCCTTCGCCTGCGTAGGGCCGTTCGTCGGAACCCTGCTGGCGGCCTCCGTCGGTTCGGGCGGCGTCCGCCCCCTGGCTGGCATGGTGGTCTTTTCCACTGGCCTCGCGCTGCCGTTCTTTCTGCTGGCGCTGTTTCCGTCGTATCTGAAAAAGCTCCCGCGCTCCGGCGGTTGGATGTCGCGCGTGAAGGTGGTGATGGGCTTCATCATCCTGGCGGCCAGCCTGAAATACCTCAGCAGCCTGGACCAGGTGATGCAATGGGGCTTCCTCACCCGCGAGCGCTTCCTGGCCGCCTGGATCGTGCTCTTCGCCATGGCCGGCCTCTACCTGCTGGGGTTCGTGCGCCTCGAAGGCGTCAAGCCCGAGGAACCCATGGGCATCGTGCGGCTGCTGCTGGGGATGGCCTTCCTGGTCTTCGCCATCACCCTGGCGCCCGGAATGACGGGCGCGCCTTTGGGCGACCTGGACGCTTACGTCCCCGCCCCATCCGAAACCCAGAGCGCGGCGGGCGGCGCCGTCGCCTCGGGCCCGGTGTGGCTGAAGGACCAATACCGCGAGGCCCTCGACCAGGCCCGCCGCGAAGGCAAACTCGTCCTGGTGGATTTTACCGGCTACGCCTGCGCCAACTGCCACTGGATGAAGGCCAACATGTTCACCCGCCCGGAAATCGCCTCGCAATTGGGCCGCTTCGTGCTTGTGGAACTCTATGCCGATGGCACCGATGCCGTCTCTGAGGCCAACCAGAAGCTGGAACTGGCAAAGTTCTCGACCGTCGCCGAGCCGTATTACGCGATCCTCGATCCCGATGAAAAAGTGCTGGCCACGTTCCCCGGCCTCACGCGCAATGCCCCGGAGTTCCTGGCGTTCCTGAACAAGGGGACGGTCCCGTCCGCGACGCCGCCCGCGACGAATGTAGCCGGCGCCCCGGCTTCCGAAGCCGTCCCGCCACCCACGGAGTCCGCCAGCGTCCCGGCCGCTAACGGAGCCGCCCTGCCCCAGTTCGCCTCCCCCGCCCCATACGCCGGAAAGGTCCTGGTGGTGGACTTCTGGGCCACCTACTGCGTGCCCTGCATCCAGGAGATCCCCGGCTTCAACAAGCTGCAAAAAGACCTCCGCGACAAGGGCGTGGTGGTAGTCGGAGTGGCCATGGACGAGGAGGGCGCCGAGCGCGTCGCGCCGTTCCTGAAAAAGCACCCGATGCAATACCAGGTAGCCCTCGGCGCGCCCGCGTTGAACCAGCAGTTCAACCTGGATGCCCTCCCCGTGACGGTAATCTTCGGCCGCGATGGCAAGCAGCTCAAACGCTTCGACGGCCTCACCAGCGAAGCCGATCTGACCGCCGCCGTCCGCGCCGCGCTCTAACCATCAGATTTTGTACCGTGATTGGCCCGGGGCTTGTTGCGGTGTACGAGAACCCTCTTGTCCCTGATCGATCTGCCAGCGCAAGCGGCGTGGGAATAAACACATTGAAGGATCTGCGCGTCACGCTTCTTGAGGTGCACAGACTGCCATGCGCCAGATGTATTGCCCTGTGCTGCTGGTTTCGGCCATTTGGGCGGCGAGCGCCCAGCAGGCCGTTACCAGCCTGAAGTTCGAAGTGGCGTCCGTGAAGGCGTCGTCGCCCGCCGCCATCGATCCGCCTATTCAAGCCATGCGAACGTCCCCCGATCCCGGCCGGTTCACGCGGAAAGATATCGCTACCCAGGCGCAGCAGATGATGATGCTCCAGAACCTTCTGGCGCAGCGGTTCGGGCTGAAGGTACATCGCGAAAAGAGAGAAATGCCGGTCTATGAACTGGTGGTCGCCAAGGGACGCCCCAAGTTCAACCAAGCGGTAGCGGTGCCGCCTGCGGCTGCGCCGAAAATGGCCTTTGATGCCGACGGAGTTCCTGTCCTGCCTCCTGGAGGGGGGACGGCGTGGGGATTACCGGGGAAGGATGGCACGTCGTCTTGGGGGGTAATGCACGACGAGATCACCAGCGCTGGAGCCGCTGTTTTTGCCGCGCTCCAGTCGCAGCTTGGGCTGAAACTGGAATCGAAAAAGGGCATGGTGGAAGTCCTGGTGGTAGACCACTGCGAGAGGATGCCGACGGAAAATTAGCCGCCATCGACTTACGGCCGGCTCTTGATGACAGGCCGCCGCGTTCGTAATTCCCATCATAGCCTTTGCATTCTTGGCGACTTGGCGGCTTGGCGAGAGATCTACGATGG
Source organism: Bryobacteraceae bacterium (assembly GCA_035505095.1). GTDB lineage: Bacteria > Acidobacteriota > Terriglobia > Bryobacterales > Bryobacteraceae > JOPF133. Next base: position 7,465 of record DATJRE010000339.1, on the reverse strand, counting down.
CCGCGTCTACATGCCTCGTCGGTTTGAGGCCGAAGGCTGCGACCTTAACGCCCATGGGCCTTGCTCCCAGGCCGATTTGCTGTTACACTCCGTAACGTGACAGTGCGTAACAAGTCCGCCCGTCCGCTTACCGATCTCCAGCAGGCTGTCCTCGATTTCATCTGGGCCAAGGGTCCCGCCACGGCCGACCAGGTGCGCGAGAAGCTGCTGCCCAAATACCCTCTCAAGGACTCCAGCGTCCGCACCATCCTGCGGCGTTTGGAAGCCCGCGGCCTCCTCGTTCACCGCCTGGAAGGAAAGTCGTTCCTGTATCAAGCCAGGACGTCTGCCAGCAGTCTCGCGGTCCGCACCGTCCGCCAGTTGATCGACCGGTTTTGGGCGGGTTCGGCGGAACAGTTTGTAGCCGGCATGGTGGAGGCAAAAGTGCTCTCCGCCGAAGCGCTCCAGCGTCTCGCCAGGAAGGTGAAGGCCTCCAAATGACTCCTTTCTTTCGCGTCCTGATGGATGCTTCCATCCGGATCAGCCTGGTGGCCCTGGCGGTCGCGATCGTGCTGCTGCTGGCCAGGGTCCGCTCCAGTTCCGTTCGCCATCGGGCATGGCTGGCGGTGCTCTGCGCCATGCTGTCGATGCCGGTATTGCCGCACCTCGCGCCGCGCGTGAACATCCCCGTCCCGGCCGGCGCCGGACCCGTTGGTAGTCCGATCGTCTCGGAGGTCCCCGCCGATCTATCCTCCCTACCAGTGGCCGCCACCGCCGCAAGTCCCGGGCACGCCGCGGCTCCCATCGCCCCATGGCCGGCGATCTTTCTTGCCTTGTACGCCGCGGGTGTGGCGGCCTTCCTCTATCGTCTGTTGGCGGGTTGGCTCCTGGCGCGGCGCGTGCTGGCCGCGAGCCGAAGAATCTCCATCCCAAACTTGCCCGTCTACGAATCACCCCAGGTGTCCACGCCCCTCACGATTGGGCTGGCGGCACAGAAGATCCTGTTGCCCATGGACTGGCGCGAATGGCCGGAAGACAAGCTGCGCGCGGTGCTCGCTCATGAATTGGCGCACGTCCAGAGACGCGACACCATCAGCAGCTTCGGCGCTCACCTGAATCGCTGCTTCTTCTGGTTTCATCCGCTGGCGTGGTGGCTCGAGGGGCAGTTGGCCCTCACCGCCGAGCAAGCCTGCGACGATGCCGCCGTTCGCGCCATCGGTGAGCGCCGCAGATACGCCGAAGTCCTGCTGGATATGGCGGAGACGGTGCGACGCCGCGGCAACCGGCTGGCCTGCCCGGGCGTGGGCGTCGAGGGAACAGGTCTGCTGGGCCGCCGAATCGACCGGATCTTGCGCGGCGCTTCTGTTCCCGCCGCATCCCGCGCCCAGAAAGCACTGGTCGCGCTGACCTGCGCGGCAGCCATCTTCGGGGCTGCGGCCTGCCGCCAACAATCGGTCTACTCCGTCCAGTTGAAGCCGGACCCGCAGTACACCGCAACGCTCGCGAAACAGAAGGCCGACGCGGACTTGAACCGCGCCGCACGGGAGATGGATGCCCGCCAGGTTGCCGACCTGGAAGCCCTGGTCCGCCAGAATCCCGAGGACCTGGAAGCGCGCAGGAAACTGATGATCTTCTATCAGACCAGCGGCCGCCGGGTGCTGGGAGATCAGAAGACGGCAACGGCGTTCTGGTCTCACAAGCTGTGGTGCATTCAGCATCATCCGGGCGACCAATGCGCTTCGATGACCGAGCCTCTCTCCGACCCGGCGGCGTACCAGAAGGCAAAGCAACTCTGGCTCGCGGCGATCCAGCCGAAAGAGGCCGACCCTCGCGCCTTGATCCCGGCCGCCATGTTCTTCAAAGCCACCGATCCCCAACTCGCGGAGAGAATTGCTCTCCGGCTGCCCACCACCGACGGCCGGCGCACCGGCCTGTTGGCGCGCATTTACGCGTCCGCACTCGCCGATTCGGCCTCTCGCGGCCCATACGCTCAGGAAGTCAGCCAGAAACTCGAAGGCTCCCAAGACGCCACTCTGCTTGCCGATGCCGGATTCGATCTTTCGATTCGGCGAGGGATCAACGGAAAGAATCCCGGTGCGTCCGCCTTGGGTCTGCGGTACCTGCAGCGGGCCCTGGCCCTGGACCCGAACTCAGCAGAGGCCCACGATGGTCTGGCACGCATCCGGCAGCAGGACTTTTACACCCAGTTCTACCAACGGATGTATCAGACGGTGGGCCAGAAGCCCTCCGAGACACAATACCAGAAGGTCTCTGCGCTTCCCGCGAACCAACGCTTCGAGTTCTTGCCCTATCTGGCGGAAAATGCCTATACGCGTGGAGACATGCTGGACTACTACAATCACGACCGGGCCGGCGCTCGCCAAGCCTGGGAACTTGCCCGGAGGTACGCACAGGAAGCACTCCGCCTGGCGCCTCGATTCTCCAGCGCCGCGAACTACGGCAACTGTTTCTACAAGGCCAATATGACTCTGGGGATGTTGGCCATGCGCGTGGACGGCAACCGGAAAGCCGCCCGTGAGTATTTGTTAGCCGCCTCCACGGCGCACACCACAGACAACAGCGTCGCTCCTTTCACCTTCAAGCTGCCGGTGCTTCTGCTCAAGTACGGAGGTCCCGGCGAACGCAAGGCCGTCATCGAGTTTCTGGAAACATACGGGAAGACGCTCCACCGCAAGGATCTCGATCTGCTCCTCGCGGCGAAGCAACTCCGGCAAGGCACCATGCCCCTCTGGTATCAATACCAGTCCGCGCAATTGCGATAATCCGCGCTAATTTAGGTGCAGAGCGTGGGGCCACGTTTTCGCGCGGCCACCGGGGCTGCCAGGTGCTGCGCGGAGCGCGGGCTACTTACTCGCTGGCCGGCGCGGCCGGCGGCGGCAGTGCGCTACTTCCGGTTCTTCGCGGCCCCGGCGCCGGCACCGGTGGCGGCGGGCGGGGCGCCGGTCTTCGCCTTCAAAGCGGTCCACTTCGCCATCAGCGAAGCGTACTCGGCTTCGGCGTGGTGGCAGGCTTCCAACTCCACCGCTGTGGGCGGCATCTCGGAGGCTTGCATGGGCTGCACGGCGGCTACCAGTTGCCCGGCGATGTTGGACAGGTTCGGCGGGGTGGCCGGCTCCGCACCTCCGAAGCCACCGAAGCCGCCACGGCCGCCTCGTCCTCCGCGGCCGCCCTGCGGTTCCACGATCACCGGGGCAATCGCTTCCACCTGCTTGACGAGGGCGTCATTAGCGGCGGATTGGGGCCGCTGCTGGAGCCTGGCCAGCAGGTCGCGAGCCTCTTTGTAAGCGACGGAGGCGGCGCGGGCGCGGTCTTCCATCGTGGTGGTGAGGGTGAAAATCTGCTGCACCTCCGGAGTGATCTTCACGCGCGGGTCCATCTTCACTACGATGGGCTGCGTCTGGCTGTGACCATCGGCGGTCAGGCGCACGGTGTAAGAGCCGGGGGCGACCCAGGGCGAATTCACGCCGGGATAGGTGCGATGCGGGACCGCGCCGCCGCCACCGCCGCCTCCGCGTCCACCGCCGCCGGCGCCGGGGATGGGATCGTAGTGCAGATCCCAGGTGAAGCGGTGCATGCCGGCGGTGGTCTTCAGGACCTGCTGGGGCGCGGGCCAGTAGAGCGGCAGGTTGCAATCCTGGGCGGTTGGAGTCTGCTGGCAGATCTTGTTGTAGGCCTCGGGATCGACGGCGGGGTCGGGGCTGAGCACCCTATCGGTGCTGGAATAGGTGCGGATGGTCTTACCCGCGGCGTTGAGGATTTCCAGTTTGACCTCGCCGGCGGAGTTGGGCAGGTAGTAATCGATGACCGCGCCGGGCGGGGGATTTTCGCCGGCCAGCACTTCAGGCGGCCAAGGCGTGGGATCGTTGGTGCCGAAGCGGACGCGGATGCCGGTTTCGGGCTTGAACAGCCAGGCGCTGGACGCGGCAGCGGCCTCGGCGGCCTGGCGCAGCGGGGTGACGTCGTCGAGGATCCAGAAGCCGCGGCCGTGCGTGCCGGCCACCAGGTCGGAGCACATGCAGGAGGCATCATCCTTCACTTCGATATCGCGGACGGAGATGGCCGGCATGTTGAGGCGCAGCGAACTCCACTGGTCGCCATCGTCGAAGGAGACCCACACCTGAGTGTCGGTGGAGGCGTAGAGCAGGCCCTTCTTGCGCGGGTCTTCGCGGATGGAGTTGGCGACCGCGCCGGGGGCGATGCCGTTGTCGATTTCAGTCCAGGTCTTGCCGCCATCGTGGGTGCGCCAGAAGTGCGGGTTCATGTCGTCGAGGCGCAGGGTGTTGGCGGCGGCGTAGGCGGTCTTGGTGTCGAAGTGGCCGGCATCCATATTAAAGATGCGGGTCCAGGCCTTCATCTGGGGCGGGGTGACGTCGGTCCAGTTGGCGCCGCCATCGGTGGTGACCTGCAGGAGGCCATCGCCGGTGCCGGCCCAGAGCACGTTGACATCGAGGGGCGAGGGAGCCAGCGCGGTGATCGACCCCAGGGGCGAGGGCGTGACCGTGCTGCCGTACTTGCCGGCATTAGCGGGGACTTCCCAGGTCTTGCGGGTGAGATCGCCGCTGATGGCGGTCCAGCTATGGCCGCCATTGGCGGTCTTCCAGACCTTTTGCGTGGCGTAGAAGAGCAGGTTGGGGTCTTTGGAGGACCAGACGAGGGGCTGGGTGCGGACGGTGCGCGCGGGCGCTTCTTCTCCCGCAGCGCCGCCGCGTCCGCCTCGTCCTCCGCCGCGGCCCGCCGTGGGACCGACTTGCGCTTTCTGCGAGGTCACGCGGTTAAAGAGCGAGACTTTGCCGCCGTAGACCAGGTCGGGGTTCTTGGGATCGGGAGCGGCCTCGCCGTATTCCTCGATGCCCACGGGATGCCAGTCGTGGAAAGTGATCTCGCCATCCATGCTGCGGCTTTCGACGCAGGCGGAGCCGGAATCCTGCTGTCCGCTGCACAGGCGGTAGGGGAAGGCGTTGTCGGCAGTCACGTGGTAGACGGCGGCGGTGGGTTGAGTGTACCAATTGCTCCAGGATTCGCCGCGATTGGCGGAGACCACCGCGCCCTGGTCGCTGACCAGCAGGATGATGTTGGGGTTGGTGGGGTTGACCCAGCTCTTCTGGTAATCGTCGCCGCCGGGGGCGCCGCGCACGGCGGACCAGGTGAGGCCGCCGTCTTCGGTGCGCCAGAAAACCGTGGAGCAGCTATAGACCACGTCTGGGTTCTTGGGATCGACGGTGATGGTGGGCAGGTCGCCGCCGCCGATGCGGGCGAGCGGGCGGTTATCGGGCGGATGGCGCTGGGAACCGGTTTCGGCTACGCGCGGATCGTTGGTGGCGAGGAACCAGTGCTCGCCGCCATCGGTGGTTTTGTAGAAGGCGATGGCGCCGCCGCCGCGACCGCCACGTCCGCCACGTCCCCCGCCGCCGGCTTCCCCGCGCCCGGCGCCGCCGGCGTTACCCACGGCGATAGTGGCGTAGACGATCTTGGGATCAGAGGGCGCGATGGCCAGGTTGGCCTGAATGATGGACGGGAGACCGCCCGAGAGCTTGGTCCAATGGGAGCCGCCATCGGTGGACTTGAAGATGCCGCCATCGGTGCCGCCGAAAGCGCCGTTTTCATAGAAGCCCTGCTGCTGCTGCCAGAGGGTGGCGTAGACGATGTTGGGGTCCTGGGGGTCGATGCGGACGTCGTTGCCGCTGGTGTAATCGTCCTTGGAAAGCACCCGCTCGAAGTTGGCGCCGCCATCGGTGGAACGGTAGATGCCGCGCTCGGGGTTGGGGCCATAGGGGTGGCCGAGGGCGGCCACGAAGAGGCGGTTGGGATTGTGGGGGTCGACATCGATCTGGGCGATCATCTGGGAATCGCGGAGGCCCAGGTGGGTCCAGGTTTTGCCGGCGTCGGTGGATTTGTAGACGCCGTCGCCGGTGGAGAGGTCGGGGCGGATGATGCCGGCGCCCGAGCCGACGTAGATGATGTTGGGGTCGGAGGGGGCCACGGCGATGGCGCCCACGGAGCCGGTGGGTTCGCGATCGAAGAGCGGCGTCCAGGTGGAACCGTAATCGGTGGAGCGCCAGACACCGCCGTTATCGAAGCCGATATAGAAGACGTTGGGTTGGCTGGGGACGCCGGAGAGGGCGCGGGCGCGGCCGGCGCGGGGAGGGCCGATGGAGCGCCAGTGCATCTCCGCATAGAGCCGCGAATCGAGCGTTTGCGCGGTGAGGGGCGCGAGCGCAAAGCAAAGAATAGGTAAGGCGAGACGGGCAAAGCTGGAGCGCGGCATAAATTTGGTGGCAAACCTCCTGGATTTCACGAGTGTAATACTATTGGCGCCGTTGCGGGTAGTCGAGGCAGCGCGGCGGCTTCGGCGGACGGGTTCGTTCGGATGCCGGCAAATGATTGAGGCGATGGGAGTTGGCATGGAAAAATGGGTTCGTTCGGTAATTTTGTGCGAGGAGGGCGGGAGCGAACGGAAACGGGGTTCGCCTGGAGGGCGGTAAGGCGCTGAGGAGAGGACCTTTGAGGCGGGAAATGGGTTCGTTCGGCAATTTTCTGTGGTGAGGGGCAACGGTAGGGCTGGGGATGGGCCAGGCGGCTGACTGGTGGCATGGGCGGAAGTGGCGAGCACTGGCAATGCTGGGTCTCCTCATTCCATGAGTAGCACAGGGGGCCGCGTCCGAATCGGTGGGCTACCGGCAGGTGATTGCAGGGAAACGATTTGCGGTTGGCGAAGTCGGTGACCGGGGATGCCGAGAAGGTGCCGGCGGCTACTCCTCCGCGGCGCGGGCGGTTGGATAGCACCACTTGGCGGCGGTAATCCACCACTGGGTCGGCTTTCCGACGGGGAAGTGGCGCTATTTCATTGGGTTGCGCTTTGGCACGGGGCTTGCTTTTTAGGAGAGCGTAAGGAGGATGGAACAATGAAAAAGGCAATCGCAGTGATGATGCTTCTGGCGGGTGGGTTGCTAGCGGCCCCGCGCGTGACGGTAGGAATCGGAATTGCCGTGCCGGCGCCGGTGGCCGTGGTTCCCGCTTGCCCCGGACCCGGATACACCTGGGTGAATGGCTATTATGGCCCGACTGGCGTTTGGGTTGGCGGGTATTGGGCGCCGCCCGCGGTGGTGCGGATTGCTCCTCCGCTGGTACACGCACGGGTGGATCATCGCGTGGAGCGCTTCGACCATTTCCGCCGGTAAGTGATCAGTTATGGATGCTGGAGGCCCGCACGGTGCCGGTCACCGCGCGGGCTTTGGTGTTTTTGGAGGGGGCAGATTCGAGTGAGATGGATCGGCCCCAGGGGAGTTTCTGGTTACTAACCCGGTTTAACATCACGCGGTCAGGCGGGGAGGGTCCGCCTGCGCGCGCTTAAGCTGCAGGATGTACCGGCATACACGCGCGCCCTGTTGATTGCAACCGATGTGTGAGTATCTCTAACCGGCAATAGATAGGATGGGCTCAATCCGCAAACCGGAAATGGCAGTCT
>DATJRE010000338.1:0-3156 GCA_035505095.1 Bryobacteraceae bacterium | reverse complement strand
GGCTCGTTAGCCAAGCAATGGCTCCCCCCTCCAAACAGCCGGCGAAAACCACGGCATTGCAATGATCTTGCAAAACTCCGAGTCAGAAACACGAGGTTTGCGATGCGTGAATCTGGTAGGCACAAGACCGGCCATGACGATCCCTGGTGTCACAGCGGGTCCCAGGAGAATACCTCGCCGGAGCGGTCGAGCGGCATGAAAGAGGGGCGCAGCGCCGGCAGCGCGTGCTCGGCGATCGCCTCTGGGCTCCAGCCTTCGGCGCGGTGCACGGTGCGGATGGGGCGCGGGGAGCTGAACAGGATGATCTCGTTCATTCTGGTGCCGAACACCTGGCCGGACACGTCCTTGGCGGCGTCGGAGGCGAGGAACACAGCCATCGGGGCGTTCTTGTCGGGGGTCATGGCCTGGATTTTTGCCACGCGCACCTGTTGCTCGGGCGTGGTGGCGGGGATCGAGCTGGTCATCCGGCTCCAGGCGAACGGGGCGATGCAGTTGGAGCGCACGTTGTATCGCTTCATATCCAGTGCAATCGATTTCGACAGCGCGGTGATGCCGAGTTTTGCCGCGGAGTAGTTGGCCTGGCCGAAATTGCCGATCAGGCCGGAGGTGCTGCTGATATGGACGAAGGCGCCGCTCTCCTGCTTGCGGTAATGCTCGGCGGCGGCGCGGCTGACGAAGAAGCTGCCGTTCAGGTGCACGCCGATCACTGCGAGCCAGTCGTCGGCCGTCATTTTGTGGAAGATCACGTCGCGCAGGATACCGGCATTGTTGACGACGACATCGATGCGGCCGAAGTGATCCAGGGCGGCCTGCACGATCTTCTGCGCCGAGGCCCAGTCGGCGACCGAATCGGTGCTGATCTCGGCACGGCCGCCGCGTTGCTCGATGATCTGCTTGGTTTGCTCGGCGGGGGTAGCCGAGTGGCCCTCGCCTGATAATGAGGCACCGACATCGTTGATGATCACCTTGGCGCCGGCGAGCGCCATCATGACGGCGATCTCCCGCCCGATGCCGCCGCCAGATCCGGTCACCACGGCGACCTTGCCTTCCAACATCCCGGCCATCGAGCACTCCTTTCCGATTGCGAACGCCGGCGAGGTTAGGAGGCGGGGGCAGCGTTGTGAACCCGATGCGGCCCCCGCCCGGGTGAGGATTTCCGGATTACCCCCGCGACACAAGCGATAGAAGCTACGTCGCCTGGCGAGGCCACGTGGCGCCGAGCGATCCGGCGACGCTCATCGAGCGCGTCTGGGACGGGACAGCGCGGTGACGGCCCTGTCTGTCTGCGTCCGGCCACTGGTGTCGGGTTCCGGGTGCAGGAAGGCAAAGACGTTTTCTCCGCGGGAAAGATACTCACGCTTTCGCCGCGCCAGAACGGAGAAAAACGCGTGTCCAGTACCTTGCCACGTTCCCAGCCATTCCCAGTTGTTATCGTGCTGCTCGAAAACTACAAGAGGAACATCGTCCACCCAATCCGTGTGGCTTCGAAGCAATGCCGTTTCGGCGCCCTCGATATCGACCTTGACGATTACCGGCTTGAGTTTTGCGTCACTTCGAAGCAGTTCGGGAACGGTGACAGTTCGTACGACCTCCTTATGATCCACCCCCTCTTCAACGCGGCAGGCCCAACCGGTTCCGCCCTCGTAAACCAGGGAAAGCCTGCTTGGCCTGTCCCACAACGCGGCATTGAAAAGTCTGATATTACTGTAATCTTTGGTGTTTTTGCTCAACATCGCGAAATTCTTTCGCTCCGGCTCGATAGCGAAAATCTGACAAGCTGGGAAATTGACTGCGAACCAGACTGTGGAAGCGCCGATGTTGGCACCTGCGTCTATGATCAGCGGCACATTTCCCTCGCGGCGAATTCTTGTGCATGTTTCCCTGATGTAGCTCGCGTAAGGGTTACACCAGCTCAGCTCATAATCCTGCGTAAGGAATATCTGGAAGATCACATCCAGGTCACTACCCTTTGGCCGCATCCAGAAATCCGAAGGAATCCCTTTAAGCCGGATGCGCGCGGCGGCCCCGCGCTTTCGCGCGAGGAGAGCCTTCATTAAAAATATTTTGGTGGCACACAGGATCCCTAACAGCCGCAAGGCCAGAAAATACTGCCTCGATACATTCAACAGGCGCGGCATTTTCCAGCGCTCTTTTCTGCCGAATTTGGCGACATGCACCCGCCCGAGATCACCTTATCTAACTGCTCCTTGGACCTTGTTTATTAACTGGGCGTTTGATTGCTACTTTTGGTTGAGTTGTATAGCAACCTTCCTCATCCCAGTTTGCGATGGTCCACGACTATCTGACAAGTCCGCCACCTTCGTGAGGATCGCCGGGCATAATCGCGCAGGCACCCGCCACCGGGCCATGCCTGCGCAGCATCCACGTGGAGGCACCGGGCTTCTCGTGGTGGTGCAATGACTTCCTACTTGGTACTTGCTGGCTTTCTCTCAGTTGCAGGACAATGCGCCCGCCTCGGCCGGGGTCGGGGTGACCTCTTGACGCGGCAGGCCGGACGCGCCATTTGCGGCCAATCAGGACTGACGCGGTCCTGTTATAGCAATTTTGGATCGTCTGGAATTCGTCATGCTCAGGCTGTCGAAGCTTACGGACTATGCCGTCGTGGTGCTGGTGCAGTTGTCCCAGGGCAGCGGGGTCCAGACCTCACCTGGCGTTTCGGCGACTACGGGCATTCCCGAGCCCACGGTCGCCAAGGTGCTCAAGGCCCTGGCCGGCGGCGGCCTTGTTGCCTCCCAGCGCGGGGCCCATGGCGGGTATCGGCTGATGCGGCCACTCGCCGCGGTTCCGATTGCCGACGTGATCGCCGCCATCGATGGGCCGATCGCGCTCACGGCGTGCGTGGAGGGGGCGGCCGGTGGCTGCGATGTGGAAGGCATCTGCCCCATGCGTGGCCGCTGGGATCCGGTGAACGATGCGATCCAGCAGGCGCTGACCAACATCACGCTGGCCGACATGCAGGAGGCGTCGATCCCGCGCGCGTTCCGCCTGCCGGCTCGCGCCCCGATTTCCGTTGCCGAATAGGACATGCGATGCCCGCCGTTACCGAGACGCTCGAGACCGTCCAGTCCGTCACCCAGGGCGGCTACAAGTGGGGGTTCGAGACCGATATCGAGATGGACCTCGCGCCCAAGGGGC
>DATJRE010000337.1:0-11455 GCA_035505095.1 Bryobacteraceae bacterium | reverse complement strand
AATTCCACTCCATCTTCGGTGACTCGCGCCTGCACCGGCCCCGCGCCGGCCAGCGCTCCCTGCTCGGCCAGAAAGTTCACATTGGCGCCCTTGGCCACGAACTCCATCCACCGTCCCCCATCCTGCGAGGAGAAAACCGCGCGCACTTTCTGCGTCTCCAGCACCCACTCGGGCGAGCCGTCGCCATCCAGGTCGGCGCTCCACACCACCGTGCGGCCGCGCGAAAGCAGCAACACCCGCATGGGAAGATCCTGCGTCAGGCCCGGTGACGAGGGCGAAGTCACATGCAAGCGCCAGTCCCGCAGCCCGGTAACGCCCTCGGCGGCGAAAACGTGCAGCGAAACACTGCGCTCGTCCACGGCCCCCACGCTGATCTCGGTCTTCGGCGGGAAGAAATCCAGGCCGTCTCCCGAGGCTTGCAAGCGGTAGGTCTGAATGCCCGGCGAATTGTTGCGAATGGCGATCTCCAGGTTGCCCCCGCCTTTGGCGTCCGCCGTGGCGATGGGCGGGTCAGCCCGCAGCGTGGTTTCGGATCCGACATGCATTTCGATCGCCTCCGCCAGCCGGATGGAAACCGGCCGGAAGAGTTGCAAATGGGCCCGGCCCAGCAGAAATCCATCGGCTTCAATCGCCAGGTTGGCCCAATCGCCGTGCAGCATTTCAGACGGGACAGTCACCTGGTATTCAATCTCGTTGGGTGATTTCACCTTCGGGACCGCCGTGAAACCCTCCGGCAGCCGCAGCCGCGACCGGGTAGCCACGTCGGGCGAAGAATACGTGGTGGAAAGGGAGTTGGCCTGCCCGATCACCAGGCGCTTGGCTTCATCGAAAAACGCCGAGGTCTCCGGCTCCTCGATGGCAATTCCGACACGTACATGGTGGTCCAACCCCGGATTGGCCGGCACCGGAAGGCGTACCCGGAGGGTCTTCTCGTCCCAATCGAAATCGGTCGGTTTGCCGGCTGCCAGGTAGGGTCCCACCGGCTGGCGGGCCAGTTGCAAAACGACTTCGCCGCGCACCGGGGCGGCGAATTCCATGGCCAGGATGCCGTTTTCGAATTCGATGGCGAGCAGCTCGGCGGTGGCGTAGACGATGTGCTCCACTCCCGAGAAATTGGAGCACTCGTGGCACAGCCCGTCCGGCCCGATCGAAACCGCCAGCGGCAGCCACAGCGATTCGCCCGCCGGCACATTCACCTGTGGAATCACCGTAGGCTTCCGGGTGACCGGATCGAGCACCCGCAGGTCGTCTTGGAAGGGCGCCTTCGAGCGATTGCAGATGGATGCCACGGAGGCCACCGGCGAGATCAGCTCGGTGACGGAAACCCCGTCGGGCAGCTTGCCGCTGGCGGGCTTCGGCACGGCGGCCGGCTGCAGCCCGGCCAGCAGCGACGACCAGTTGTGCAGCAGGGCCGCGTCGCGCCGCAAGGCGGCAATCGTGGGGCGCTCATCCCCGTTCAGGCTCACCACTCCCTTGCGCAGAAACGGCGTTCCGGCGGGAGCCCAGCCGGCCGGATAGAGCGCATCTTCCACATCGGTCCACAGCAGCGCGCCCGTGGATCCGCCGGCGGCAATGGCGGCGCGGCTGGCCTCCAGCGCGTGCGGATCGCCCGCCGAAATGCTGATCACGTGGGCCGGCGGCGCTTCCGCATCGATGCCCAGCGCGCGGCCTTCCACGTAGGCCACCGGGCCCCCGTGGCTGGCGGTTTGCGTCGCCAGCAACTGCTCCAGTTGCTTCAGCCAGGCGGCGCGGGAAGCGGCATCCGCGCCGGCCGGGGTTCCCTGGTCGCGCCACCCCGTCACCGGCGGCAGGGGACGCACCCAGGCCAGCAGGTTCAGCCGCCGCAGCAGCCGTACGAACCCCACCAAGTCGCGGCGCGGGCTGGTGCGGCCGGTGAAATCGTAATCCCCCGGCGCAAGCTGGTGCCAGTTCCAGGGGATGGAAAACTCCACCGTGCGCACGCCGGCGCTTTTCATCCAGACCAGTTCCCGCTCCCACAACGTGCGCGGGTAGAGATAGTACGGGAACTCGACCGCCTGCACGAATTCCACTGGCCGAGCGGTGGCGGGCGCCGGGGGAGGGGCTGCCGTGGCCATCGCCAGTGCGGCCAGCGCTCCCGGAAGGCATAGCGCCCGCCAGCCCATCAGAACTGCCGGGCCCTGCGCACCCGGTAATCCTCCACCAGCGGCATGCGGATTACGGTGCACATTTCAAACAGCCGCGAACGCGCCCGCCCCCCAATCTGCTCCGCCAGAATCCGCCGGTACTCGGGCTTATCCAGCGCCACGTTCTTCTGCACCACCGCGCTGCCCGCGTCCGCATCCGGCACGTTGGTGGTCGCAATCAGGGTTTTCTTGTGGTTGCAGCGGTAGGTGATGATGGCGGTGATGGTGTCTTCCACCCAGTCCGAGCCGCGGTGCGCGCCCAGGTCGTCCAGCAGCAGGATTTCCGCATCCAATGCCACCCGGTACGCTTCCTTGTCGGTGGAATGGGAAGATTCGTCGAAGCCGGCGCGGATGCGGTCCAGCAGGTTCTGGTAATCGCAGAACAGGCATTCGAAGCCCTTCTCCAGAATCTTGCGAATCACCCCCACGGCCAGGTGCGTCTTCCCGGTGCCGGGTTCGCCGATCAGCAGAAGGCCGGGACGGGCCTCGTTCGGGAAGTCGCGCAGGTAATTGCGCACCGACATGAGCACGTTGGTCAGTTCGCGGCGGGCAATCGGATTGTCCGGCCCGGGCACCACGAAGTTCTCCAGAGTCGCGTTACGGTAAAGCGGCGGGATTTGGGCGCGTTCCTCCAGGCGCCCGGAGCGGCCCTGGCTCCGGCATTCGCACGGCTGCGCGCCGGAGACGTTAGCGTGCTCCACAATCAGCCATCCCACGCCTCCACACCTGGGACAAACCGGCTCCGTATCCATCGCTTCCATTATCTGCCAGACGGCCCGGCAAGCGGCGGGGTTGCGGGGGCGGCCGGCCTTGGGCTGAAAACAGACGCGCTCTGTGCGGCCGGGCACCCCGGCCAGGGGCCACGCGAACCTATGCCCCCGCGTTCGCCAAACGCCGCGGCGCCGTCTGCTCATCGAGCGGGGTTCATCGCGCCCTCAGTCGCAAAATGGTCCGGAACTCGGGCCGTCCTCGGCGGGTTTAGGGTGCGTCGATGGTTTACCCCATCCTGGCGGTTTGCGGACGGCGCAAAAGACGCCGCGGAACAAGCCTACCCACGGCTGCCTTCCGTTCCACTTATACCACTGGGGATGGCGAACGGCGCCCGCGCGGTATAGGCAAGTTGCAGCGGCCGAAGGAGTTACGCGCTAAGCGAGATTCGTGAATGCGGCTCCTGCCCGACGCGATAGAATGTGGCTTCCAAGGAGAACGGTTTGCCCAGACAACTTGTCGAGTGTGTGCCCAATTTTTCTGAAGGCCGCGAAACGGCCAAGATTGACGCCATCGTCGCCAGCATTCTGGCAGTTCCGGAGGTGGTGCTGCTGGACCGCGAATCGGACGCCGACCACAACCGCTGCGTGCTGACGTTCGTCGGGCCGCCGGCGGCGGTGGCCGAGGCGGCGCTGCGGTCGGTGGAAAAGGCCGTGGCGCTGATCGACCTGACGCAGCACCGGGGGGCGCATCCGCGGATTGGCGCGGCCGATGTGATTCCGTTTATCCCAATCGAGGGAGTGACGTTGGAGGATTGCGTGCGGCTGGCTGAGCGCGTGGGGAAGCAGATCTGGGAACGCTTTCAGGTGCCGGTGTATTTCTACGAAGCGGCGGCGCGGCGGCCGGAGCGCACCAACCTGGAGAACATCCGGCGCGGGCAGTTCGAAGCGCTGGTGCGCGAGATGGGCGTGGAGGCGGGCCGCGCGCCGGATTGCGGCGAGGCGCGGTGCCATCCGACCGCCGGGGCGACCGTGGTGGGCGCGCGCAAGTTCCTGATCGCGTATAACATCAACCTGGGCACGCCGGATGTGGGGATTGCCAAGAAGATCGCCAAGACGATTCGCTTTTCGACCGGCGGCTTCCGGTTCGTGAAATCCATGGGGGTGTTGCTGGCGTCGCGCAACTTGGCGCAGGTGTCCATCAACCTGACCGATTTCGAGCAGACCCCCATGCACCTGGTGTTCGAAACTGTCCGGCGCGAGGCGGAGCGGTATGGCGCGCCCGTGGTGGGCAGCGAGATCGTGGGGCTGATTCCGCGCAAGGCTATTGAGATGTCGGCCGAGTATTTCCTGCGCTACGAGAACTTCCGCCCCGAGCTGGTCCTGGAACACCGCATTGCGGAGGCGATGGCGGCGCGTGGCGGCCTGCCGGAGTTTCTGGACGCGCTGGCCGCTCCCACGGCCACGCCGGGAGGAGGGAGCGCGTCGGCTGCCGCGGCGGCCATGGCGGCGGCGCTGGGGGCCATGGTGACGCGGCTGGCCAAGCAGGACAGCGGACCGTTCGAAGACGACCGCAGGTTTTTCACCGAGGCGGTGGATCGGGATGCCGAGGCGTTTCAGAAGGTGATGGCGGCTTACAAACGGCCGAAGGACGAGCGGGCGCCGTTTGTGGAAGAGGCCCTGCACGGCGCGGCGGAAGTGCCTCTGGAGCTATACGAGCGCGCATGCGCTATGGCGCGGCGGCTAGAGGCGCTGGAGATTCCGGCGAAGTTTGGGTCGGATCTGGCAGTGGCGAAGGCGCTGGTGGTGGCAGCCAAGGCCGGCGTGATGGAGAACGTGCGCATCAACCTGGAGTCGATTCAGGACGCGCCGTTTAAGGCCCAGGTGGAGGGGCGGATTCAAGCGGCGGGTTAGAATGACGAAACATGCTGCCCCGCCTGTACATCGCGGCCGGTTGTTTGCCAGGTCAATTCTCGGAAGGTCGTTCCACGTGATCGATCACCAACGTCTCCATGGGGCCTTTCGCCGGCTCCAGCCGTAACCCCAACGCCTCCAGCGCCGCAAAGATCGATTCATCTTCTAGCGGTGGGGATGGCGCATCGTGCGGCTGCGACGCCCCGGGGGGAGGGGGCGGCGGCGGTCGCCGCAGGGCCGACGATGGCATTGCAAGGTCGTAATACCCGGTCAGGCCGGTCTTGTCCACCACTGGTCTGTCCACAATGCTCGATAGTATCGTGTTCGTCAGGATCGCCATCGGCATGGCGTACCACCGTGTCGTATTTGGGCTTTGCACAGCCATCGTGCCGCTCCCCCTCATGATCCCTCCTTCGGGGTGCTTCCGCCTCAGTTCGGCCGTATCCACAGTCTCTGCCTGTTTGAACTTCGGCCCGCCCTTCGCGATCACCAGGTCATACACCGCCGCCTCTTGGCTCTGATAGTGCACCACTACTTTGCACCGTTCGGCCAACATCGCCTGCAGCATCGCGCGGAGCATTGTCTGCCTCATCGCCGGCTTGTGCCAGCCGGCAAGGTCCGCATGGTCAACCTTCGCCACCACGTCATAGAGTTCGTCACTCAACCAACCCGGATCCCCCTCAATCCGGTCTCCACGCAGCAACCCGGGCTGGTTCGGAAGCGCATACGCCCACTGAAAAATACCGAACAGGGGCAGACCGATCGAACGAAACCCGTCCGGCGTCGGCCCAGTCTGAACCGGCCCGCCTTCTGCAGTGTGGCGTTTGATCGAAATCACCTCGAACTTCGGATGTTTTTCGCTGGCGCTGGCGCCTCCGGCGGAAGCGGGCCCCCCGGAGACCTGAGCCAAGCCCGCCTGAGCCATTCCAGCCAACTCCGCGTACAAAAGGGCAGCCGCAGCCGCCAACCGCAAAACCCCGCGAAAGTAAGGTTTCACCTCGGATCGTACGCGGGATCGACAATCCGTCCTGATGCCGGCTTTCATGATCAGATTCCGTTATATCAGATTCCGATAGTCAGATTCAGTGGATTCCTGCGCGCTCCTCCTGGCCGCCGGGCGCCTACCGATTTTGCCGCCGAGGCTATTTGGCACGTCACGACCGAACGGCAGTACTGCTGCCATCCCCCTACGCGCGTGGCGCGGCAGCACCGCCGCGGAGCGGGCCGATCCTACTGCTCTCTTAGCAGCCTTGCCGGGTCCAGGTGCAGTGCGCGCCGCACCGGGCCGGCCACCGAAAGCAGCGCCGCCGTCCCCATCGTCATCGCCACCGCCGCCAGCACCAGCGGATCCTGCGCCGAGGCCTGGTAGACAATCGCCGAGAGCAGCCGGCTGGCCGCCGCGCCCAGCACAATCCCCACCGCCGAACCGCTCGCCAGCAGGATCAGCATCCGGCCCAGCGCCGCCGCAAGAACCTGCCTGGCCTGCGCTCCCAGCGCCACCCGCAGTCCCAGCTCGCGCAGCCGCTTGCTCACCGTGTACGAAGCCAGCCCGAACGTCCCTGCCACCGAGAGCAGCAGGCCGAACGCGCCGAACAGGCCCAGCGCCACCGTGGCCACCTGGGCCGGAAACAGGCTCATCGCCAGTTGGTTTTTCCAGGGGCCGGATTCGCCGATCGGAACCGCGCGGTCCAGTTCGCGGACTGCCTCGCGAATCCCGGTCACAATGTCCGCCGCGTCGCGCCGCGTCCGCACAATCAGCGCCATCCGCGTGTCCCCTTTCTGCGCCATGGGGAAAAACACCGTGGGCGCCGGATCTTCGCTCAGCGTGAAGTATTTCCCATCCGCCACAATCCCCACCACCTGCACCGGCGCCCCGGAGCGGTCTTTGAAATAGCGTCCCACGGCGTGCTCGGTGTGGAAGAGTTGCCGCGCGAATTGCTGGTTCACCAGGGCCACCGCCGGCGTCTTGGCCGTGTCGGCAAAGCTCACATCGCGTCCCGCCAGCAGCGGCGTTCCGGCAGCCCCCAGATACCCCGGCGAAACGTCGTAGAAATAGGCGTCGAAGGCTTTGTTGGTGGGCCGGAAATCGGTGCTCTGCTGCGCGTAGATCCCCGTCGTACTGGCGTCCAGGTTCAGCGGCGTCGCGTTGGCGTAGCCCGCCGCCTGCACTCCGGGAAGCTGCCAAACGCGCTCCAGCAACTGGCGCTGGAAGCGATCCGCCGCCGCACCGGCTCCATACCCGGCCTGGCTCAGGTCGAGTTGTGTGCGCACCGCATTCTGCGGCTGGAATCCCAGGTTCATGGTCAGCGCTCTGCCCAGCCCCCGCAGCGACACGAACGCCGCCGTCACCGTCACGCAGCACAGCGCAATCTGGGCCGCCAGCAGAACATCGCGCAGCGCCCAGCGGCGTCCCGCGAAGGTTTGGCTTCCGCCGCTCTTGATGGCGTCATTCGGATCGGTCTTGCAAATCTGCACCAGCGGCATCGCCCCCAGCACCACGCCCGCCGCCACCGAAATCAGCAGCCCCATCAGCATCAGCGACGCCTGCGGCATCACCTGGAACTTCATGGGATAAACCGTGGGCGGATGCCATCCCGCCAGGCCCGTCAGGGCCATCCACGCCAGCCCGCACGCCCCCGCGCCCGCTACCAGCGATAGCCCCAGCGTCTCCACGAAAACCTGCCGCAGGATTCGCCATCGGCTCGACCCAATCGCCATCCGGATGGCCATCTCGCGCGTCCGGTCCGCCGTGCGCGCCGCGAACAGCCCACCCAGGTTCGCGCAGGCGGCCAGCAGCAGAATCCCCGCCAGCCCCATCACCCCCGCCAGAAAACCGCGCGCCGGCCCGCCCATGAAGTCGCCCACCAGGCCGGGACGAGCCAGCTTCCATGCCGCTCCGTCCTCTTCCTTCAGATACTGCCGGGCAACCCGCGCCGCCACCGCGTCCAATTCCGCCTGCGCGTGCGGCACCGTAACTCCGTCCCTCATGCGCACCACCGCAAATACATTCTTATAACTGCGCGACTCCAGCCAGTCCACGCCATCCAGCGAAAATTCATTCGCCATCGGAACGAAAATATCCACCTGGGCGATTTTCTCGGTGCCGTAGAAGCCCTCCGGCGTCACCCCCACAATCGTGTACGGATGCCTTGTCGATGCGCACCGTGGTCCCCACCACGTGCGGGTCGCCGCCGAAATCGCTCTTCCATAACGGCCAGGAGAGCACCGCCGCCTCCGAGGCTCCCGGATGCACGTCATCGGCCGGCCCCAGCAGCCGCCCCAGGAACGCCTTGATCCCCATCGCCTCGAAGTATTGGCCGCTCACTTCGCTGCCCCACACCGGCCGTGTGGCCCCGTGAGCTTCCAGCCCAAAATCCTGCACCTCAACCCCCGCCACCGCCGTAAACACACTGCTGCCGTCGCGCACATCGCGCACTTCCGGATACGCCACAAACGGCCCTCCGCTTTTCGGCTGCAAGCTCATCACCCGGTCCGCGTGCGGCAGATCCAGCGGACGCAGCACCAATCCCTGCATCACCCCCAGCACAATTACGTTGGCCGCAATCCCCAGCCCCAAGGTCACAATCGCGGTCGCCGCGAACGCCGGCGAACGGCGCATCTGGCGGAAGGCGAACGTCACGTCCTGCCCTATGCCCGTCATCCACGCCCAGCGCCGCTCGTCCCGGCACCGCTCTTTCACCTGCGCGCTGCCGCCGAATTCGCGCCGCGCCATCCGCACCGCCTCCTGGTGCGAGTGCCCGCGCCGCTCAAACTCCGCCGTCAGGTGGTGCAGGTGATGCGCCAGCTCCCGCTCCAGGTCCGCCTCCATTCGATGCCACGGAAACCGCATCGCTCCTCCTCGCTAATTCTCCAGCACCATCTCCACCGCCCCCGCATAGCGCTTCCACTGCGCCTGTTCCTCCTGCAAACTCTTCCGCCCCGCGGCGGTCAGCGCATAGTATTTCGCCATCGGCCCGCTGCCGGACTCCTTCCACTCGCTCTTCAGCAGCCCCTTGCGCTGCAGCCGGTGCAGGGCCGGGTACAACGATCCCTGCTGCACCTGCAGAATCTCTTTCGAACTCACCAGAATCCGTTGTGCGATCCCGTACCCGTGCAGCGGCTCGTGCGCCAGCGTTTTCAGAATCAGCAGATCCAGCGTGCCTTGAATGAGGTCGGTCTTCTTACCGGGCATGGTCAACTAGCATGATACTCTATGTAGGTAGAATGTCAAGGTACCGCGCGCCGCCCTTCCCGAACTCCGCCCCGATGCTATACTGCCAGAAACAGCAGAGGGACCCCATGCGCATCCGCATTCCACTCGCGGTGTGCCTCGCCGCCGCGGCCGTCCAGGCCGCCCACGCGGGCGATCTCTTCCAATCCATCCGCGCCAACAACCTCCCCGCCATGCGCCGCCAACTCACCGCCGGCCAAACCGCCGGCGCCCGCGATTCCCATGGCACCCCCGCGCTCCTCTACGCCGCCGCGTTCGGCAGCGCCGAAGCCGTCCATCTCCTGCTCGAATCCGGCGCCGATCCCAACGCCCGCAACGGCCTCGACGCCACCCCGCTCCTCTGGGCGGCTGCCGATCTCGCCAAACTCCGCCTGCTCCTCGCTCACGGCGCCGGCCCCAACGCCCATTCCCGCCTCGGCCGCACCCCCCTCATGGTCGCCGCCGCCTGCGATGGCTGCTCCGAAAACGTCCGCCTGCTGCTCCAAAAAGGCGCCGCCGTCGAGGCTCGCGACACCGCCGGCACTACCGCCCTGGCCCTCGCCGCCCTGGCTGGCGACCTCCAATCCCTCCGCCTCCTGCTCGCCCACGGCGCCGACGCCCGCGCCGCCAGCCACTCCGGCCTCACCCCGCTCATGCTCGCCCTCCAGAACTGTAGCGCCCCGGCCGCCGCCGCCCTCCTCGCCCACGGCGCCGACGTGAACGCCGCCAACACCTCCGGCGGCACCGTCCGCTTCGGCGCCATCGAACTGGTCCGCCTCACCCCGCTCCACTTCGCCGCGCCCTACTGCGGAGTGGAAGTCTTGCAGCCCCTCCTCAATGCCGGCGCCCACCCCGACGCCGCCGATATCCGCGGCATGACCCCGCTCATGCTGGCGGTCTCCTCCGAACATCAGGACCCCGCCGTGGTCCGCCTCCTCATCCAAGCCGGCGCCGCCCCCAACGCCCTCAGCAAAGCCGGCGAAACCCCCCTCGATTGGGCTCGCAAGTATGGCGACCCCGCCGTCATCGCCGCCCTCCAGCAGGCCGGCGCCCATGACGGCCCCTTCACCCGCGCCCAATTCCACTTCGGCCAGCCGCCCGAACGTCCCCCCGCCGCCCCCGGCACGCCCGCCCCGCGCGACGCGGCCGCCGCCGTCCAATCCGCCACCGCCCTCCTCAACCAGGGCGCCACCCAGTTCTTCCAGCAATCCGGCTGCGTCGGCTGCCATCACCAGGTCTTCGCCTCCCTCGCGTCCTCCGCCGCCCGCGCCGCCGGCGTACCCGTGGACCGCGAGGCCGCCGCCTCTTTCCTCAAAATGATGGAGGCCGAACTCACTCCCCAAAAAGAGCCCCTCATGGAACGGATCGATCCCGGCGGCCTCGCCGATACCGCCTGCTACATGCTCCAGGCCCTGGCCGCCGCCCGCTATCCCGCCGGCCCCGTCACCGACACCGGCGCCGTGTACATCGCCGCCCTGCAGCATCGCGCCGGCAACTGGCACACCGGAGACGCCTCCCGCTCCCCCCTCCAGGAGGGCGATATCGCCCGCACCGCCCGCTGCCTGCACGCCCTCGCCGTCTACGCCCCGCCCGCGCGCCAGCCCGAATTCCACCGCCGCGTGGCGCAGGCCCGCGCCTGGCTCGCTGAGGCCCACCCCTCCACCAACGACGATTTCGCCATGCGCCTCGCCGGCCTCGCCTGGGCCGCCGCCGATCCCCTCCAGGTGGCCGCCGCCGCCCGCGCCCTCACCGCACGCCAGCGCGACGATGGCGGATGGTCGCAGAACCCCAACCTCGCAAGCGACCCCTTCGCCACCGGCGAATCCCTCTGGTCCCTGGCCGAATCCGCCGCCGCCACCCCCGCCTCCCCGCCCTACCGCCGCGGCGTCCGCTTCCTCCTCGACCGCCAATGGCCCGATGGCTCCTGGTACGTCCGCAGCCGCGCCCCGCAATTCCAACCCTATTTCCAAAGCGGCTTCCCCTTCGATCACGACCAGTGGGTCTCCTCCGCCGGCACCGCCTGGGCCGTGATGGCCCTGGCCCCCGCCATCGAAAAGCCCCAAGCCTCCCCCGCAAACCGTCCTTAACTAAGTCGGTCGTTTCAGAAATACGCCGACGAATTTTACGGTGCTACTCGATTTTAAACGGCAATCTCCAGCTTCTTGAGCAAGTCGTCCAACTTTTGACGAGTGAACTTCCATTCGAAGGGTTTGGCCACCGATTCCCAGTAGTATTGAAAATCCAGGAGTCGCTCCGCGACGGAATCCAGGTTCGGAAAATCGTTGGGCGTCAAAACCTTCCTTTGGACGATAGAGAAATAGATCTCCACTTGATTTAACCAACTGGCGTGGACTGGCGCGTGAACCAGGACCAGTTGTGGGTAGGCGTTTTGCAGTCGGTGTACGGCCCTGGCGCCACGGTGAGCGGAACAGTTGTCAACGATCCAGAAGACGCGGCGA
>DATJRE010000336.1:0-5416 GCA_035505095.1 Bryobacteraceae bacterium | reverse complement strand
CCGAGGCGCAACTGGTGGGGTGGCCGCTGCCTGCTTCCGTAGTCGCGCGCACGCTGTCGATCCGTAGTTGCGTCGCCTTGTCGTGCAGGAGTTGCACGGACACGGTGTGAAGTTGCTCGGTAGTCGTCATATTGTTCCTTTCCAAACCGGTAATCGGTCGGCGGTCAGCCAGTTGTGTGCCCCGCCCAATCCCAGACATATCTGGCCGCCGCCCGGGACCAGCGCAGTCAGCCTAATTCCCGGCGGATTGGAAGCGGGGCAGCGCCGCTCCCCTGGGGCTCCGGCCGTCGCGATCGGGGACCTGCCGGTACTGCCGTTCTACGTTTTGGCATGAGCCGCCCACGGCTCGTTACGCAGTTGGTTTTCCGTATAATTTACGCAATTCGTTCTTGGCCTTCTCCAGAAGGTGCAGCCGCTTCTCCGGCAGGTTCTTGCCGGCGCGATTGATATAGAAGTTGAGCATCGACATGGCGGATTGGAAGGGCGTGGTTTTGCAGCGTGTGCTGCGGTCGGCCGAGCGTTTCAACGATTCCGCAATGGCTGTCGGGCTGTCTAGTTCGAAAACCCCCGGTTCCAGATCCAGGGCGTTGCTATGGGTCGTGACGGCTTGCGACCATCGTTTGGCTGCGGGCATCTGCTTATCCTCCCTCCTGCCGCTTCTCTTCCCGGTTCTGCTGCAAAACCCACCGGCAACGGCGTGCGCCGCGGCATCGGGGGCCCTCCCGTAAAGCTCCACGCGCCGCGCGGCGGATTCCAATCCCTGCCCGATCCGCTGTGCTTGATTTCGTGTGACTTCGAGAGGTTCCAGCAATCCTGGCCGGAGTTCCTCTGACGTCGCG
Source organism: Bryobacteraceae bacterium (assembly GCA_035505095.1). Lineage (GTDB taxonomy): Bacteria > Acidobacteriota > Terriglobia > Bryobacterales > Bryobacteraceae > JOPF133. Next base: position 4,577 of record DATJRE010000336.1, on the reverse strand, counting down.
GCTTGGGCAATTCTCGGAATGGAGCGCACCAGCCGTTTCTCGAAATCGTACATATCTTTCCATTCGTCTTCCACCAGGAAGTTGGCGTTTGTAATTTGCATCTATCAAAACTGCCAGCAGTCAGTCGGCCATTGTGACGTGGCAGAGGGATTGCATCGATTGTGGGAATGACCGCAGTGCCGGACTGGATTGAGATCGCCAGGCGGTTAGCGCTGACCGCGGGCGCCGGTGTGCTAATGGGCGCGAACCGCACCGCTCGTGGCCGCCCTGCCGGCCTGCGTACCACCTGTCTGGTGGCTCTGGCCGCGGCTGTCGCCATGATTCAAGCCGACTTGTTGCTGGCGACGTCCGGCAAGGGTCCCAATTCCTTCGCGGTCATGGACGTGGAGCGGCTGCCGTTGGGAATTCTTTCCGGTATCGGTTTCATTGGAGCCGGGACCATTCTAAAACACGGCCACTTGGTGACGGGCATCACTACCGCCGCCACTTTGTGGTTCATCAGCGTGGTGGGGTTGTGCTTCGGAGGCGGACAAATTGGTCTCGGCGTGTCCGCCACTGCCATGGGCCTCGCAACTCTCTGGTGCATGGAGTGGGTAGAAGTACGAATGCGCCAGGAGCGGATCGGAGAGTTGAAGCTGCTTGTGCGCAAAGAACCAGCCCTGCGCGGGGACCTCGATCGAAATTTAAGCGCGCTGGGATTCCGCATTATCTCCTGGTCTTCCGGGGCCGAAGCGGAGGTCTGGCTGTCCTGCGAAATCCGTTGGCAGACGCGTCACGAAGAAGTTGGTGTTCCCGATTTTGTGCGGCAAATCTCGCAACGTCCCGACATTATGAAGTACCAGTGGCGCGAAGTGATGCGAAAGTCCAGGTAAGTGGGAACTAACTACGCGGAAGGATAGCGACTCAATCGACGGATGGCCGTTGTAGGGACTAAGTCATGCCAAAAATTGAAAATCATCTGGACCTCTCGGCGAGCGAGATCAGATAAGCCTCCCTTCCTACCAGCCTTTCGGAGCATTTGATCTGCCGTGCGCAGTCCCACGGTCTTTTTCGCACAACCCCCGATCTCCCGCCTGGTGACCGCTTCCGCCGGAACCGGTTCCCCGACACACCCGCCGCCGTGTGTGATGATCTCGTGTGTGATTATCTACGGTTGCGCGCGCCCCGCATTCTTGCACAGCGGCTGCCGGCGCAGCAGCATCGCCCGCCGCAGCCATTGCCGGGCGATTGCTATCTCCGCTCCGGCAGCGCCCACGCGAATATCACGCTGCCGCTGCCGATTAGGACGTACTGCCGCCCGTCCAACTCAAAGGTTTCGGGCGAATTCTCAATCCGCGATCCGGTCCCCGCGTGCCACAGCGTCTTCCCGGTTGCCGTTTCCAGCGCCAGAAAATTGCCGTGCGCATCGCCCGTGAAGGCCAGCCCCGACCCGGTCGTCAGCACGCCCGCGCTGGAACCGTTTGGCCCCAGTTCGTGCGTCCATCGCGGCTTCCCCGTCTGGTAGTCGATCGCTTCGATCTCGCCCTTCCCCCACACGCCGTAATCCGCGCCCGCCCAGCCGTAGGTCCCGTCGGCGGGCTTGGCGAAATAAACGCTCCAGCTCGGATGGGCGTCCACCAGGAACAGCCCCGTCTTCGGATCGAAGCTCGGCGACCGGTAGTTCGTCAGCCCCCCTTCGTCCGGTGCAATGATTCTGCCGTCCGGCGCCGGTTCCTTTTTCGGATTCGGAATCGGCTCCCCTCTCGCATCCACCCCCAGCGACCAGTTAACCGGTCCGAACGGCGCCGTCAGCAGGCTCTTTCCCGTCTCGCGGTCGAGCACGAAGAAGTACCCGTTGCGCGACGCCTGCATCAGCATTTTGCGCGGCGCACCGTGGAAATCTGCGTCCACCAGCACGGGAACTTCGGCGGCGTCCCAGTCGTGCGTGTCGTGCGGCGAGGCCTGAAACGCCCAGACCAGCTTGCCGGTCTCCGGGCGCAACGCCACGATGCTGCACGTGTAGAGGTCGTCGCCCGGACGCGTCGTCGCCGTCAGCACCGGCGTCGGGTTTCCCGTGCCCCAATAGATCATGTCGAGGGACGGATCGTAGGTCCCCGTCATCCAGGTCATCCCGCCGGTTGCCGCGTCCTTCGTTCCCGGAGGCGGCGTGCTGTCCCACTCCCATTGGGTCTTTCCCGTTTCCGGATCCACGGACCGCAGGAAGCCGCGCAAATTATCGAAATCGCCGGAGACCCCCACGATCACGTGGTCCCCGATGATCAGCGGCGCCATGGTCGTCCAATAGCCTTTCGTCGAGTCCGCCACATCCACGGTCCAGCGCACCTTCCCGTCATTCGCGTTCAGCGAAACCAGGTGCGCGTCCGGTGTGAGAAAAAACAGCCAGTCCTTGTAGATTCCAAGGCCTCGCTGGCCGATGTGCAGCCCCTTGTTCGGCGGATAGGTATAGTGCCAGACCTGCTGCCCCGACCGCGCATCCACGGCCCACACGTTGTCCGGCACCGTGAAGTACATGACCCCATCCACGACCAGCGGCGAGGATTTGATGGCGGCCTGCTGCCCCGTCTGGAACGCCCACGCCAGCGTCAGGCCGCCCACATTCTCCGGAGTGATTTGTGTCAGTGCGCTGTGCCGCCTGCCCGAATAATCGCCGTGATACGTCGGCCAGCCGTCCCCCGGCGGCCCCGCCAGGGCAGCCCAGGTAGCGAAGAAGAAAATTGTCGATGAGAGCTTCATAGTCGCCTATTAGCGCAGCGTCTCCAGATACGCCACCAGGTTGTGTACATCCTCGTCGGTATACTGCGGCAGCAGCTCCACGTGAGCCTCCGCCGGCGAGGACACGGTGTACTTCACGTCCGCCGTGCGCCACGACCTGTGTTTCCCGCCGGCGTCCTTCAAGGCAACCGTGAACTCGTCCAGGTACGATAACTGCCCGGAAACTGTGTCTCCGTCCTGCAGCGTCACCGTCACGGTGGACTTGGCGCTGCGCGGATACAGCATCTGTTCCTCCAAACGCAAACCGCGCAGCCGTTTGGTGAGACTCGCCAGGTCGCCCGTGGCCGAATGGCAGCGGGCACACGTCTGGTCGAAATACCGCTTCCCCGCCGCGGCGTTGCCCGTCAACAGGTCCGCCTCGTCCACGCCCTTCCGGCCGCCTTTGTCCGCGTCCGCCTTGGCCTTCTGCTTGTGCAGGAAGGCCACCACCCCGGCAATCTCCTGGTCACTGAGGTGGAACGCCGGCATGCCGAGGTCCGGCCGCCCGTTGCGGATTACCGGCCCGATCGTGCTCCCTGCCTGGTCGTCCGCCACCAGCTTGGAACGCGTCAGGTCCGGACCGCTTTCGCCCCCGCCTCCGTCGCGCCCGTGACAGAACCCACAATCGCGCCGGAACACCGCCTGTCCGTTCTCAATCGATCCGTCCTGCGCCGCGGCGGCCACGCTCCAGATCAGCAACACTAGCCCCATTCGTGCCTTCATGCGTTTGGTATGTCCCTCGCCAGAATGCGATACCAGGGATTATATCGCCTCCGCACCGCACCGTTCCCTGGGACTGGTTCGGCAGCGCTCCGCCGCGCAGTCCCTCCGCGCCGCGGCACGCCCGGCTCATCGTCGAATCGGAGCCGCGGCCGTGCGGGAGCGACCTCACTGTCGGGGGTCACTGTTTGGTTGGGTTTTGTGACGGCATACTTTCGTGAGGTCCAAGACCAAACACCGCCGGCGGTTGTGCGATTCGCCGAAGGTCTGCTAACCTGCTTGTCAGGATCGCCCGTATCTCAGGCAAGTGCAATGACCATCGAGATTAAACGCTGCTTTTTTTGAGCCGATATCAAAGCCGAGGCCGTGAGCCTCAAGAACCGGATTGAACCGGAACTTGGCATTCCAGTTCGCATACGCGCCGGTGCGCCGGGATCGCTAAGAGTTCTCCTCAATGGGGAAGCAATCTACTCAAAGAAGCAGGCGGGGCGTCCACCGAACGCTGGTGAAATCATCAATTTGATCCGCCAGAGGACCGCCGAACGATAGATCATTCCTTCCCCCTGAGCGAGACTCCCCGCTGCGGCGAGTCTGCCGGGCATCCGCGTGCCCGGGGATCGCCGGTCGGCCCCGCTTAGCCCGCTCCCTTCCGCGCGCCCAGCCTGGCCTGCGCCTTCTTAGGCAGCTTGGCCCACACCAGGTCGTAGGATTTCCGCAGGTAGTGCTTCAACTCCGCCGTGCTCAGTGCGTCCTCGCCCTCCAGCGCCACCCACAGCGCGCGTGCCAGGTACGGCGCCGGGATGATGCCCGAACGCTCCGTGAGTTCCGCGAAATCGTCCGGCGTGGCCTTGAACGAGAGCCACGTCTGCACCGGCTCCAGCGCCGCGATGGCGAAAATCTTGCCGCCGATCTTGAACACCAGGCTCTCCCACTGCAGCGTTTCGGTGGCGTGGGGGAACGACATCGAGTAGCGCCGGACGAAATCGAGGGACATGCTCGCGCAACTTACTTGGCAATCCGGATCATCACCACGCCGTGCGACGGCACGTCGGCGGAAAACTCGCCGGACTTCTTACCCAGGTCTTTATGCGCCCACAGGTCGCGCA
>DATJRE010000335.1:0-3286 GCA_035505095.1 Bryobacteraceae bacterium | reverse complement strand
GCCATCGGCCCGGCTACCCGCGCGGCCATCGAAGCGCTGCACCTGAAGGTGGACCTGATGGGCCGCGAATACGTCGCCGAAGGGCTGCTCAAGGCTTTCGAAACCTACGACCTGCGCGGTTGCCGCATCCTGCTGCCGCGGGCCGCCGTCGCCCGCGACCTGGTGCCCACCGAACTGGCCCGGCGCGGCGCGCAGGTTGACGTGGTGGAAGCCTACCGCACCGGAATTCCGCCCGACCTCGCGGGGCGGGCCGCGGCGCTCGGCGCGGTGGATTGCGTGACCTTCACCAGCTCGTCCACCGTGCGGAATTTCGTGGCCGCCGTGGGGCCTGCGGCGCTGGCTGGAGTGAAGGTCGCCACGATCGGACCGGTCACCAGCGCCACGGCCCGCGAGCTGGGCCTCGCAGTAACGGCCGAGGCGCGCGTCTACACCATCGACGGCCTCATTCAGGCCATCCTGGAAATCTGCGCCTACTTGCCGCCCTCGTAGCCGCTCTCTTTGAGAAAGGCCTCCGCGTCGGTGATCCGCAGGATGCGGCGCACGGCCTCGCGCTTGTCGGTGGCGCGGCGATAGAAGGCTTCGCAAATCTTGTAGCCCATGTAGTATCCCAGGTCCGCCGGGCGGTCCTTGGAGCGATCGCCTTGATACAGCCAGTGGCTGATGTCGCTGCCGCGCATGTCCTTCTCAAACTCCGCCCACAGGGCCGGTTCGTGGGCGTCGCCGTAAGTGCGCTGCACGCCGTTGATGATTCCTCCGGAGATCTTCTCGCCCATGAAGTCGGCGCCCCCTTCCTTGAGGGACTGCATCAACAAGTTGTCATTAGGGCCGTCGGGCGGCTGCTGGATGTGGATCAGCTCGTGGGCCACGGTGTTCGGAAGATCGGCGATCCGGCCGGTCACGGCGCGCTCCCAGGCGTTCAACTCATCGACCGGCGTGTCGTCGCTGCGGGCATTCATCTCCACGCCGATCAGCAGCCCGTGGGAGGAAACCGTTCCCGCCGAATTCATGCGGCCGATGAGGAAGTACACGTCGGGGAAAACGGCGTCCGGATACAGCTCCTTGAGGCGGCGGAAGCTCGCCCGGATGGCGTCTTTGACGGCCATGTTCCCATCCACCGCCAGGGTGCTCTCGCGAATCGCCGCGTAGTAGCGGGGGTGCGCCGCCACGGTGGCGGCCAGGACGCGGCCGTTCTGGATGCGGGCCTTCAGAAAATCGTGCAGCCCGCGGCTGCCGGGGTCGATGTACTCGTGCTGGAACAGCCCGGCGGCGTCTTGCAGGGAAGCCTTGTCGAACACCCGCCAGAAGGCCGGGATGTCGCTGGTGACCAGCCGGGCCGCTTCGGGGTCGGGATTCGGCCGGGGCGCTGGTGCTTGGGCCGGCGCTCCGGCCCCGAGGGCTAAAATGGCCGCCAGAAGGGCTCCGCGACGTGGCATAGACGCAAACTCCTTGCTCGGGGTGGAATTCCTTATCTAATACGCACCAGAACACGAAACGGTGGCACGGGTGCGCCGGCACCTCCGAATTGCCTTCATGGACAGCCCGCCCGCGAGGGTACCTCATAGTAGAATCGAGGGTATGCCTGCGACACCCCGCACTCTCGTCCTGCTGCTCACCGCGGTCACCGTAATTCCCGGCGGAAGGGTTTGGGCGGCGCAGCCCGTGCGCGCGCGCCACGGCATGGTGGTCACCCGCGAACGCCACGCCACGGAGGCAGGCTTGCAGGTGCTGGCCGCGGGCGGCAATGCGGTGGATGCCGCCGTGGCGGTGGGATTCGCCCTGGCGGTGACCCATTCGTCGGCCGGCAATATCGGCGGCGGCGGATTCATGCTGCTCCGGCTGGCCGATGGCCGCACCACGTTCCTCGATTTCCGCGAGCGCGCTCCGGAAGCGGCCTCCCGCAACATGTACCTGGATGCCAACGGCAAGGCCACCCAGGACAGCACTTTGGGCTATCGGGCTTCCGGCGTGCCGGGCACCGTGCGTGGGCTGGAGTATGCGTCGCAAAAGTACGGCAAGCTGCCCTGGGCCGAATTGGTACGTCCGGCCGTCGAGCTGGCTTCCAAGGGCTTCCCGCTTTCCTACGCCCAGGCGCAGAGCCTGCGCAATGGCGGCCGAGGCCTGGCGCGCTTCCCCGAATCCAACCGCATCTTCCTGAGGGATGGCAAGTTCTACGAACCCGGCGACACCTTTGTGCAGCCCGACCTGGCGCGCACGCTGGAGCGCATCGAGCACCTGCGGGCCAAGGATTTTTACGAGGGCGAGACGGCCCGCCTGCTGGCCGAGGATATGCAGGCGCACGGCGGCCTGATTACACTGGACGATCTGCGCAACTATAAGGCCATTGAGCGCAAGCCGCTGACCGGCTCCTACCACGGCTACACTCTGGTCACTGCGCCGCCCCCGAGCTCCGGCGGCATCGGCATCCTGCAAATGCTGGGAATCCTGGATGGCACCGGCTTCGAAAAGGCCGGCGCGGGCAGCGCCACCGCAGTCCACTACATGACCGAAGCCATGCGCCGCTATTTCGCCGATCGCTCCGAGCACATGGGCGATCCCGATTTTGTGAAGGTGCCGCTGAGCGGTCTGCTCGACCCCAAGTACATCGCCTCCCTGCGCGCTTCCATCGACCCGGTGGAAGCTACGCCCAGCAGCCAGGTACACGCCGGCAAATTCACCGGGCACGAATCCGTGGAGACCACCCATTTCACGGTGGCCGACGACCAGGGCAATGTCGTGGCGGTAACCTATACTTTGAATGGCGGCTACGGCAGCAAGGTGACGGCCAAAGGCCTGGGATTCCTGTTGAACAACGAGATGGACGATTTCGCAGCCAAGCCGGGATCGCCCAACATGTTTGGGCTGATCCAGGGCGAAGCCAACGCCATCGCGCCGCGTAAGACGCCGCTGTCTTCCATGACCCCGACCATCGTATTGAAGGACGGCAAGCCGTTCCTGGCTCTCGGCTCGCCGGGCGGGCCCACCATCATCAACTCTGTGTTGGAGGTGATCGTCAACGTGCTGGATTTCCACATGAACGTGCAGGATGCCGTCAACTGGCCGCGGTTCCACCATCAATGGATGCCGGACACCCTGCGGATGGAGCCGGGTTACTCTCCGGACACCGTGGCGCTGCTCGAAAAGCATGGCTATACCATCCAGCGGGAGAATGCGCAGGGTGAGGTGGCGGCCATCCTCTTCGATAACGGCTGGCTGGAAGGCGCGCCCGATCCGCGCACCGAAGGCACGGCGGAAGGCCGCTGATGACCCACGTACTTTCGACGCACCT
>DATJRE010000334.1:0-8107 GCA_035505095.1 Bryobacteraceae bacterium | reverse complement strand
CCGGCGTCAGAGGGACTCTAACCCGGGACCGGCTGGCTCTGATGCTGCAGAAGCGCGGGCTACAATTCCGGGAAGCGCAGCGGGTGGTGCGGGTCATTTTCGATAGTATGACCCGGCGCCTGCGCCAGGGAGAGCGTGTATCCGTAGAGCCATTGGGAAGTTTCTTCCTCAAGCCGCAACCCAAAGAGCGGCGACGCATCCGTTTTGGCCACAAACAGACGCTATTCCGACAGCCCACCAAAGTTGCTTTCAAACCCAGTAAGGCCCTGGCAATGATCCTGGCCAGATCTGCTACCAGAAGGGCAATTTCTGAGCAGGCGGTGAAGCCAAAGGATCCGCGATACGCGTGCGAGAAATGCGGCTCGACCATGTTCGTGGAGAGCGAATTCCGGCAGTATCTCCAGATGCCGTCCTCGACGCCCGGCGAGGACTTGAAATCGAGGACCGAGGGTCTCCCCATAAGAGTGCTCATTTGCCTTTGCGGCCACCCGAAGCGCTTGGATCGAATCCGCCGCCCCCTGAAAGGCGACCTGGCTAGCTTCGAGGAGTCGATGGCGATGGCGATGCGACGGCGGCAAGGGGCCGATGACCAGGTGATCACCGACAAACTAGCTGCCGTCTATGCCGGAAAGGCGCGGCAGCTTGCTCTGGTCGAGCAAGTTTACTGGCTGGAGAGGATGGTCCAGGCGCTCCCGGTCAGCCGCGGCTGCCCGATCACCGCCCCCGACGCGGAAATTACAGGGACGTTGAGTTCCCTTACAGTCCTTCGCACAGAAAGCCGGCAAGACAAGAGGAACGATCTACGACTGTACTGCGACCACTGCGGATCGACGATGTTTACCGAAGGCCGATTCCAGCAGTGGCTAAAGCGGCCGCCATTGCGGCCGGGCGGTGAGGAGGAGTTATCGATACGCGATACCTATATCGAGGGTACGGTCTGGGACCGCGAAACGCGGGTCCAGCATTTGAAGGGGATCAGGGCTCTTGCCTGTATTTGCGGCCATCCGGTTCGTTTGGGCCGTTTGCGCCGGCAAGTACCGGGCGCCCAGCCAAGTTTTGACGAGTCGTTCAAGACGGCTATCCAAACTACATTATGTCCGGGAGTTAACCGACAGGCTCTTAGTGAAGTTTGTCCAAATCGCCATGGTTCGCGTTCTGGCCGAGAGCATTTCGGAGATGGAAAGGGTCGTCTTGGCACTCCCCCGGCCTGCGAAGCAGGGGAAGTGACTGCCATTGGGCGAATCTTGCTATGGCCGCCGCGGGCGGACTACCCAAGGCAAGACCACCTTCAATTACGTCCTCGTCGAAAGTATTCTCACTCCCAAGCTCCTCCGCGCAGAAAATCATCTGTTCGCTGGGCGATCTCCGTCCGCGACCTCTAGCAAGCCGATTGGCTGGCATGGCACTGGCCCACACAAACTCACCTCAGCTTTGTATCGCCATGATTTCGCTGCTCTGAATTGGCCCACTTCGATACTCTGATTTGGCACCTCCCGTTTCTAAACCTGAACAGGATACTGTTGCCGACCTGAAGGGGTGGGGACCGGAGACCGTTGAACCGGAGGCAGAAAGTGGAATTATTCGAACAGATCCGGCGCGAGTATGAGCACGGCGTCGGGACAATCAAAGGAGTGGCTCGGAAGTTTAGGGTGCAGCGGCGGATGGGTCGGGATGCGATAGCCAGTGCCGTGGCGCCGCCACGCAAGGTACCGCCACGGGAGAGGCCGAAACTCGGGCCCGGCCATGGCGTTCATTGACGAGATCCTGCAGGCAGACCGCAAGGCGCCGCGGAAGCAGCGCCACACCGCCCGCCGGATCTAGGCGCGGCTGCGGCAAGAGAGCCGGAAGTGACGGTGGCGGAGTGCACGGTGCGGCAGTTGGCACATAGGCGGAAGCGGGAGTGGGGGCTAAATGGCGGGGATACGTTCATCCCGCAGCGCTATCCATTGAGGCCACGAAGCCCAGGTGGACTGGTATGAGACGTGGGCGGCGGGTGCGTCGCCCTCGCGGGAAAAAGCAAATTCCCATTGACATTTAATTAGCATTAGGAGCATAATCGGAACTAGGAGCAGGATAATGAAAATAAGGTGCATGGATGGATTACCTCACCCCTGACGAGGTTGGATCGAGATTCAAGGTGTCGAAATGGACCGTTCGCCGCTGGATCGAAGCAGGTAGACTGCCCGCCACTAGGATCGGCCGCCGCTGGTTAATCCCTCTGGAGTTCATCGAACGCCTCGAGGCAGAACATTCGCGTCCTGACGAGACGCGAGACGACACGTGTTATGTGCTCGCCCGCGGTCCGGCACCCAAGTATGGATACTTCGAGAATCCATGGACTGAACCGGAACTGGATCGGCTCTCTGGATCATTGATTTCAGCGCTGAGAGCCGGGCGCTGGCCGTACGACACGTTCAGGCTCAAAAAAGAAGGCATAAAGGCGATTCTGCGTGGCGAGATAGCTGCTCCACCGGGATTTTGGCGATATCTCGTTGATGGTATCGAACGGTTCCGGGCAGCGGCGCATTCTGTGGGTAAGGAGGACGATCAAACGGACCAAGCGACTACCTGATTCATTGGACAGAATAGCCGCCGATTTAGGCATGCGGCAGTGGTTACAAAAGGACAGCACCAATCCCAACAACTTGAACTCGTGCAGGAAATTCTCTCAATCTTGACGCAGCAGTCAGAAAACGCGAGAACGATGTTCACGCAGGAATTCATCAACACGCTTGCTGAGGCGGTCGCCCAGCAAGTAATCGCACAACTTGCCGCTCAGGGCGGGGTACCTCAACAGCGCCTGTTCGCTATACCCGAGGCCGCCGTTTACCTGGGGAGAACACCAAAGGCAATTGAACACATGATTGCCCGCGGGACACTTCAAGTTACGAAGCTGGATGGCAAACGTCAAATCGACCGATCCGCTCTGGATAAAATCATCTCAGACCGCACATTCTATGAAAACTGACAGGAATAGAGGGCAGGCTCGAATGTCGGCCCTCTATTCTTCTTGCCCGCACATCTCCCCACTATTCCTTATCCTCACCTAGGTATTTCCCCAGCTTGGTCGCCGCTTCTTTGAGATCCACAAAGTCAACGATGTTGTACCGATTGAACACAGCATCCGTTCTGTGGCCGCTGAACTCCCTCGCTACCTTCTGGGTGACACCCGCACGCCGCAGGTTGCGGATCGCACTCCGACGCAGATTGTGAAATAGCAGGCCGGAAACGCCTGCCCGAGTGCATGCATCATCCCAGTCCTTGCGCATGTGGTGATATTGCAGCGCCTTCCCGTCCGGTGCCAGGAACACATGCGTCTCCTTGGATCCGGACTCATCATGCTTCGCCTTCAGCGCTTTCAGTGTCTCCAGCATCTTGCCCTCGAGAATGGGGAGCGTTCGGCCGTCTTTATTCTTGGTCTGGCCTGGCCATAGAGTGATGACCGGAGGCTTTCCATCCAGATCCACATCTGACCATTCCAAGTTCAGCAGTTCGCCTTTGCGGTTGGCCACGTGGAACGCGACGCACGTGATGGGCTTCAGATGTTCGGGCAGCTCCTCCACGACGGCTTTGTATTGCTCCGCGGTGACGAATCCTTTCCGCACGTTGTTCTCGGCGAGCTTCTTGATCGGCGGAATCCTCTCGACCAGTTGAGGCTTGCGCTCGTATCCGAGCTGGTAGGCCCGGCGGAGGAGCGACAGCTCCCGGTTGATGCTGGCCGGCCTCAGACTCGTGCTCGCGGCCGACTTCCGCAAACGATGCTGTCTCCGCCATGCGATCCACCGCTCGATCTGATCGCTATCCATGTCATCCGCTAGCATCTCACCGAAGAACGGGCGTAGGCCGTGTTCCACCTGAGCCTTGGCGTGTGCCAGCGTCTTCTGCCCGTTCTCGCGGTAATCCTGGATCACGAGATTAAGGAGAGTGCCGATTGTGACGTCCTGCGGGCGAGCTGTTCGACGGCGGCGGGTTTGAGCGTCCTCGCCGGCCAATTTCTTTACGGCGGTCTTCGCGTCTTTCAGCCGGTCCGTCTTCGTGCAGGTATCCTTGCCATCGTGCCGGATGTAATAGTTGGGCAGGATCATAACGGTCCCGTCCGATTTCCGCTTCTCCCAGCGATACAACTGATAGCCCTTGACCGGGCTCTCTTCCAAGATTCGCTTCACCGCGGTTTCCCTGTTTGGTCTCCCTGTTCGATCTGACCTTCGAAGAGGTGCACCGAAAGCACAGCTTAGCACAAAAGAGGGAGACCAACGGGGAGACCAATCCGGCCGCCCAGGCGGACCCGCGTCTTTAACTGACTTTATTTCTTGCGGTTAAGTGGTGAGCGCGGTAGGAATCGAACCTACAACCTAGTGATTAAGAGTCACTTGCTCTGCCAATTGAGCTACGCGCCCGCGGAGGGTTTCGGGAAAGCGGCGCGGCCAACGCGCCTATGGGGATTATAGCATCCCAGGCGGCGCCGTCACGCGCGCGGGGCCGGCGCGGTGTCCGGGGCGAGGCCGCCCGAGTCCGCCAGCGCCAGGGCGGCGATCTGGGCAATGTCCAGCAGCTTCGGCGCCGCGGTTCCGGAGGGCGCCGCCGCGCCCAGCGCGTCGCGGAACATGGTCTGGCAGAAAGGGCAGGCGGTGCCGATCACGTCCGCGCCGGTAGCCAGCAGTTCCTCGGCGCGCTCGCGGTTGACGCGCTTGCCTTTCTCTTCTCCCAGAAACATCTGGCCCCCGCCCGCGCCGCAGCAGAAGGAGCGCTCGCGCGCCCGCGGAGGGTCCATCACCTGGCCGGCCAGCCGGGCTACCTGCCGCGGTTCCTCGTAGATATTGCGGTAGCGGCCCAGGTAGCACGGGTCGTGGAAAACAACTTTGGTCTGCGGGAGCGACCGGCTGGCCAGGGGCCCGGCGGCCTGCCCGGCTCCCAGCCGCGCCAGCAGTTCGCTATGGTGCTCGATGGGGAAGGCGCCTCCAAACTCGCGCCAGTCGGTGCCGATGGTGCGCACGCAATGCGGGCAGATGGAAACCATTTTGCCCACCTTGGCGGCCCGCAGCGTTTCGATGTTGGCCTCGGCCACCTGCCCCACGGCCAGGTCGTTGCCCAGACGCCGCGCGGGGTCGCCGGTGCACTTCTCCTTCCGCAGCACGCCGAAAGTCACGCCGGCGTGGCGCAGCACGTGGACCAGCGCCAGGACGATCTCGCGGCCCTGCGGATCGTAGGCCCCCATGCAACCGAGCCACAGGCAATACTCCTGCGAGCCATCGAAATACGGCAGCTCATTTTTTTCGATGAACCGCTGCCGCTCGGACGTGGAGAAGCCCATGGCGTTGCCGGTCCGCTCCAGGTTGAGGAACAGCTTGCCGCCGTAATCGTCCTCCCATTTTCCGGTGTTGACGGCGCCGCGGCGCAGGCCCACGATCAGCGGCAGGTGCTGAATGCCCACAGGGCACTGAAATTCGCAGGCGCCGCAGGTGGTGCATTGAAAGGCCGCCTCTTCGGAAATATGCGGTCCCAGCAGCGGCTCCGCGGCGCGCGGCCCGTGCTCATTGAGATAGCCGCGCAGGCCCAGCACGATTTCCTTGGGGTTGAGAAGCTTGCCCGTATTGTAGGCCGGGCAGTGCTCGGTGCAGCGGCCGCATTCCACACAGGTGTAGGCCTGCAGGGCGTCGATGCGGGTGACGTCCTTGCCGGTGTCCAGGCCGAAATCCTCGTCGCCCGCCAGCGGCGGAATGGCGCTGAAGCCCGCGCGCTTCAGGAACACGGTGAAGGGGCTGAGCGCCAGGTGCAGGTGCTTGGTGTGCGGGATCAGCGGCAGAAATGCCAGCAAAGTGAGCGTGTGCAGCCACCAGTTGTAGCGGGGCGCGGCGCCCTCGTCGCCCAGTCGCATGCCGAACAGGTAAGTCACCATCAGGACGAAGATCAGCAGGGCGATGACACCCGATTCGGCGGAGACTTTTCCCAGCCACACGGGCCGCACCACGAAGCGGCGGATGAACAGGCCGGTGATGGAAACGGCCACCGCCACCGCCCATACCGCGACGAACCAGAAGTAGAAGCGCCCGAAGCCGCGGGCCGGCGTCAGGAGGCGCACGCCGAACCCTTCCGCCACATGGTTGACGGAAATCAGCGCAAAGGCGCAAAAACCCCAGAAGACGAAGGCGTGGGCGATTCCGGCAAGCGGCCTTTGCTCAATCACCTTGCCCTGCGCCATGACTTCCCAAAGAAACTGGCGCAACCGCGGCGCCAGAGGCGCCAGTTGAAAACCTGTGGTTTGACGCGAGCCGCGAACGGCCTCCGCCACCTTGCGCATCCGCCAAAGGAACAGCGCGATCGAAGCTGCTATTAAGAGCAATAGCAGGCCTCGCTCCATCCAGGTTGTATCCGCCATCACCCCATGAATGTAGCACGTGGGAACTGAGGTGCAAGTTCTCGTAGAATAAGGCTTTGGAGGACGCTTGCGAATTGTCGTAGCCGGCGCTGCCGGCTTCATCGGATCCCACCTGTGCGACCGCCTGCTCGAAGAGGGCCACACGGTAGCGGCGCTGGATAATTTTCTAACCGGAAGCCCGGCCAACCTCAGACACCTCGATGGCCATCCGCGCTTTGAGTTTTTCGAGCAGGACATCACCCGGCCTTTCGCAGTGAAAGGCGCGGTGGAGGCGGTGGCCAATCTGGCCTCTCCGGCCAGCCCCAAGGATTACCTGGAGCACCCCATCGAAACCCTGGATGTCGGCTCGCTGGGCACGCGCAACCTGCTCGAACTGGCTCTGCGGAACGGGGCCCGCTTCCTGCTGACGTCCACTTCGGAATGCTACGGCGACCCGCTGGTGCATCCGCAGGTGGAGACCTATTGGGGCCATGTGAACCCGGTGGGGCCGCGCTCCTGCTACGACGAAAGCAAACGTTTTGCCGAAGCGCTGACCATGGCATACCACCGCAAACACGGGCTGCGCACCAACATCGCCCGCATTTTTAACACCTATGGCCCGCGCATGAAACTGGACGACGGCCGCGTGGTGCCGGCCTTTCTGGACCAGGCGCTGCGTGGCGCGCCCATGACCGTTTTCGGCACCGGCGCGCAAACCCGCAGCTTCTGCTACGTGAGCGACCTGGTGGATGGCCTTTATCGCCTGATGCAATCCGAGGAGCGCTACCCGGTGAACCTGGGCAACCCGAGCGAATTGACCATCCTGGAGTTTGCCGAGCGCATCCAGCAGCACACCGGGAGCCGCTCGGAAATCGCTTTCCGGGCGCTGCCGGAGGACGACCCCAAACGCCGCTGCCCCGATATCACCAAAGCGCAGCGTCTGCTGGGCTGGGAGCCGCGGGTGTCCCTGGACGAAGGACTGGGGCCCACGGTGGAATATTTCCGGTCCCTGGCCGCCACCGCGGCCTGATCCCGGCGCACCGGCCCCCTTGCCCAGCCGCTTTGTAATGCCGGCGGCTCCCGAAGCACTAATCACTCAGGATGCCGAAAGAGAGGGATATCTACCGCCGGCAAACCATGGCTTTCCGCCGCAAATTCGGCCGCGACATGGGTCCGGACGATCCATTCTTCTTCGATCCAATGCCGATACGCCCCGCTTCCGCCGCCCCCAGGACGCGGATTACGTGCTGGAGAAACTCGCGGAGATGCTCCGGCAGTCCGGCGCGGATGCGGCCCACGTGTACGCCTTCCACAAGACCGGCGGCCTGCTTCCGCCCGGGACGGTGAAACTGACCCTGCGCGAGATTGCGGAATGGAAAGCGGCGGTCGCCGAGTACCGCCGCCGTCCCAGGTAGCCGCATCCGCACAGGCGATGCAGCGCCATTACGCTACGCTGGCCAGTTCGTTTTCAGGCTCCAGAATTCCGGTCTCGGCAGCCATGCGCAGAGGCGCCTGCCGCAGATGCACCGGGTCCAGGCCGCGAGCCGGGCGGCGATCGTGCCAACCATGTTCTCTGGCCGGGAACACCACCCAGCCGCTGTCAGGGATATAGGCCACCCAGCATCCCGGATGGACCGCACTTCGATACAGCTTCATACCAATTCTCCTTACACCTTATCGGGCCATCAGCCGCAATTCGGACCTCATTGGCGTCCGTTTCGGAAAGCAGCATTTGCCGATGCACCGCTTGTT
>DATJRE010000333.1:0-33826 GCA_035505095.1 Bryobacteraceae bacterium | reverse complement strand
CTACATGCCGTTGGGGCAGAGCGGATACCCGGCGAATTACCTGGTTCTCCGCACGCGCCTGCGGCCGGCGGACCTCATCCCGGCGATTCGCCGCGAGTGGCAGAGCCTGGCGCCGCGCAGGCCCTTCGAAGAGTTCCACACGGGGAAAGAGCTGATCGACTTTTCGCTCGGTCCTCAGCGCATGGCGGCGATGATTCTGGCGGCCTTCGGATTGCTCGCCATCGCGCTGGCCTCGGTGGGCCTGTACAGCGTGATGGCCTACTCGGTACGGCAGCGGACGCGCGAAATCGGCATTCGGATGGCGGTAGGCGCGCGGCCGGAGGCGGTGGTGCGGCAAGTCCTGAGCGATTCCATGCGGCTGGTGGCGGCCGGCATCGTACTCGGTTCGGCCGCAGCCGCGGGCCTGATGCGGTTTGCGTCGTCGCAGATCAAGGACGTCTCGCCGTACGATGGCTGGACGTTTCTGGCGGTAGCGCTGCTGCTGGCCGCGGTGGCTCTGGCGGCGGTGCTGGCGCCCGCGCGGCGGGCGGCGCGCATCGATCCGTTAGCGGCCTTGCGCTGCGATTAAGGCATTGCGGCCGGTTGCCGCGTATTCCATCGCCAACCGGACGAGGGTGCCGACGAACAAGACCGCGCCTGCATAGGCCGGCGCCAGGTGTACGAAATCGGTATAGCCGATGGCCGGATGCACTCCGATGGCGGTGCCGAAGCCGGCCAGGCCCATCAGCGCCACGATTTCGACCAGGCTCCTGGTTAGCGCCGCCTGCCGGGCAAGGAAACTTAGAATAATGCCAGTCGAGAAGAGTCCCCCGCCGAACCCGGCGCGGTCGTGGGCGATTACCGGAACCAGGCGCGGGGTGATGGCCGCCAGATTCGCGCGCGTCATGTGCATAAAGGTAAGGTCCTGCGGGACGAACACGCTGGTCATGCCCACAATCAGGATGGTTACGCCGGCGGCCAACATTCCGAAGGCGAGAAATCCGAGGCCGAACCGGCCCAGGCTGAAAGGCTGCCCGGGGCGCCAGGCATCGCGCCAGTCGATCCGCGCCGGCCGCGCGCGCCATAAGCCTGCGGCGAACACCGGGAGCAGAAGCAGGGTGGCTACGCCGTGCCAGGTGTCCAGGTAACCGTAGCTCAAATACGCCAGAAAGCTGGCGAACCCGCAGACGCCGGAAACGCAGAAGGTCCACCAGGCCCACGGCTGGCCGGCGCGTAGCGGAAATTCGGCCAGAAACCAATAGGCGGACCCGATTGCCAGCAGCGTTCCGCCGAAGGCCACCCGGTCGTGAAACATGAAATGCACCACGCGGAGGTTGGCCGCAGCCGCCAGATGTTGGGCGTCGAAGCCCAGGGCATGCACATCCTGCGGCAGGAAATAGCCGCTGGCCGATTGCAGAATCGCGAAGCTGCCGCTGAGGATCAGGACGAAGCCGGTGAGCGAGAGCAGAAAGCGGCCATCGGAGAGCAGGGCCTCCAGAATGCCGCGGTCGTCGTGCATGGCTTTTCGTTGGGACGCCGGGCAGCGGGCTTATCCAGCTACCGGCGCTTCCTTGCTCATTTTGCGGCCGCTGCGCAAGCCCTGCACCCAGGTTTGCAAGGCCGACATGTAAATGTAGAATACCGGCGTCAGGTAGAGGGTAACGAGCTGCGAAAACAGCAGACCGCCCACTACCACCAAGCCGAGCGGCTGGCGGGCCTCGCCGCCGGCGCCGTAGCCCAGAGCGATCGGTACGCCGCCCAGCAGCGCCGCCATGGTGGTCATCATGATCGGGCGGAAGCGGATGAGGCAGCCTTCGTAGATGGCCTTCTCGGGTGGCAGGCCGTGCTGGCGCTCGGCATCCAGGGCGAAGTCGATCTGCATGATGGCGTTCTTCTTCACGATGCCGATCAGCATGATCAGTCCCACAAACGCGTAGATGCTCAGGTCGATGTGGAACACCTCCAGCGTCACCAGAGCGCCGAACCCCGCCGACGGCAAGCCCGAGAGAATGGTGATGGGGTGAATGTAGCTTTCGTACAGAATGCCCAGCACGATGTACACCACCATGATGGCGATAATCAACAGCACCGCCAGGTTCCCTAGGGAGCTTTGGAATGCCTTAGCCGCGCCCTGGAACTGCGTGCTGATGGTATCGGGAAGCTCCTGGTCGGCCAGGCCTTGCACCTGGTCCACCACTTCGCCCAGCGCGGCGCCGGGCTTCAGGTTGAACGAAATCGTCGCCGAGGGCAACTGGCCATAGTGGTTGATGGTCTGGGGGCCGGTCTCGGTCTCGATCTTCGCCATGGTGTCGAGGGGCACCAGCTTTCCCCCGGCCGTCTTGAAGTACAGCAGCGAAAGCGCGTTGGGGTCGCCCTGATATTTCGGCTCCAGTTCCAGCAGCACCTCGTATTCATTCACCGAGCCATAAATTGTGGAGACCCAGCGCGGCCCGTAGGCGTCGTAAAGCGCGTCTTCGATCAGGTTGGCGTTGACGTTGAGGGCGGCGGCTTTGTCGCGATCGATCTCCACGTTTACCTGCGGGGTGGTCACGGCCACATCGCTGGTGACGTCTTCCACGCCGGGGATGTCCTCCACCAGCTTGGCCAGCCGATTGGTCTGCGCGTAGAGTTCCTGTTTGTCGGGGGTTTGTAGCGAGAACTGGTAGAGGCTCTTGGTGACCTGCCCGCCAATCTGGATGGTGGGCGGGTTCTGCAGGTAGGATTTCACTCCTGCGTAGGAGGCCAGTTGCGGGCGCAGTTCTTTGATAATATCGTTCACCCCCAGCTTGCGCTGGCTGCGCGGCTTGAGGTGAATGACCAGCTCGCCGTAATTCGGGCCGCCCAGGTTGGAGGCGGTAGTGCCGCCCACGCTGGCCATCAGCGATTCCACGTTGGGGTCCTGGGACACCGTATCCGCAATCTTGGTCTCGTAGTCCACCATCTGGTAGTACGAGGTGCCCTGCTGGGCTTCGGTGTAAATCTGCAACTGGTCGGTATCCTGGTCGGGAATGAAGCCCTTGGGGATGGTGACGAACATGTAGATGGTGGCGCCCAGCACCAGGACGAAGCTGACCATCATGGCGGGACGATGCCGCAGCACGAAACGCAGGGTGTAGTCATAGATGTTGAGCATGCCCTGGAAGAAGCTCTCGGTCACGCGGTAGAACCAGCCGCGGTGCTCCTCATGGGCCGCCCGCAGGAAACGGCTGCACAGCATCGGGGTCAGCGTCACGGAAACCACGCCGGAAATCAGGATGGCTACCGTGATGGTGACGGCGAACTCTTTGAACAGGCGTCCCAGCACGCCGCCCAGGAACAGCACCGGAATGAACACCGCCGCCAGCGACAGGGTCATCGAAACGATGGTGAAGCCGATCTCGCCCGAGCCGGTAAGCGAGGCCGCCAGCGGCCGCTCGCCCAACTCGATATGCCGGACGATGTTCTCCAGCATCACGATAGCGTCATCCACCACGAAGCCGATGGAGAGAATCAGCGCCATCATCGAAAGGTTATCCAGGCTGTAATTCAGCAGGTACATTACGGCGAAGGTGCCGACGATCGAAAACGGCAGCGCCAGGCTGGGAATGATGGTGGCGGAAACATTCCGCAGGAACAGGAAGATCACCATCACCACCAGCGCCAGGGTCAGCAGCATGGTGAAGGTGATGTCGTTGAACGACTCGCGAATGGTGTCCGAGCGGTCGTACAGGATGTCCATTTTGACCGAGGGCGGCAGTTCGGCCTCGAACAGCGGAAGCAGGTGCTTCACGCCGTCGGTGACTTCGATGGTGTTGGTGCCGGGCTGGCGCTGGATGGCCAGAATGATGGACCGGCTGTGGCCCTTGTGGGTATAGAACCACGACGCGGTCTTGTCGTCCTGTACGCTGTCGATGATGGTGCCCAGTTCTTCCAGGCGCACCGGCGAGCCGCCGCGATAGGCCACCACCAGAGGCTTATATTGGTCGGCGGTGAGCAACTGGCCGCTGGCCTGCAAAGTGAAGGCGCGCTGCGGGCCGATGATGGAGCCGGTGGGCAGGTTGACGTTCCAGGCCTGCAGGGCGGTCTCAATTTCGTTGATGCCGATCTGGCGGGAGGCCAGCGCATGCGGGTCCATCTGCACGTGCACGGCGTACTTCTGGGCGCCCAGCACCTGCACCTGGGCCACGCCGGAGATCATGGAGATGCGCTGGGCGATGCGCGTTTCGGCATACTCATCCAGGGTCCACAGCGGCAAGGTGGGCGAGGTCAGGGCGATATACAGAATCGGCTGATCGGCCGGATTCACTTTGGTGAAAGTGGGCGGCGTGGGCATGCCCTGGGGCAGCAGGCGGGAGGCCTGGGTGATGGCCGCCTGCACGTCTACCGCGGCGCCGTCCAGCTTGCGGGCGAGGTCGAATTCCAGGGTGATCTGGGTGTTGCCGAGGGAATTCGAGGAGGTCATCGAATTCAACCCGGCGATGGTGGAGAACTGGTTTTCAAGCGGCGTGGCCACCGCCGCGGCCATGGTTTCGGGGCTGGCGCCGGGCAGGGAGGCGGTCACCAGCAGGGTGGGGAAGTCCACGTTGGGCAGATCGCTGACTGCCAGCGAGCGATAAGCCACGCCGCCGAAGAGCGCGATGGCGGCCATCAGCAGACTGGTAGCAATGGGCCGCTCGATGAAGGTTTGGGAGATGTTCATAGCGGCCTCATGGAAAAACCCGACGCGAAGACGCGGAGACGCGGCGAAAACCAATAGATTGTGTTCTCCGCACCTCCGCGTCTCCGCCTCGTCTTTTCAGCTCGCTTGGCCGGGCTCACCCTAGTCTCCCGCCTGCATGGCCGGAGCCAGAGCTTTGACCGGTTTCCGCCGCTTGGCCGCTCTCCACATGTTCCATTTCTCGACGATTGCTGCCATGTACGTGTACACCACCGGGGTCAGATATAAGGTCATCAATTGCGAAAACGCCAGGCCGCCCACCACCGCCATTCCCAGCGGTTTGCGCGATTCGCCGCCGGCGCCGTAGCCCAGGGCGATCGGCAATGTGCCCAGAAGCGCCGCCATGGTGGTCATCATGATCGGGCGGAAGCGGATCAGGCAACCTTCGTAGATCGCGTCTATGGGCGATTTTCCTTCGTGCCGCTCGGCCTCCAAGGCGAAATCGATCTGCATGATGGCGTTCTTCTTGACGATGCCGATCAGCATAATCAGCCCCACGAAGGAGAAAATGCTGAGTTCCACCTTAAACAGAATCAACGTCAGCAGCGCGCCGAAACCCGCCGAGGGCAAGCCGGAGAGAATCGTCAGCGGGTGTACGTAGCTCTCGTAGAGCACCCCCAGGACGATGTACACCACCGCGATGGCCAGGAACAGCAGGATTCCCATGTTGCGCATGGAATCCTGAAAGACTTTGGCGGTGCCCTGGAAAACGCCCGTGATGGTGGCCGGCAATTCGGCCTTGGCGATGGCCTGAATGTCGTCGGTAGCCTGGCCCAGCGAGACACCTGGCTTGGGCGCGAACGAGAGCGTCACCGAGGGAAGCTGTCCGGAATGCGGGATACTTTGCGGCCCCGCATCCTCCACCAGCTTGGCCACCGAGAGCAATGGCACAAGCTGTCCGGACGAGGACCGCAGGTAGATCATCTTCAAACCGTCGGTAAAGCGCTGGTAACTGGGCAGCATCTCCAACAGCACCTGGTACTGGTTGGTGGGCGAGTAGATGGTGGAGGTGAGCTGCGGCCCGAAGGCGTCGTACAAGGTGCTGGCGATGGACTGCCAGTTCAGGTTCAGAGCCGCTGCCCGGTCGCGGTCCAGCACCACGTTGACCCGCGGGTTCTTGATCTGCAGATCGCTGGTGACCTCGGCCAGTTCGGGCAACCGCGCAAGCTGCCGCTCCAGCTTCGGCGCTTCGGTATAAAGCTGCTGCGTGTCCGGGCCGTAGAGTGTGAAATCAAAGGCGCTCTTGGACATACGCCCGCCCACGCGGATGGCCTGCGGGATGGTCAGGTAAACCTTCAGGCCGGGGAAACCGGAAAGCTTGGGCCGCAGACGGTTGACGATGTCGTTGACGGTGGCCTTGCGCTGCCGCCGCGGCAACAGGTTTACCGACACGCGGCCGGTGTTGGCGGCGCCGCCGTAACCGCCCCCGGTTGAGGAATAGAAACTTTCCACGTCCGGGTCCCGCACGATGATGGCGGCCACCTGCTGCTGAAAGCGCACCATCTGGTAATACGAGGTTCCCTGGGCGGCCTCCGTTTGCACGTTGAAGTTGTCGTTGTCGGTATCGGGAATGAAGCCCTTGGGCACCACCAGGTAAAGGTAACCGGTCAGCCCCAGCACAATCAGGAACGCCGCCAGCATCAACGGGCGGTGTTGTAAGGTCCAGCGGAGGCTGGCGCTGTAGATGCGCAGTGTGAAATTGAACAGGCCTTCCAGGGCGCGGTAGAGCAGGCCGTGGCCCTGTTCGGCGGTATGCCCCACGCGCAGAAAGCGGCTGCACAGCATAGGGGTCAGGGTGATGGAGACCATTCCCGAAATCAGAATGGCGGTGCAGATGGTGACCGCGAACTCACGGAACAAGCGCCCCAGAATGCCGGCCATGAAGAGGATCGGGATGAACACCGCCGCCAGCGACAGGGTCATGGAGACGATCGTGAAGCCGATTTCGCGTGAACCGTTGAGCGCCGCCTGGAACGGCTTCTCGCCTTTCTCAATGTGCCGGACGATGTTTTCCAGCATCACGATGGCGTCATCCACTACAAAGCCCACCGAGAGAATTAGCGCCATCATGGAGATGTTGTTCATGCTGAAATTCAGCAGGTACATCACCGAGAAGGTGCCCACCACCGAAAAGGGCAGGGCCATGGCCGGAATCATGGTGGCCGAAGCGTTGCGCAGGAACAGGAAGATCACCAGGATCACCAGGCCCAGCGTGACCGCCATGGTGAACTGAATATCCTGAAAGGCTTCGCGAATGTTTTTGGCGCGGTCGCCGCGGATGCCCAGATGGACGGTTGGCGGCATCATCGCCTTAAAGGTGGGCAGCAGCGCGCGGATGTGGTCGATCACCTCGATGGTATTGGTGCCCGGCTGGCGCATCACCGCCAAGCTGACGCCGCGGGTGCCTTGGGTGCCGTACTCGCCGTGCGCGCCACCATGATCGTAGATCAGCGACATCTGCTTGTCGTCCTGCACGCTGTCGATCACGTGCGCCACGTCGCTCAAGCGCACCGGAGCACCGTTGCGATAGGTGACGATCAGCGGCCGGTAATCGGCCGCCCGCATGAGCTGCCCGTTGGCCTGCACCTGGTAAGCCGTCTTGCGGCCATAAAGCGTGCCGGTGGGCAGGTTGACGTTCCAGTTCTTGATGGCGGTATCGATTTCGTTGAGGCCGATCTGCCGCGCCGCCAGCACATTGGGGTCTACCTGCACGCGCACGGCGTACTTGGCCGACCCGAACACCTGCACCTGGGCCACGCCCGATACCATCGAGATGCGCTGCGCCACCATGGCTTCGGCGTACTCGTCGAGGTCCGAGAGCCGCATGGTGGGCGACGTTAGAAACAGGCTGATGATGGGACTGTCACCCGGATTCACCCTGTGGAAGGAAGGCGGCGTGGGCATTCCCGGCGGAAGCAGGGGCATGGCCTCGGCAATAGCGGTCTCCACGTCCACGGTGGCGCCATCGATATCGCGGCTGAGATCGAATTGTAGGGTGATGTTGGTGCTGCCCTGGCTCGAGGACGAGATCATGGAGTCCACCCCGGCGATGGTGGTGAACTGTCGCTCCAGGGGAGTCGCGACCGACGAAGCCATGGTATTGGGATTGGCGCCAGGCAGGCTGGCCGAGACCGTGATGGTCGGGTAGTCCACCTGCGGCAGGTCGCTGACCGGCAGAGCCTTATAGGCAATCACCCCGAACAGCGCGATGCCCGCCATCAGCAGGCTGGTGGCGATGGGCCGCCGGATAAAAGTTTCGGAGATGTTCATGCCAACCCCCAACACGACGGACGCGGAGACGCAGAGAAGCGGAGCGAACTCCTAAGAGTCTTCTCCGCGTTTTTCTCCGTGTCTCCGCGCCTCCGCGTCAAGCTTTTCGGCTCCTCAGCTCTTCGGCTGCGCCTGGCCCTGCTTGCCCGCACCCTCGCCTCCGCCGCCTTTTTTGCCACTGCGCCCACCGCCGCCGCGGCCGTCGCGAACCACTACGCGGCTGCCTGGGGCCAGCCGCAATTGGCCCTCGGTCACCACGGTTTCGCCCGGTTCCAGGCCGGCCTCGACCACCATGTCCTGGTCCACCCGCGCGCCGGTGGTGACCGGCCGCGATTCTACCGTGCGGTCCTGCTTCACCACGTAAATGAATGAGCCGTTTTGCCCGGTCTGGACCGCCTCATTGGGTACCACGATCGCGTTCTGTTCGGTGGTCAGCCGCAGGGTCACCCGCACGAACTGGCCCGGCCATAGCTTGTGGGAGGTATTAGGAAAAGTGCCCTTCAGCTTGATGGTGCCGGTGGTCACGTCCACGCTGTTGTCGATGAAGGTCAGCGCGCCGTTTTCTTCCGGGCCGGTATCGTCATCCTGCGGACGCGCCCGCACCGGCAGCGTACCCAGGGCCATGTACCGTTTGATGGCCGGCAACTGCGATTCGGGCACCGAGAAGGTCACGTAGATGGGCTCGATCTGGTTGATGGTCATCAACTCCACGGTGTTGGCGCTGACCACGTTCCCCTGCTTCACCGTGAGGTTGCCGGTGCGTCCGTCGATGGGCGAGAAAATCTCGCAATAGCTGAGCTGTACGACCGCATTTTCCACGGCCGCCTGGCTGGATTCGATAGCCGCCTTGGTGCTGTCGATGGTGGCTCTGTCGGCGGCCACCGCCTGCGCGGTGGCTTCGGCATTAGCGCGCAACTGCTCCGACTGGTCCTTGGAGATGATGCCGTTCTGGAACAACTGGGTATAGCGGGTGGATTGCGCCTGGGCGTAGCGGGCCTGCGCTTCGTCGCGCGCCAGGTTGGCGTCCGACTGGCCCAGCGTTGCCTTGTCGCGCGCCAGGTTGGCCTTGGCCTGGTCGAGCGCCGCCTGCAAGGGGCGCGGGTCGATGTTGAACAGAAGGTCGCCCTTTTTGACGTAGTCGCCTTCCTTGAAGTGCACCTGGGTTAGCTGGCCGGTTACCTGGGCCTTCACGGAGATGGTGTTGTAGGCCTCCACATTGCCGATCACCTGAATCTCCACGGGCACGTTTTTCTGTGTCGCCTTGGCGACGGTTACCGGGACGTCCCCGCTGGCTCCACGTCCCCGCCCGCCCTTGCCGCCCGAGGCGCTGGCCCCCGAGTTGGTGCATCCGGCCAAGGCCAGCGCAATCGAGCCAACTACCAGAATCAAAAAGGACTTACGAGAAGTCAACCGACCGTGACACCGGTAGGAAGCAGATGGTCGCATAGCACGTATACGGTAGTTGGCGAGAGACTCAATCGTAAAGTTACGCAACAGCTTGCAGAATGACTCCAAAGAAGCGCACATTTTGGAACTTTATCCGATTTTGGGCTTGGGCGGGGGCAACTCGCACGCCGTGACGCTGCTGGCGAAGCCCTCGCGGTTATGACTGCCGTCGCAGAACGGCTTGTTGGCCGAATGGCCGCAACGGCACAACGAGATTACGGTGCGGCCAGCCAGTCCATAAGCGGAGCCGGCAGGGTCGCAAATCTCGAATTCCCCCTCCACGCGGAGGGGACCGTTGTTCATCGGAGTAATTTTGATGGACATCAGATGGATGGTATCACGCGCCGGGAAAGGGAGTGAGGTGGGTTTTCCGGCGCCCACCGGCATCCGCCAGGTACCGTCCGCGTGGGGTTGCGCTGGCACTGGCTTGCGTTAAACTGTTTTCCTAATGGCCCTTCCGCCGCCACCACCGCACATTCGCTGTCCCATCTGCGGCCGGGGCGATGTACGCTTCTCGGCCCGCCGCGAGGTCTGGGATTTCTTCCAGAAGCTCCTCAGAAAGGTACCCTTCCGCTGCCTGAGCTGCCAGGCGCGTTTTCACGCTTCGCTCGAGCCGCCGCGGCCAAAGAGCCGATAGCCGCCGGTATGGTCCGGCGTGGGTCAATTGGGGTGGGCGGTGAGGCGCGGCCGTTTCATTCCACGGCGATAGTGACAGCGTTCCATGGCGGCTTCAAGTTCCGGGCCGGCTTCAAGATGCCGGTGGTTAATACCGTGCCACGCATTCACGCCTGTTACCCCGCACGCCCATAGGCAGGCCCGCTACAATCGAGAGAGTGCCGGGAGTTTACCTTTCTTATCCCTTCTGTGCCCAGAAGTGCACTTACTGCAACTTCGCATCGGGCGTGTTTCCGCGCGAGCGGGAACAGCGCTACCGGGAGGCATTGGAGCGCGAAATCCGCGTGCACCGCTGGGAATGGCGGCCGGAAACCGTGTACCTGGGCGGAGGGACCCCTTCGAATCTGGAGCCGGAACCACTGCGGCCGTTGCTCGAAGCGATTCCCGGGCGGCCCTGGCAGGAAGCCACCATGGAAGCCGCGCCGGGTTCTATCACCGCGGAAAAGGCCCGCGCGTGGGCGGACTTGGGGATCGATCGCGTCAGCCTGGGCGTGCAGTCCTTCGTGGAGGCGGAAATTCGCCGCACCGGCCGCAAGCATACCGCCGAAACAGTGGTCCGGGAAATGCAGATCCTCCGCCAACAAGGAATCGTGAACTGCAACCTCGATTTGATCGCGGGCCTTCCCGGCCAAACTGCCGCCACCTGGCGCGAATCGCTCGACTGGGTCGAGCGCCTGGCGCCGGCGCACGTTTCGGTCTACATGCTGGAAGTCGATGAGGACAGCCGGCTGGGCAGCGAAATTCTGCGGGGCGGCAGGCGCTACGGCGCGGGCGAAATTCCCAGTGACGACCAGATCGCGGATTTCTATGAAGAGGCCGTGGAGCGGCTGGCCGGCATGGGGATCGGCCGCTACGAGATATCGAATTTCGCGCGCGCCGGTTTCGACTCGCGCCACAATTTGAAATATTGGAAGTTGCAGCCCTACGCAGGCTTCGGCGCGGACGCCCATTCCTTCGATGGCCGCGTGCGTCGGCGGAATCCCGAATCCCTGGAAGATTATTTGAAGGCCGCCGCTCCCGTCGAAGAGCCCGCCGACCCTGGGGAGCGCTTCTACGTGGGCCTCCGGCTGATGGAAGGCATCCGCCCGACGGCCCAAGATGGGGCGCTCTTCGACGGGCCCATCCGCCGATTCGTAGACGCCGGGTTGCTGGAAACCGACGCCAGCGCGTTGCGGCTCACCGGGCGCGGCGTGCTGCTCTCGAACGAGGTGTTTCAGGAGTTTCTCACGGTATGATCGACTTGCGAAGCGACACTGTCACCCGTCCCACCGCGGCCATGCGGCGCGCCATGATGGAAGCCGAGGTGGGCGACGATGTGTACGGCGAAGACCCCACTGTCAACCGGCTGGAAAGCCGCGCCGCCGAGATTGCGGGCAAAGAAGCCGCGCTGTTCGTGCCCACCGGAACGATGGGCAACACCATCGCGGTAAAACTGCTGACCGAGCACGGCCAGGAAGTGATCTGCGATTCGCGCGCCCACCTGCTGGACTACGAGATGTCCATGGTGGCTTGGTTTTCGGGCTGCGTGGTGCGCGCCATTCCGACCGAAGATGGGGTGCTCTCCTGGGAGCAGGTGCGGCGGCTGATGAAGCCGGTGAACCCGTATTCGGCGCCTACCGGCCTGGTGGAGATTGAAAACACCCACAACATGGCCGGCGGCACGGTGTACCCCATGCGGACGGTGCGAGAAATTTGCGATGGGGCGCATGAACGCGGGGTGAAGGTCCACATGGACGGCGCGCGGATTTTTAATGCCGCGGCGGCGCTGGGAATGCCTGTAAAGGAAATCGCCGCTTCTGCCGATACCCTTATGTTCTGCCTCTCGAAGGGGCTGGGGGCGCCGGCCGGATCGATTCTGGCAGGGCCCGCGGAGCTGATCGCCAAGGGGCGGCTGTACCGCAAACGCCTGGGTGGCGGAATGCGCCAGGTGGGAGTGCTAGCGGCGGCCTGCCTGGTAGCGCTGGAGGAAAGCCCGCGGCGGCTGGAAGACGATCATCGTAACGCGCGGTTCCTGGCTGAGAGCCTGGCGCGGATGGCCGGGGTGCGGATCGACCCGGCCAGCGTGGCCACCAATATCGTGGTTTTCGATGTCTCCGCTACAGGCATGGCGCCGGCGGAGATCAGCGCCCGGCTGAAGGAGCGGGGCGTGCTGCTGAATGCCATCAACGAACGCCAGTTGCGCGCCGTGACACACTACGACGTCAGCCGCGAGGATTGCGCACGGGCGGTGGAAGCGATGGCCGAGGTTCTTGCTCCGGTGGCGATGGGAAAGGCCAACGGATGAAATCGACGATTTTCAAACTCGCGATGCTAAAACCGGGTGACTACATGTTGAAATTCCTTTTGCTCGCCGCGGGGGCCATGCTCGCCTCCGGCCAGCAATATACGATCTCGACCGCCGCCGGAGGCGCCCCGCCCACTACGCCGGCGACGGCGACCGGTGTGGCGATCGGCCAGCCCGAGCACGCCACCGCCGACACAGCGGGGAATATCTACTTCAGCAGTTCCAATAACTGCGTCTTCAAACTCAGCACCAGCGGAGTGCTCACCCTGGTGGCGGGGAATTCGCGCGCCGGGTTTTCGGGCGATGGCGGTCCGGCCGTGAACGCCCAGTTGAATTCGCCTCAGGGCGTGGCCCTGGACCCCGCGGGCAACCTTTACATCGCGGACTCGCTGAACAACCGCGTGCGCAAGGTCACGCCGCAGGGCATTATCTCGACGTTTGCGGGAAATGGCTCGTCCAGCCCGGATTCGGTGCCCGGCTCGTTCAACGATGGCGCTCCGGCCACCCAGGGCCTGCTCAAGCGGCCGCAGGGTCTGGCCACAGATGGGGCGGGAAATGTGTACATTGCCGATACCGGCGACAACCTGATTCGCGAGGTCACCAACGCCACCGGCCTCATTTCATCGATCGCCGGCGACGGGTACCCCGGCTACTACGGCGAAGACGGCCCGGCCATCACCGCGGAGCTGCATACGCCTTCCGACGTGGCGGTGGATTCGGCGGATAACGTCTGGATCGCCGATACAGTGAATCAGTATATCCGTGAGATCGTGGCCAGCACCGGTTATATCCACCACATGGTGGGCAACAACGGCACTCCCAATCCCGGACCCGGCACCGAGGGCTATTCCGGCGACGGCGCGGCCGCCCAGTTGGCGACCCTGTACTCACCGGTGGGCGTGGCGCTGGATTCGGCGGCCAATCTCTACATTGTGGAACAGGGCGACAGCCGGATCCGCGAAGTCAACAACCAAACCACCACGGTGACGTTTCCGGGAACTAACCTCAAGGTGGAGGCGGGTTGGATCGAGACGGTAGTGGGAACCAACGTCATCGGATTCAGTTCTTCCGCTACCACGGCGAACGAAACGCCGCTCAACTACCCCACCGGAATGACGTTGGACAGTTCGGGCAATATGTTTATTGCCGACACTCTGAATCTGCGCCTGCGCAAGGTGAGCAACAACATCATCAGCACAGTGGCGGGGAACGGGCTGCTGAGCTATGGAGGCGATGGCGGGTCGGCCTCGAGCGCGCAGCTCAACGCGCCGCAGGGCGTGGCGGTGGACCCCTCCGGCAACCTCTATATTGCCGATACGGCCAACAACTCCATCCGCAAAGTGCAGTCCAATGGGGTCATTTCCACGGTGGCGGGAAGCGGGGTTTCTGGCGCCGCCGCCTCCGGCAATGGGACGAACCAGTTTAATGGCCCTCAGGGGATGACTTCGGACTCCAGCGGCAACATTTATATCGCCGATTCCCAGAACGAGCGAGTGGTGAAGCTGGCCAGTAGCGGCGGCGTGACCACCGTGGCGGGCAACGGGACCGCGGGTTACGGCGGCGATGGCGGCGCGGCCACCAGCGCCGAAATCAACACGCCCTCCGCGGTAGCGGTGGATAGCGCCGGCAACCTGTACATCGCGGACTTCAGCAACAATCGCATCCGCAAAGTATCGGCTTCCGGAACCATCAGCACCGTCGCCGGCACCGGCTTCAGCGGGTATTCGGGCGATGGCGGGCTGGCCACCAATGCGCAAATCAACCAGGCGCAGGGTGTGGCGGTGGATGGCGCGGGCAACCTGTACATCGCCGATACCGGCAACAACGCCATCCGCGAGGTGACGCCGGCCGGAATCATCCAGACACTCACATTGATCGTCAATCCGGTGGCCATCACCGTGGATTCGCTGGGCAGCCTCTACGTGACCGACGGCAGCTCGCTGGTCTACAAAGTCTATCCCTTTTCGACGCCCATTGTAGTGAGCATCGGCGGGAACGGGTCGAGCGGATATACCGGCGATGGCGGATTAGGCACCAGCGGGCAGCTCAATGGCCCCACCGGCATAGCCGTGGACACCAACGGCAATGTGTACGTGGCGGATACTTTTAACAACGCGGTGCGCGAGCTGCAATTTGCCGGATCGGGAGTCGCGGTTTCGGCGCTGGTGAATGCGGCCAGCGGCCTGCCGGGAGTGATTTCACCCGGAGACATGGTGGTGCTCTACGGTTCCGGACTAGGTCCAGCCACATTAACCCAAGGCCAGCCGGCGAACGGCGTCTACGGCGATACCCTGGCGGGAACCGCCGTGTTCTTCAATGGCGTGCCAGCGCCGCTCTACTATACTTCGGCAACCCAGGTGGCGGCCGTGGCGCCCTACGAGCTGAACGGTTCGCAGGCCACCGTGCTGGTGCAATACCAGGGGCAGACTTCGAGCGCGTTTACCGCGTCGGTGGCGGCCGTGAGCCCGGCAATCTTCACGTTGAACGGCACGGGCACCGGGCAGGTCGTGGCCATCAACTCGGCGGATAATTCGGTGAATGGCCCGAGCCATCCAGCCAGCGCCGGGACCTACGTTTCGCTCTACCTGACGGGTGCCGGACAGACCGCCCCGGCGGGGCAGGATGGCGTGGTGAGCGGCTTGAACGGCGCAACCCTCCCATCGCCGCTGGCCAGCGTGAGCGTGTCGATTGGCGGGAAGGCGACCACCACCAACTATATTGGCGCGGCGCCGTTTACGATTGCCGGCGTGATGCAGATCAACGTCCTGGTGCCGGCCGGCCTGGCGGCTGGCAACGTCCCCATCGCCGTGACGGTGGGCGGCGTCAGCACGCAGCCGGGTGTGACCATTACCGTTTCGGGGAATTGAGCGGTGCGCGGCGTTAGCAGGGCCGCTGCCGCGATGCCCCGATTTCCGACGCCTGTTAGAATATTCGCGTGGCCCCGAAAGAGGAATACTCCCGAGCGGACGTCCGCCGTCAGTTTGGCCTCTCCGAGCGCCAGTTGCGCAACTGGGAGGAGCGGAAGCTGATTGCCGTCGCGCAAACCTACTCCTTTGCCGACCTGATCGCCATCCAGACCATTCTCAAGCTGCGTGAGAACCACATCCAGCCCCGCCAGATCGGCCAGGCGGTGGAGGCGCTGCGCCGGAAACTGGACTGGATCAAACAGCCGCTCTCGGAGCTGCGCATTATTTCCGACGGGCGCAAGATCGCCGTGCTGGTGGCTGGGCAAAAGATGGAGGCCCTCACCGGCCAGACGCTGTTCGATTTTGAAGCCTCCGAGATGGGCGGCCTGCGCAGCTTCCCGGAACGCAGGCGGCCGGCCAATTTGCTTCGGGAATCGGAGACCTGGTTCCAGCGCGGCCTGGAACTGGAAGAGACCGGCGCGCCAGTGGAGATGGCCATTGAGGCCTATGAACGGGTGCTGGAACTCAATCCCAGCGCGGCCGGCGCCCTGGTCAACCTGGGAACCATCTTCTACCGCCAGCGCAAGTTCACCGAAGCCGAGAACTACTACCGCCAAGCCATCGCCGTGGATGATACCTACCCCCTGGCGCAATTCAATCTGGGCAACCTTTACGACGAGCTGGGCCGCCTGGGCGAGGCCTTTGAGCACTATCGACGCGCCCTCAGCCTGAACCCCCAGTATGCCGACGCGCATTTCAACCTGGCGCTGTTATGCGAGCGCACCAGCGATAACCTCCGCGCCGTGCACCATTGGAAGAGTTATCTGAAGCTGGACAATTCGAGCCAGTGGGCCGAAATCGCGCGCCGCCAGTTGGAGCGGCTGCGGCAGGCAACCCTGATCCACTCGCGGTAACGGGGCCGGTTTACTGGCCTTCCTCGGAGGCGGCTTCGGCCTCGGAGGCGGCTTCCGGACCGGCCGCCTGAGCATCCTCCAACAGCCGGCGCGCCTCTTCCGCCTGCACTCGCGGCACCTGCACCTGGTAGCCCAGGTTCGGATAGGGCGAGCCGATCACAAGGGCCGGGATGCCGTTGGATTCCAACAGGCTCTTGAGAACCCCGGCTTCCACCTCCGAATCGATGGTATTGGCGGTGTACAGTGTCACCATGTCGAGATCGTGCGACAGGTCTACGTGTTCTCCCGGCTCTTGCTCGCGTTCGTCGGGCTCGTCGGGTTCAGGATCTTGCGCCATGACTCAAGGATATCGCAGAATGGGAGAGGACCGTCCCTAAACCGGTCTCCCAGGCGGAGGATATAATGGCCGACCAGACGCAAGACAACGACAGCACCAGCGCCCTGGCGTGGTTTATCACGGGCGCGGTGATCGGCGCGACCGTCGCGGTTCTCTACACGCCGCGCAGCGGCAAGGACACCCGCCGTCTTCTCACCGAGCGCACCCAGCAGAGCCGCGAGGCCATCAGCGGGACCAGCAAGGACCTGATGGACGCCGGTAAGGATATGTTCGAACGCGGGCGCAAGCTGATTGACGACGCTTCGGACCTGTTCGAGCGCGGGCGCAAGCTGGTGCGCGGATAAACCGGCCGATGGCGGCGGTGGGGGTGGGCGAGTTCCGGATCGCCCGAATTCTGGACCACGTTCACTGGTGGGATGGAGGGACTTTCTTTGGCGTAGTCCCCAAGACCCTGTGGAGCCGCAAAGTCGCGCCGGACGAACGCAATCGCATTCCGGTAGCGTTTAACTGCTATCTGATCCAGGGCCGCGGCCACACCGTCCTGGTAGAAACCGGCTGCGGCGATAAGCCCGATGCGCGCATGCGCGAGCGCATGAGCCTGCCGCTGGACGCTGCCCCGCTGCCGGAAGTCATTGCCCGGCACGGCTTCGACCCCGGCTCCATCGACACGGTCATCAATAGCCACCTGCACTGGGACCATTGCGGCGGCAACACCATTCTGGCTGGCGCCGGCGCGCGGCCGGCCTTTCCCGAGGCCCGCTATTTCGCCAGCCGCGGCGAATGGCAACATGCCCATGAGCGGCTGTCGCGCGACGCGATCAGTTACAACGATCTGAATTACGACCCGCTGGTGGAATCCGGCCAGATGACCCTGGTGGAAGGTGACTGCGAAGTTTCCCCCGGCGTATGGATGCGGCGCGCCCCCGGCCACAACCGCGACATGTGTGTAGTCACCGTGGAAAGCGCTGGCGAGACATTCTGTTTTCTCTCGGACCTGGTGCCCACCGCCGCCCACACCCCGCCCACCTGGGTGCTGGCATTCGACTTGTTCCCCCTCCAAACCATCGAGAACAAGCACCACTGGCTGGGCGCGGCCGCCGAGGGCAACTGGATCTGCGGGTTCGCCCACGAAGTGGAGATGGCCTTCGCGCGCATCCACCGCCATCCCAAGACGCATTTTGTGGCGGAATCTGTAGGGTGAAGCGGCGAAAGCCCAACGCGCCGAAAGCCAGCTTGTAAAATAGTAGAGATGGCCACCGCTACTCTGACTCAATTCCGCAACGAACCGTGTGCCGATTTCTCCCAGCCCGGCAACCGGCAGGCGATGGAGCACGCCCTGGAAAAGGTGCGCTCCGAGCTGGGACGCGAATACCTGCTGCGCCTGGGCGGCGAATGGATCGCCACCGGCGACAAACTCGTCTCCGTGAATCCCTCGCGCTCCGCCGAAGTGGTGGGCGTCCATCACCGGGCGACCGCCGAACTGGCCCATCGCGCCGTGGAGAGCGCTTACGCCGCGTTTGCCGGCTGGAGCCGCACCCCGGCCGGGGAGCGCATCCGGCTGACCCGGGAGGCCGCGCGGATCCTGCGGGCGCGCAAGTTCGAGTTTGACGCGTGGCTGGTTCTGGAAGCCGGCAAGACTTGGCCCGAGGCCGAAGCCGACGTCTCCGAGGCCATCGACTTCGCCGAGTATTACGCCAGCGAAATGGAGCGCCTGGCAGTGCCGCAGCCGGTGCTGCAACTGCCCGGCGAGCACGACGAAATGATCTACCTGCCGCTAGGTGTGGGAGTGGTGATTCCACCATGGAATTTTCCACTGGCTATTCTGGCGGGCATGACCATGGCGACCCTGGTCACGGGCAACACGGCAGTGGTGAAGCCGTCTAGCGAAACCCCCACCATCGCCGCTAAGTTCGCCGAAGTGCTCCTGGAAGCCGGCTTTCCGGAATCCAGCTTCACCCTGCTCACAGGCAGCGGCAGCGCCGTGGGCGACGTACTGGTGGAACATCCCAAGACGCGCTTCGTGAGCTTTACCGGCTCGCGCGATGTGGGCCTGCGGATCAACGAGCTGGCCGCCAAGCCGCGGCCGGGGCAGGTTTGGATCAAGCGCGTGATCGCCGAAATGGGCGGCAAGGACGCCATTGTGGTGGACGGCAACGCCGACGTGGATAAGGCCGTGGATGGTGTGCTGGCCTCGGCGTTCGGCTACCAGGGGCAGAAATGCTCGGCCTGCTCGCGGGCCATCGTAGACGCCAAGGTCTACGACGAGTTTCTGGACAAGCTGGCGGCCAAGACACGGCAGATTAAAGTGGGGCCTTCGGACGATCCGGCCAACTATATGGGCCCGGTCATCAGCGCCGGCGCACGGCGGACGATTCTCGATTACATTGCGACCGGCAAGCGTGAAGGCCGCCTGGTGGTGGGCGGCGAGGCCGCGCCAGAAGGCGGCTATTTCGTGCCGCCGACGATCATCGCCGATGTGGACCGCGGCGCGCGCATCTTCCAGGAGGAGATTTTCGGGCCCGTGCTGGCGGTGGCCAAGGCGCGCGACTTCGAGGACGCGCTGGAGTTAGCCAACGATTCGCAATACGGTCTGACCGGCGCGGTGTTTTCGAATGATCCGGCGCATCTGCGTGAAGCCCGCGAGCGCTTCCATGTAGGCAACCTGTACTTCAACCGCAAATGCACCGGCGCGATGGTCGGGGCACATCCTTTCGGCGGCTTCAATATGTCCGGAACCGATTCGAAGGCCGGCGGCCCGGATTACCTGCTCTTGTTCCTGCAAGCTAAGTCGGTGGCAACCAGGGTTAGCTGAGGCGGCGGCAGTTGCACGGTTCGGCCGGTCCACGCTCAAAAGAAGCCTGAACCAGCCCACGGCCCCGCGAAGAGCCTTTGCGCCGTTGATATGTCCTCTGCCGCCCGGCGGAGATGGATGAGCCGGCCGCAAAGCGGGACCACCGGTGAGTATCGTCAGGCGATTTCGCCGTAGAATTTCCAGCTTGCCTGGTAGTCCCGCTCGACTTTCTGGCCGTTAATCGAAAGGCGCACCATCTCAATCGGCATGTTGCCCTGCTGGTAGAGAGCGTCATGGAAGGCCCGGTTGGTCATCTTACCGGATCCCACCAGTTCCTTGTGCAGCGCATAGAATTCCAGCGCCCCGAGCATGTAAGCGCATTGATAGATCGGCGGGTACGACCCGTTGAAGGAGCGCCGCACCTCTCCTTCGGCATTGGCCTTCTCATGGCCCACGCGATCCACCAGGAATTGCACGCACTCCACGGCCTTCATTTTGCTCAGGTGGAAGCTCAGCGAAAAGATGATGCGCGCGCAGCGGTGCATCCGCCAGAAGAGGGCGCCCACGCGCTGTTCGGGCGTATGGGTGAACCCCAGGTCCCACATCAGCATTTCCCAATAAAAGGCCATTCCCTCTGTCCAGAAGGGCGTTGAGAAGATGGAGCGGTAGGGGCGATAGCGCTGGGTCATGTACTGCTGCATGTGGTGGCCGGGAACCAGCTCGTGGAACACGGTGGCACGCGCGAAATAGATGTTGTTGCCGCGCAGGGCTTCCATCCGCTCTTCAATGGTTTGGCTGCTCGCCGGGGAGGAAACCTGGATGGTCGCGCCGCCGGTGAAAAACGGGTTCACCAGTTGCATTTGCGGCGTCATGGCCTCTTCCCAGTAGTCCTCCTTGACCAGATCGGGAATGGTGACCAGTTCGTGCTTTTCGACGAACGCAATCGCCTCACGGGAGAGATCCCGCACCAGGTAGATCATCTGCCCCGGCTCGACGTATTTGTTCTTCACCGCTTCGAGGGCTTTTTTCCAATCGTCGCCGAACCCCATTTCGTGGGAAGCGCGCAGCATCTCTTTGTCGCACCAGGCAAATTCCTGGTTCGCCAAGGTGATGAGCTGTTCCGGGGAGTAAGCAATCATCGCCTCGCGCAAGGCTTCCAGCAGCGCGTCGCGGCCCGCGGGACCAACTCCGGAGAGTTCTTCCTCGCTGCCGAGCGGCCCACTGGAACGCCGCCCGCTGCCGCTCTCGTTACCATCCCGGCCGCCCCCGCGTCCCCCTCCGCCTCCACGCCCTCCACCGCCGCGACCGCCCAATCCCTCGACGGTCGGCAGCGGACCTCCCACGCCCGACGCGGTATGCAGAAACTGGGCGTGGGCCTCCAGGGCCTCGTCGGCTTTCTTGTACCCGGTTTCCACCCACCAGACAAACTTCGGATCGTACAGGGCGTAGAAGTTATACCAGCCGCGCATGGTGGCGCGTAACTGAACCAGGCGTTGCGCGGCGCGGTTCAGGGTAGACGGATTCCCTTTGACGCCGCTCATCGAGTCCTTGGCCACGGCGATATCCTTGAGCAACTTCTCCATCGCAAGGGCGGACGCTTGCCCGTCCACGGTTTCCATGCGCCGCCGGGCTTCCTCCAAGCCGATGATGGTCTCTTGGAACGGGATGAGAGGCACGATTTCCGAGTCGCGCCCGGCTTCCAGCGCCAACTGCTTCTGCTGGCTGAGCAGACGGCTGCGCAGAAGCAGATAATCCACCTTTCCCGCCTGGCTGATCGCATCGAAGCGGACCCCGTCGAGCAACCGCAACTGTCCGGCGTAGAACTTCTCCATCGCTGCCTGCCGTGCCGGGGACCCCGGGAGCGCGTAAATCCGCTGATAATCACGCAGCTCCACGTCATAACGTTCAATCACCGGACGCAATTCGCTCGATCCGGTGTCGAGGGGCGTCCCGTCGGCGGCGCGCGTACAGTTGCAATCGACTGAATTCGCAGCCGGGTGTTGCGCTTCCGCAGGTTCCGTCGAGGCCAGCGCGCCGGTTAGCACCAGTCCACAGTTCCTGAGAATACTGCGCCTGTCCACCAGCTTCACGCCAGAGATCGCCATATTTTTACACGATACATCGGCTGAAGGGCAACTACCAACTATAGTCGCTTGCCCAGCGGGGCAATGCGCCAGGGCCCATCCGACAAGGTTCAACCGCGGCAGCAAGTTGCCAGAAAAGAGCTGTTCCTTACTCGACTCCTACGTTGAGGAGAACTACGAGACGCTCAAGCCACGCCTGAAGAGCCTGCCGACCAGAGGCTACATTCGGAACTGGATAGTCATGCGCGACGCCGTGGCCGAGGCGAGAAGGGAATACCAACGGAACCACGGTCCGCGAACCCGATAAAGAACGTCACATGCGCATCCGGCCCGCGAATTTCTGGCGGAATTTTTGCACCTTGGGCGCCACCACGAATGCGCAGTAAGGTTGCTCCGAATGGGTGCGGAAATAATTCTGGTGGTAGTCTTCGGCGCGGTAGAAGGTGGTCGCCGGCCGCACTTCGGTGACGATCGGCTTCGAGTAGACGCCCTCCGCCTCCAGCTTTCGGATCAATTCCTGGGCCACCGCCTTCTGGCTCTCGCCGTGATAGAAGATCGCCGAGCGGTATTGCGTTCCCGAGTCGTTCCCCTGGCGGTCTCGGGAGGT
The DNA here is from genome assembly GCA_035505095.1 of Bryobacteraceae bacterium. Lineage (GTDB taxonomy): Bacteria > Acidobacteriota > Terriglobia > Bryobacterales > Bryobacteraceae > JOPF133. Next base: position 11,837 of record DATJRE010000333.1, on the reverse strand, counting down.
CGGGTCGTGGGTGGCGAAAAAGACCTCCAGGATATCGCGGTATGAGGCGATCTCCGGATCGAAAGTCACCTGGGCCACTTCTATGTGGCCGGTCCGGCCGGTGCACACATCTTCGTAACTGGGATTGTCCAGGTGGCCGCCCATGTAGCCGGATTCCACTCGCGTCACCCCCTGCATCTCCTGGTACACCGCTTCCAGGCACCAGAAGCACCCGCCGCCCAACGTTGCGATTTCCTGCGCCATCTTTTCCTCCTACCGTTATTGTGTCAAACGCACCGTCACCGTGACGCTGGCGTCACCCGCACCGTGCCCGCCACCACTGGCGTGCTCACCGCCACCGGGCTGGTGCTGGCCACCACCGGCGTATAGGTCGTGCCCTCCTCGGCGGAAACCACCGCTCCGGCCTTGGCGCCCAACCCTCCGGCGATAGCCCCCGCATGCGCCAGCGCCTGTTTGGCCGCCACCCCCAAAGCCTGCTGCACGTATGGGTCGGGATTCTGCAAACCGAAACTGATGCCGCTCACGCTGCTGCCGCCCGCCTGGTTGGCGGTGTCGATGAGGCTCCCGACGTTCGAGAGGTTGTAAGTGGTCACCTGCACGGTGTTAGTGGCCATGTAACCAATGATCGCCGAAGCGCCTTATAGCGGGGCGAAATCGAGTATCCGATGGTTTGCACGTTGCCATTCGATCCCAGGGCCGCCTGCAAAGCAGCGATTAGCGCGGCAGTCTGGGTGGCGTTCTGTGTGCCCGCCTGCTGCGCGGTGGTCCCGTCGGTCACCACCGAAACCGTAAACTGGGCCTGGTCCGGCGTAGCCGACACGATGGCGGTGCCCGTCGATTGGATGGTGCCGTTGCTGCTGGCGATCTGCCCGATCGCCGGCGCAGCCAGCCACAAGAGAAGGCCAAACATTCGAAAATGTCGCATAGCACATCCGATGCTCAGCCCATTGTCCCGCCGATCGCGAGATCTTGCGGCCTGAGATGCGGGCGTGAACAAGCGGTACCCCTTCGCCTTGCAGCATCCCGGCCTGCGGCGCGCTGCCTTACCGCGACCGGCGCTCGGCCCCTTCGCGACGCCCACCCGCCGCAACCACGGCCCAATCGCGGCTCCCCTTTACACACATTTACTGCCCCGCCGCCGCAACTCCTTACCCATGAGTCGAGTTTAATATGAACAGAGGCTCAGAATGAGCAAACGTTTTCTTACGCTAGCGGCGGTGTGCGGTTTGATAGGCGCCACCGGGGTCGCGGCATTGGCCGCGAAGGCCGCCAGGAAGCAGGCCGATGAGACCCGGCTGTTCCTCCAGCAGATCCCGCGCGATCAGCGAATCCTGCAGGCGCTCAACCGCCTCACCTTCGGCGCGCGCCCCGGCGATGTCGCCGCGGTCCGTGCCATGGGCTTGAAGAAATGGATCGACTTGCAACTGCACCCCGCCCGGATTCCCGAAAATCCCGTCCTCGCGGACAAACTGAAGTATCTCGACAGCCTCAACATGGCCAGCGACCAGTTAGTACGCAATTATCCCGCCCCGCAGATTGTCCGCCAGATGGTAGCCGGGCAATTGCCCTTCCCCAGCGACCCGGAACGCCAGGCCATGATCCGCAAACTGGTCGCCAGGGCGGAAGCCAAACAGGGTGTGGATGCCGCCAACGCCGGGTCCGCCAACGCCGCCGTGCCGCAACGCCAGCCCCTGGCCGAGATCCTCAATGTAGATCAGATCCGCACCCTGCGCCGCGGCACTCCCCAGCAGCGCGTGGCCTTCTTTGAAACCCTTCCCAGGAAAACCCAGGATGAAGCTATCGCCGACATGCCGGGCCAGATGCGCCAGAGCATGTTCCCCTTCGCTTCCCCGGATCTGCGCCGCCGCATCGAGCTGACCAACGGCCCCGCTCAGGTGGTAGCCCGCGATCTCTCGGAGGCCAAGATCCTGCGCGCGGTCTACAGCAACCGCCAGCTCGAAGAAGTGCTCACCGATTTCTGGTACAACCATTTCAACATTTACCTGGACAAAGGCGCCGATCGTTACCTGGTAACCGAGTATGAGCGCGATACCATCCGGCCGCACGTGTTGGGTAAGTTCCGCGACTTACTTGAAGCTACCGCCAAAAGTCCCGCCATGTTATTCTATCTGGATAACTGGCAGTCCGTCGGCCCCCATGCGCCGCGCCCGCGCAATCCCAATGCCAAGCAGGCCCGCCGCGGCCTCAACGAAAACTACGGCCGCGAGCTGGTGGAGCTGCACACCCTGGGCGTGGATAGCGGCTACACGCAGAAGGACGTCACCGAAGTGGCCCGCTGCTTCACCGGTTGGACCATCAACCAGCCGCAGCGCGGGGGCCAATTCGTTTTCAATCCGCGGCTGCACGATAACGGCGCCAAGGTCGTGCTGGGCGTCACCATTCCCGCCGGCGGCGGCGAAAGCGATGGCGAAAAGGTGCTGGATATTCTGGCGCACCATCCCGCCACCGCGCACTTCATCTCCCGCCTGCTGGCCGAGCGTTTCGTGGCCGACGATCCGCCCCCCACGCTGGTGGACCGCATGGCCCAGACGTTCCTCAAGAGCGACGGCGATATCCGCGAAGTCCTCGGAACCATGCTGGCCTCCAGGGAATTCTGGTCCGCCGGGGCCTACCGGTCGAAGATGAAATCGCCGCTCGAAATGGTCGCCAGCGCCGTGCGCGCGGTGGATGGTAACGTAGATTTCGCCTTCCCCCTTGTCAATCAGGTGGCCCAGCTCGGCGAGCCTCTCTACCGCAAGCAGGAACCGACCGGCTATTCCAACTCCAGTGAGGAATGGGTCAACACCGCGGGCCTTCTGGCGCGCATGAACTTTGCCTTGCAGCTTGCCAACAACAAAGTGCCCGGCGTAAAAGTGGATACCGCGCTCGCGGCCAAACCCGGAGATCTGGCGGGCATCACCCTGGGATCGCCGGAATTCCAGAAACATTAATGGACACTTCAAACCAATCCGTGACGTGTAAGCGTCCGTTCGGAGGGCCCCTGCCGGTGCCCTTCAGGCCCGCGAACTCGCGGCCCCTTTCGCGCCGTGCCACCTGGCGGGTCCTCTCGCGGCGCGCGCCTGGAAATCCCTCTCGGTCTCAGCGCGGACTGCGGCGCAGCCTCTCCGCGGCCGTTTCTCGCACTTCGGGCACCCCGGTTCTTCGAAATGATCACTAAGGAGCACTTATGAGCACACGGCGTATTTTTCTTCGAAATTCGGCCTTGGCAATGGTGGGAGTGGGCAGCGCGCCTCTGTGGTTGCAGCGCGCATTGTACGCTGCCGGTGCTCCTTCGCCGCGCAAAAAAATCCTCGTGGCCATCTTTCAGCGCGGCGCCGCCGATGGTCTGAATGTCGTGGTGCCGCACGGCGAAAAGGCTTACTACCGCCTGCGGCCCACCATTGCCGTACCGCCTCCCTCCAGCGCCAATCGGCAGGACGCCGCCATCGACCTGGATGGTTTCTTCGGCCTCCACCCCTCGCTGGCGCCCCTCAAGCCTCTGTTCGACCAGCAGCACTTGGCCATCGTGGACGCCGTCGGGTCGCCCGATCCCACCCGTTCGCATTTCGATGCCCAGGACTACATGGAATCGGGCACCCCCGGCGTCAAGGCCACCCATGATGGCTGGATGAACCGCGCTCTGCCCAAACCGCAGCCTTCCACGCCGGTCTCGCCGGTGCGCGCCGTCTCCCTCGGTGCCACGCTCTCGCGCTCCATGGCGGGACCCAATCCCGCCGTCGCTTTGCAGAACATCGCCGGCTTCCAGGTCCGCGACGCCCAAGCCGCCAAAGAGTTCCAGCAGATGTACATGGAATCGAAGGACCCGCTCCTGCGCGCCGCCGGCAAAGAAACCTTTGAGGCCGTGGCCATTCTGCAATCCATCCAGAAGCAGCCCTACACCCCGGCTGATGGCGCCGACTATCCGCGGGGCCGCTTCGGCGACAGCCTCCGGGAGATTGCCCAGCTCATCAAAGCCGACGTTGGCATGGAGATGGCCTTCGCCGATATCGGCGGCTGGGACCACCACGTCAACGAACTCGGCCAGCGCGCCTCCGAGGGCCAGCTTGCCGTGCTGCTGCGCGAATACGGCCAGGCCCTCAGCGCCTTCTGGCGCGATATGGGCGACCGCATGGCCGATGTCGCCCTGGTGACCATGTCGGAATTCGGCCGCACTGCCCACGAAAACGGCAACCGCGGCACCGACCACGGCCACGCCAACTCGATGTTCGTCATGGGCGGCGGCATCCGGGGCGGCAAAGTTTACGGCCGCTGGCCCGGCCTGGAGTCCGAACAACTCTACGAAGGCCGCGACCTGGCCCTCACCAGCGACTTCCGCGATGTCCTGGGCGAGTTGGTAGCCCGCCACCTGGGCAACCCCTCGCTTAAGGGCGTCTTCCCCGGATACGACCCTCGGTTCCTCGGGCTGGTATAATTCGGGGAGCGACGTGCGGTCGTGGCGAAACTGGCAGACGCGCCAGACTTAGGATCTGGTCCACGCGAGTGGGTGGAGGTTCAAGTCCTCTCGGCCGCACCAGCTCTCACGAACCGTCGCCCAACGGCCTTCCCTTCCGGCAGAGCGGGTGGCGCCCGATGGCTGCGGAAACCTTGTCGAACTCGCCCTGAATTGTGTCCACGTGCGCCCCCGCCATGTTCCAACCATCGGCGCCCGCGTCCTCTTCCATTTTCCGGCACGCCCCCGCCAGGTCCTCCGCGCCCATTTGCGCGGCGCTGCCTTTGATGGAGTGCACCTCCATCTTCATCGTGGCCGCATCGCCCGTGGCCAGCGCCCCGCGCAGCCTTTCCAGCCGCGCCGCCACATCTGTGCGAAAATCGTCCAAAAGCTCGGCCACCAGATCGGTGGCGCCGGTTCGCGCCAGGTGCTCCAGAGCTTCCGGCAGCACCCACGGCGGGCCATTTCCGGGCGCGTCCATGCCCGTAACTGATTTCGTTTCCACGCGGAAGTTCACCCATTATCGGCTGAATCCGCTGCAATCTCAAGGCGCGCTGCGGGGCGCCCGGCCGCACTCCTGCCCGATTGGCCCGATTCGCACGCCGAAACCGTCCAGAGTGGGGGTGCATCCAATACCATTGGAAGAGCCGGAGTCATGGCGCTGCCTAGTTTGTATACGCCCGAGGAGGTAGCCCGAAAGGTCAAAGTCGAGCGTCAAACTGTGTACCACTGGCTCTCCGCGGGATTGCTCCGCGGTCTGCGGGTCGGCTCTACCTGGCGCATCACCGAAGAGGATCTCATGAACTTCATGACGCGCCATTCGCGCCGCAAAGCCCCCGGCCAGCCCCAGGATCCGGAATCGAAAACTTGACCGGTGAGCAAGCGCTAACCCGGAAAGCCTAGAATTGCAATCGCGGCTGCACGTGGTAGATGGTCGCCTTGCTCAAATAAAAATAAGGATTCCGCACCACCCCGTCCACGTGTACCTCGTAGTGCAGGTGCGGGGCCGTCACACGACCGGTGCTGCCCACCAGTCCCAGCACGTCGCCACGGTGCATTTCTTGTCCTACCGACACGTTGATGCGCGACAGATGCGCGTACCAGGTCTGGATACCGCCACCGTGGTCCACCACTACCAGCCGCCCGTATCCGCTCATGTCCCACCCGGCGTGGATCACAATCCCATCCGCGGTAGAGCGAACCGGCGTGCCCGTGATGGCGCGAATGTCCACACCTTTGTGGAAGGCGCCTTCCCCGGAAAAGGGATCCATGCGCATCCCGAACCCGCCGATAATCAGCCCGTCCACTGGCCAGATGTCCGGTGTGGCGTTGGCCGGCAGGGAATAGCGCGATGAGCGGCGGCTGGGCAGCGAGAGTGCGTTGACGTTGCGCAGGTAGTTGTAGTCCTCCATGCTCTCGTCGAAAGTCGGCACCAGTTTGCCTTCGGAAATATCCGTCGGACCGTCCAGCTTTTGCTTGATGTCGAATGCCACGCTCACTTCCTTGGCGAAAAGCTGCAGGCTGGCCAACTGTTCGTTGCGCTGGTTGACCACCGTCTGCAGGTACTGGTAGCGTGCCCGCAGGCTATCCGCATCCCGCCGCAACGCATTGTAATTGGCCACTTTCCACGCCATGCGCGCATAGCTGGCCACGAACCCCACTACCGAAAAACAGCCCAGAAGCGCAAGGCACAGGATGGCGTACACGGCCTGGTGGGGGACGTGAATCCGGCGCAATCTGCCGCGTAGAGAGTGCGCCAGCACTACTACGAAATATTCTTGCTTCACAGTCTTCTCCGGCCGGCCCTCTTGAAATCGGGGCGGCAACGCGCCTCGGGGCCGGTGGGGCTTTTTAGAACAAACTTCAAATTGGCGAAACTGAAACTGTAACAGCGAACGGGGCTCTTGTCAACAATAAAATGCAGATTGCAAGTGATTGATAAATAAGCTACTATGTTTGCAGCGTGGCCGCAAAAATACCTGGAACTTTTTTTCTGCGTAATTTGGTCCAGCGCCGCAGCCTGCTCTTTCAACTCGTCCGCCGTGATTTCGAGCAGCGCTTCGTCGGCTCCGCCATGGGTTGGATCTGGGGCCTCGTTCATCCCCTCGTCCTGCTGGCAAGCTGGGTCTTCATCTTCAGCATCTGTCTCAAGCAGTCCGTACCCCCCGGTGAGGTCACCAACAACTATCCGCTCTTCCTCTTTGCCGGCATGCTCCCCTGGATGCTCTTCAACGAAACCCTCACCCGTTCCGCCTCCAGCCTTCTGGAGCAGGCCAACCTCATTACCAAGACTGTCTTTCCCGCTGAAATCATCCCGGTCGCCGTGTTCCTTTCCTCGCTCGCCAGCCACCTGCTCGCCCTCACCCTCATGATCGGGGTCATGGCCGTCTATCAAAATCAGATCAGCATCTTTCTGATCCTGCTGCCGGTGTACATTTTCGTGCTGGGCTTGCTGGCCGTGGGCTTGGGTTGGATTGTCGCCAGCCTGCAGGTGTTTCTGCGCGACACCGCCCAGATTCTGGCGGTGGTGCTCACCTTCTGGTTCTGGCTTACGCCCATTTTCCTGGCCGCCAGCCAGTTTCCGAAGGGCGCCAGGGGACTCCTGACCGCCAATCCGCTCTATTACCTGGTGCGCGCTTACCGCGTCCTGCTGTTAAGTTCCCGGTTACCGGATTTCCGCGATCTGGCGGTGGTGGGGGCCTTTGGCGCCGCCGTGTTTATTGCCGGCGGCCTGTTTTTCCGCCATATGAAGCGCGGCTTTGCCGACGTCCTCTGAACTACGCTCTTAACTCCCCGCCGCAAACGTCTGCGCGTTCGTGATGGTCTGGTTCGCTCCAGTCCAGATCTGATTCACGGCCGGCCTCCCGCCCGCGACGATCCACATGGTAGCAATGGCAATGAACGTGATGAGGAGCGAATACTCCACAATGTCCTGCCCCGTTTCCTCCCGCCAGAAGACGCGCATCCGCTGCAACATACAAAGGCCTCCACCGGCATTAAAGCCGATTTCCCTGGACCGCTGCAAGATGTAAGTTGATAGCGCCGCCGCCGTATTCCTTTGGCTTACTGGCGTTTACTAACTCAAGCTATGGTACCTACTATCGTTGTCATCCAAAGTTAGCCATCCAATGTTAGCAGCCAGGCCGCACGGGGGCGCGCCCCGTTCAGAACATATACTTCAGCGCCAGTTGAACGTTTCGCGATCCCTGCGAGCCTTGCAGCAATCCGAGCGTCGTCCCGATGCTCCGGCTGGGAGCGTTCAGGATCGGCGTGTTGGTCAAATTGATGAACTCGGCCCGGAACTCCAGACGTTGGTGTTCGGTGATCGAGAAGTGCTTCGCCACGTTGAAATCGAGCGTCCGCAGGCCGGGTCCGCGGAGCGTACCGACCCCGCAATTGCCGAAAGTGCCAGTGGCCGGCTGCGCATAGGAGGCAGGGTTAAACCATTGGTAACCACCCTGTGGGGCGTCCTGCTCTCCATATACATCCGCCGGTGCGATGCAGTTCGCTCGGGCGCCGCGGGAACCGGTGCCCGAAACGTCGGTGGCATCAATCACTATGGGGAATCCGGTGTGGAGGCTCAGAATACCGTCGGCTTGCCAGCCGCCCACTACGGCGTCCACGGCCTTGCTCATCCCATTGCCGAATTTCTGGCCGCGGCCCACCGGTAGGACGTAGACCGCGTTGCCCACGAAGTTTTGCGCGGCGTCATACTCGCAAAGGCCCCATTCCGCTTTGGCGTCGTAAATGTTCTCGTAATAAGCGGACGCATCGGCGGTCTGGCCGCCCTGTCCGTAGTAACCAATGGAATTGGTCATGCACTTGGAATAGGTGTAATTAGCCGCAAATTGCACGCCGGAGCTGAAGCGCTTCTGTAAGGTGACTTGCAGGGCATCGTAATCCTGACTGCCGATCGACGCGGTGCCTGAAATTTGCCCGATGTCCGCCAGCAGCGCGGGATTCCCGGCCAGGTATTGGGTGGGCGACACGGTGCCGTTGGAATTCAGTACCTTCTGAAAATAAGGCATAGGAACCATCAGATGGGTGCTGCGCTGTCCCACATACGCGGTCGTGAGAGTCATGGAGGGCAAAAGCTGCCGCTGAATCGCGAAGTTCCACTGATTCGCCACCGCCGGACGGACGTTGGGGTCCCAGACGCGGAGGGTCACACTATGGAACTGATCGCCCGCATTACTCAGGAAGGGTAGAAAGCCCTGATCGAGCGTCGAGCCGGGAAGGTCCGGGTAGTTGCCCGTTGCGGAGTACTGATCGTCATGCTCCACCGCATAGGGAGGATTGATGGTCAGGCGCAGGTTCGTGCCGGTGCCCTCCAGGTAGTTGGAAAGCGTGTAGCCGCCGCGGATGACGGTCTTGCCGTGGCCTGGGGTCCATGCAAACCCGACGCGCGGCTGGAAATTGGTAATGCCGTTATATTGGTTGTACAAGGCATTGCAATTGTTGTACGGGCAAGATTGTCCAGCCGTGTACTCCTGGCCGGTCACGAGATTGAAGTTGGCCATGCGGTTGTCCACTTCCCCCCACGGCGTATGCAGTTCCCAGCGCAGGCCCAGATTTAACGTGAGGGTGGGAGTCACGCGCCAGTCGTCCTGATAGAAAGCCGCCAGAGAATTGGAGCGCTGGCCCCAGGTGCCGCCGTTGACGCCTCCCTGAATTTCGTCCGGAAGGCCCAGCAGAAAGTCCGCTTCGGCGATGCCGCCGTTGGTGCTGCTGGCGCCGGTTGCCGGCACCTTGGTAGTGTAATACCCGTTGAACAGAATCGTCCCGGCAACACCGTTATTCCCGGAGTAGAACACATCCATCCGGTAACGGTATCCCTGGAAACCAAAATGCATCGTGTGGTTGCCCTTGGTGTAAATGAGGGTGTCTTCGTAGTGGATTACCGCGGTGGCAAAAAGTTGATACACATCGCTGGTTCCGAAACTCGACACGTTTCCGCCCGACATACTCATGGAGGGCAGGAAAGTGGTGGGCACGCCTTGAATGCCGACGCTCTGCGCGAAATTGGTGAGCGTGTTGGAAGCGGCCCCGTTGTTCAGGAAGACGTAATTCACGCCGAAGCGAGCTTCATTCACCAGAGATGGGCTGATTGTCCGCGTCCAGTCCGTCACTCCGGTGTGAGTGGGGTAATCGGCAAAGCTATTGTAGAGCACTGCATCCGACCTGACGGTTGGGTTGGTATAGCTGCTCTCGGAATAGCGCGCGAAAAGGCGGTCCTTATCGGACATGTTGTAGTCCACCTTGATATCGCCTTGATCGCCGTTGATATAGGTGTTCACCGCGTAGGTGAGATTGTTCAGAAGATTGCCGTTGGTGGGCTCGGGATAATACTGGGAAGTGACGATCTTCTGCGCCGCCGGGCTGAATAACGATGTGGGAATCTGGTTGTTCGGGAAAGGAGCGCGCACGCCGCTCGAAAGCGAGAAGGGATTATAGAGCTGCACCGGCTTGGCCTGCGCCAGCAGCGCGGAGAAATCGCCGGTGCGTTCCGCGGCTGTGAATACTGTGGTGGTGCTGATGCTGGTGGGGGTATCGTCGCGCGATCCCTGATAGTCAACGAAGAAGAAGAGCTTATCCTTCTTGATCGGGCCGCCCGCCGTCCCCCCGAAATTATTCCAGCGTACCGCCGCCTTGGGCAGGCCTTCGAAATCGCTGGTCCAGGAGTTGGCGTTCAGCTTGTTGTTGCGGAAAAACTCGTACGCGCTTCCATGGAACTGGTTCGTGCCTGACTTGGTAGTCGTGCTGATGATGCCGCCCATGTAGTTGCCGAACTCGGCGGGGGCGGTAAGAGTGATCTCGTTGAACTCCTGAATGGCATCCACGGCGGGCGCGTAGCCGACCAGGTTATCGGAGATCTGATTGTTGTCCAAACCATCCAGCATGAAGTTGTTGGCCTGCTCGCGGTTTCCATTTACGTTGGGACGCGAACTGGAATCGGTGGTCAACCCGCTCTTAAAGCCAGCCGGATTGGGATGGATACTGCCGGGAGCAAGCAGGGTCAACTGGACGTAGTTGCGAGTTGCCAGCGGAAGATCCACGTTGGTTGCCGAATCGATCACCTGGCCGAGCTGAGTGGACTGTGTCTGGAGCAACGGCGCGGACGACGTCACTTCGACCGTTTGCTGCACGTTCCCGACCTGGAGTTTAACGTCCAGCCGGGCCACCTGGTTCAACTCGAGCAGAATATTAGAAATCGTGGCGGTCTGGAAGCCCGGTTGTTCCACACGCAGGTTATATGTGCCCACCGGCAGTCGAGGCAAGTTGTAGATGCCGTCTACGTTCGTGGTGGTTGGCCATTCTGTGCCGCGGTCCTTATCGGTCGCGACGATTTTGGCGTTTACGACAACGGCACCGGTAGGATCTGTGACTTTACCGGTTATGGCCGCGGTTACCTGTTGGGCTGAGCTGGAAATTGGAACCAGAAACAACGCAGCGCAGACCAACGCCTCCCATTTGTGTCCAGCAATCATTCGCATAAATTCCCTCTGAATTCACGACAGTAACCAAATCCGGCAGGCTTGGCGGACGCGTCCGCGTAACCCCGGTGTTTACCGCCTGGGCATGCGACGACCGACGCGCAGACACACCAATCCACCATACAATTTGCATGTCGCAAGCATGGCGACCCTGTTAAGCCAAATGGTTCGAGACTTGATCCGTTGCCTACCGGCGTCACCGATCCGCCCCCTAAAGTCTGTTTGACGACAGTATATACCGAGTTGTCGCCGAGATCACGCAAATTTTCAATGACGCACCTTCTTGTCGCGACTGTCCGGCGCGGGCCGCCACCGCCCGCATTAGGGGGATCTCCCGACGGCAGGCGAAACGGAGTGAAACCTGGAATCGCCACCCGATACGTACGTTTTGAACCGGATCGAATATGCGCAATCCCCGGCTGGAATCTGGGGCATAATAGATGCTGATGAAACGCTCTCTACTGGCCCTCATGATGCTCGTGCCGCTCGCCGCGGCCGAATCCTTCACCGGAACCGTCGTGGACGTCATGTGCCGCGGCAAGGATCTCGCCAGTCACACGCGCGAGTGCGCCCTCATGTGCTCCAAGAGCGGCTACGCCCTCGTCACCGCGGATGGCAAGTTTCTGAAATTCGATGAATCCGGCAATGCGCGCGCGCTGGCGCAGTTGAAGAAGCTCACCAAAGAAAAGGATCTCAAGGCCAAAGTCTCAGGCACGCTCAACGGCGACGTCCTGAAAGTCGAAAGCATCGACTTTCAATAGTGGCCCGCGTCCGCGTGCGCCGGGCTGGCCGCCACTTGCAGCCGGATCGCCTGCGGTGCGGCATACGATGACGGCTGCCCCGAGCGAGTCTCAATCGCCCCCGAAACATAGATCAGTTGATCCACCGGTTCG
>DATJRE010000332.1:0-18118 GCA_035505095.1 Bryobacteraceae bacterium | reverse complement strand
CGAACGAAGTCCAATCTCTCCCGGACGCTGAAGACCATGAAGAGGTACGGCTTCGTTCAACTCACCCACGGGGCATGGGGATCGATCATCCCGAAGGTTCCGTACCAGAAGATCACGTTGACGTTGCCATTGTTAGAACCGGGGTTCGAAGCGGCAAGACCGGCCCTCGGCGCGCAGTAAGGCTGCTGGGAGCACCTCCTCTTCATTCTCCTACCGCCATAAACGTCGCCGTATGCCAAGATATCTTTGCGGATGGCTGCGAAATACGCTCGTCTGTTCGGGAACTGGCGTTCCTAAATGTGCCCCGAGACTCGGTGCACCGGAATTGCGTAGACTCGGTGCACTGGAAGACTGTTTGGGTGCACCGATTACTTGCAAGGTGGCAGCCGACCAACTCCATGCCGCGCGAGCGTCGCCAGCTGTGACTGCCGTCGCACACGCGTTGCCACGGCGCTCTCCGCGGTTGCATCGGCCCAAGGTTGCATCGCCCCAAGTGGCAGCCTGGCACGTAAACAGTGTGTCAGCACGTAAGAGACGTGCAACATTAGGGACATGGCTCACGAAAAGCAAAACGTCACGATCAGTATCAGTCCGGAGACGGTCCGCAAAGCTAAGATCCTTGCGGCCCGGCGTTCGACCTCAATCAGTCGCCTGCTTGCCGAACAGTTGGAAGCCCTGGTCGCTGGCGAAGAGGCATATGAGCGCGCTGAGCGCTCGGCATTGGCCCTGCTCGACCAGGGTTTTCATCTGGGTGGGCTGATTTCGGCTAGCCGGGATGAGCTGCATGAACGCTAAAACGTTTATCGACACAAACGTACTGATCTACGCCCACGATGTGGATGCGCGAGGAAAACGCGACACCGCGAACGGTATCCTGCGGCAGCTGTGGAACGAGCGCTCCGGGGGCCGTCAGCCCACAGGTGCTACAGGAGTTCTATGTGAATGTGACCAGAAAGATTGCCTCACCGCTGTCGAAGCCGTCGGCACGCGCGGTTGTGGACACCTATTTCGTATGGTGTGTGGATACCACCGCGGCCCAGATTTCCGCGGCGTTTCGGATCGAGGATGAGGCTGGCATCAGCTTCTAGGACGCTCTGATCGTTGCGGCAGCACGCAAGGCTGGCGCCGCGCGACTCCTCACCGAAGACCTGAATTCGGGCCAAGGCATCGCCGGTGTGAGGATCGAAAACCCATTCTCGCAGCGTTTCTGAATCCGCCTACTGGAGTGCCTCTCTCGCCGCTCGCTAGGCGGGGATTCCTAGAGCTGGCCACGAAGATCGCCGACGATGAACTCCGCGCAAGCTTTGCTACCGGGCCCGCGGCCCATTGTGCTTCTTTCTCCTACAGCGTGAAGTCGATATCGATGGTGGTGATCACTTCCACGGGCTGACCGTTCAGCAGCGTGGGCTGGTAGACCCACTGGTTCACCGCATCCAGCGCCAACTGCGCCAGGCGCGGGTCCACCGTGTTGATCACCTGGGCATGCAGCACCGTGCCGTCCTTCGAGATGATCGCCCGCAGCCGCACCACCCCCTGCACGCCGGCGGCTTGCAGGTCGGCCGGATACTCGGGACGGGCCTGTCGCACCAACTGCGCCACCTGCACATTGCCACCCACGCGGATGCGCTCCGGCGTCCCGGCCGGCGCCACCGCTGGCTGTGGTCCCTGGCCCTTTACCGTCACCACTTGCGAAACCTGCCCGATCGCCAGGTGGGCGTCCACGCGGGCGGGTGAGCCGGTCACCAGCGTAGCCTTCAGTGTGTACCTGGCGAATCCTGGGGCGGTGAATTCCAGGGTGTACTGGCCGGCCGGAATGGAGGCGAATTGGTACACCCCGGCGGCGTCGGCTGTGGTGGTCTCCTCGTTTGAACCATCCAGATTTTTGGCCGAAACGCGGGCATTCGGAATCACCGCGCCGCTGGGGTCTTCCACCGTGCCGCTCAGCCCGGCCATGGGGACCTGCGCGAGCGCCGTAAAGGCGGCCAGCGGCACAAACACGGCCGCGATGGCCAACACGGCGGCCACCGCACCCGACCGGCTCAACGGGCGCCGGTTGCGATTGCGCGCCAGCAGGTCGCGGACCCGCAGTTCCAGTCCGGCGGCTTCCGCCATGGCGGGCGCATCGGCCCAGCGGCCGCTCCGCCGGGCGGTCATGCCGCGCACCAAGTCCACCAGGTGGCCGGCGTAATCGTGCGCCGCCACGCCGCTCAGCAGCACCGCGTCATCGCAGGCGCGCTCGCGTTCGCGGCGCTGCAATCGCAGGCCCAGCCAGGCCAACGGATGAAACCAGTACAGGCAGCAGGCCACCTGCGCCACGGCTTGGGCCAGCAGGTCCCACCGGCGCACGTGGATCAGCTCATGCAGCAGCACGGCATGCAGGCGCCCTTCAGGCCAATCGGCGCTGCCTTGGGGCAGCAGCACCACCGGCCGCAGCAATCCCCAGGTCAGTGGCATAGGCGCGGAGGCGCTCTCCAGCATGCGCACCTGCCGCGAAGTGCCTAAGGTCCGCCGCAAATCCGCCGCCGTTTGCCCCGCCGCTCGGGCTTCCGAGGCATGCCGCACCATCCAGGAGGTGCGTACCGCTCCGACCAGCAGCCGCGCGGTCACCGCGGCGCATCCCAGCGCCCAGAGCAGGATGGGCCACGCGATGCGCGTCTTCGCCGGCGCACTGCCGTGTACCGTCACCACGGTGGCCGATTCCACGCTGCCGACCGCCGCTACCGGCTCCGGCCGCCACTTGGGCACGGTCCGCAGCGCCACCGGCAACAACAGGATGGCTGCGAAAGCGCCGGTCCACAGGAAATGCCGCAGCGCCGCCGAGGTGCGCCTCAAAGCCGCGTAGCCCGCTCCCGCCAGCACCAGAAGAATGGTTGCCTTCCAAATGATTTCTGTCACGTTATTCCCCTTTCTGTTGAGCCTCCCGCCGGGCGTCGTCAATCAGCCGCCCGATGCGGTCCAAATCCTGTTCCGAAAGATCCGCGACCGAGCGATCCAGCAGCGCGGCCACGGTTTGCTCCACCGACCCATCGAAGAACGTGGCCAGCATGTGCCGCAGCGCCGAGCGCCGCGCCGTATCGCGGGCCGTGGTGGGCAGATAGACGTAGTGCAGGGCCTCCGCCTGGTGCCGCACATGGCCCTTTTCCTCCAGCACCCGCAGCTTGGCGCGCACCGCCGAATAGCTGGGCGGATCGGGCAGCGCCGCCAGAATCTCCGAAGCGCTGGCGCGCCCGCGCTGATAGAGGATGTCCATAATCTGCCGCTCGCGGCGGCTCAGGTTGCGATGGGCGTCTTTGCGCATTTGGCTCATGGAAGTCAGTTGGCGGTGGGCGTCTTTTCCACGTGGTCCACCGCCAGCGTCTCGGCCGTGCCTTTCTGGGTTTCCAGCCGCAGCCCGAGCTGCGATTGGATGGCGCTGAAGATCTCCGGCAGGGCCTCGCCATCGGGGGTGGTCGCGCCCGGCCGGAAGAAGGTCAGCACGAAATCGTATTTCACTGTCAGGCCGGTCTGGTCCACCACCGGGCGGCGGGCGAAGGCATTCAGGGTGTGCGCCAGGTCTTGCATGGTTTGCTGCCGGGCGGTCAGCCGGATGCCCTTGGTGCCGACGGTAGTGAAGATTCCCGCGCCTATGGCGGGCACGTTTGGATGCGCGGGGAAGCCATCGGGGCCCAGATTGGGCGGCCCCTGCGGCCGGTGCGCGAAGGCGTCTTCCGGCAGCGGAACGTCCTGCTGCTCCTTCGATTCCTTCAGCTTCGGCCCATTTTTGGCTACCACCAGTGCGTAAATGGCCGTCTGCTTGCTTTCGCGATGCACCTTCAGTTGGAAGCGATCGGCCAGCAGGTTCTGCAGCATGGTGCGAAATTGCTCCATGGTTGTGGCCGGCGGCATGGTGGCCTCGATCTGGAAGAAGTCCGAATCCAGCCAGTCGGGGCCGGTCAGTTTCTCGGTGGGCTTCAAATTGTAAGCTGTGCCGATGAGGAACCGCAGGCTGATGATGGGGTAGCGGATGCGCCCGGGGTCGTCGGTGCCGGGGCCTCCCAGGGGCGCGCGCATGCCCACCACAATGTGGCCATCGGGCAGATTGGGGTTCGCCGGCATGATGGACGCCGCTTCGAAGGTCTGGCCCTGGGCCAGGCTGGGGGCCAACAGCGCTGCCACCATCCAGTTCAGCCGGTTAGTTTTCCGTGGGCGTCTTTTCGGCATGGTCGATCACCAGCATTTCCACCGGGATTTTGCGTGGTTCCAGGCGCAACCCAAGCTGCGAGCGCAAGGCGCTGAAAATATCGGGAGGGCTCTCCAGCGTGGCCGGGTTCACCAGCATGCGCCCGCGGCCCAGGTATAATCCTTCGGTGGCGAAGGTCAGGGTGAAATCGTATGGGCGCGCCAAGCCCGTGGCATCGGTCACCGGGCGCTGCAGTTGGCTCTGCAGGGAGTGCGCCAGGTCCTGCATGGTGGACTGGCGGAAGTTTTCGCGGGCGCCGGTCATGCCGGCCAGTTGGAAAAACAGCCCCGGCCGGTTGGGCGGCACAAAAAAGCCGTCCTTGCCCAATTGCACATGCGGCGCCTCTTCGGGCGCATCCTTCGTGCCGTGAGCTTCCGCCGATTCGTGGAATTTGGGGCCCTCGCGCGCCACCACCAAGGCATAGCCGGAGAGTTCCTTGCTCTCGCGATGCATCTTCAGTTGGAAGCGCTCCGCCAGCAGGTTGCGCAGCATGGCGTGGAACTGTGCTTCGGTGGCGCCCGCAGGGACGACCGCGTCGATATCGAATTTCTCCGCATCCAGCCACCCCGGCCCGGCCAGTTGAAACGGCTGCACCTCGCAGGCAATCTCCAACAGGCGCTGCAAACTCAAGTTGGGATAATGAATCCGGCCGGGATCGTTGGTGCCGGGTCCGCCGATGGGGTCCGGCCGCCCGCCGGCAGTGGGCTTCACGGACGCTGCCTCAAACACCGGCGGCTTCTCCGCGGTCTGGCCGCAAGCCAGGCAGGCAGCCAGAGTCAGCGCCATCCACGCCAGCCGGTCAGTTCTCCGTGGGAATCTTCTCGGCATGGTCAATTACCAGCAGTTCCACCGGCGCTCTGCGCGCTTCCAGTCTCAGCCCGAGCTGTTGTCCGAGCGCCGCGAAAATGTCGGGTTCGGCGCTGTCGCCCGCCTCGGCGCCCTCCGGCGTAAAGTAGAGCGCGAAACTGTAATACCCGTCGAGGCCGGTCTGGTCGATCACCGGCCGGCCCGTGCGCCCGGAAAGGAAATCGGCGAATTTTGCCATCGGGGAGGCATTAGCGGTGACACGGGCCGCGCCGTTTTTGGTCTCGATGACGATGCCGGATGAGGGCATGGAGAGCTTCGGAAAGCCGTCCGAACCTTCTCCGTGCGGAGTGGCGATGCGGTCATCGGCGGGCGCCGCCGCGACCGCCTGCAGCTTCGATCCGCGCCTGGACACCAGCAGCGCGTAGATGGGCATTTCCTTCGATTCCCGGTGCAGCGCCAGGCGGAAGCGCGATTCCAGCAGACTGCGCAGCATGGCCTGAAACTGTTCCCGGGAGGCGCCTTGGGGAACCCGGGCGGTGATATCGTAGCGCAGCGTGTTCAGCCAGTCCGGGCCCATGAGTTGATAGTTTCGGACGCCATACGCGCTCAGCAGGACAATCCGCAGCGGCACGTTGGAATAGACCATGCGCCCCGGGTCGGCCGTCCCCGGCCCGCCGCTCAGGCTGAATCGCCCGCCGGTGGATAGGGAAGGCTTTACCGAGGCCACTTCGAACGCCGGCCGCCGGTCGCCTGTCTGCCCGTAGGCCAGGCAGCCGGCGAGGACCATCAGGCCGGCACGCACTAAGCATGCCCGAATCCTCGATGGCTGCCCGCGGGGCCTCAACCTGGCCCCGCCGCGAAAACCGAAGCCCCAAGCCACCGCCGCCTCCATCATTGACCGGCCCGCCTCGCCCCGCAATGCTTCAAAAGCAGCATGCTGCTGTAAAAGTAGCGCCTTCGCCGGCGGGTGTCAAGGGGGCAATAGCGGAACCCTCGCGCCGGTCGCGCCGGCGCCCTCTCTACTTGGCCGGTTCCAGCGTCTCTGGCAGATCGCCGAAATCGAAGTACCGGTGCTTTACGCCCGCCGGGGTGACCCACGCAATGCGGATGCCCGATTGAGCGCCATCCAGCGGCATGCCCACCGGCCCGGTGGTCACCATGTCCAGCGCGCCGTCGCGGCCTTCGGAGTTGCGGTGGTAATGGCCCGCGAACACGTATTCCACGCCATATTCGTGCAACAGCGTCAAATAGCGCGCGCGGGTCTCGCGGGGGATATTGAAGTACTGGTCCGCTTCGTGGGCATCGGTCAGAAAGAATGGAATGTGCTGGAACACAATCACCCGCCCGCCACCGGCTTTGGCCTTGGCCAACTCGCCCTTGAACCACACATCCATTTTGGCCGCCTCGTCCGGCACGTTCTGGACAGCCTTTTCCAGGTTGGAATTGAGCACGATGCCGGTGATCCCGCCCACGTGGAAAGTGTAGTAGTCCGGGCCGAAGCGCTCGCGGTAAAGCGCCAGCGACTGCTTGGTCGGCTCATTTCCGACGTCGTGATTGCCGGGCACGTTGAACAGCCGGATCCCCGGCGCGAGTTTGGCTGCGATGCGGTGATACTCAGCCGCCTGCGCGGCGTTCCCCGCCTGGTTAATGAGGTCGCCGGTCACCACCACGAAGGCCGGCTTCAGGCGGTTGGCGGTAGCGATGGCAAACTCGAAATTGGCCGTCTCATGCACGAAATTCCGGTCCTTCGAGTACATCCCGAACTGCGGGTCGGACATCTGCAGGAAGGTCTGGCCCGCCAGCCCACCGGCCCACGCCAGCGCCACCGCGGCGAGTCTGAGAGAGATCTTCATGAGTTCACCTTCATGGGTTCAGCCGGTACGAGTCGCGAAACGGTCCCGCCCCTTCCAGGTATTTGCGCGCCCGCACCAGCTCGGCCACCTGGCGGATGTGCCCCAGGTCGTGCAGCGCCCACTCATGCAGCATCTCGCTCAGGGTGATTTCGCCCACGCGCTTATGCCGCGCCCGCCGGTTGGCGGCCCCGGCGGGTAGCCCGCGCAGCCGTTCCAGATTCGATTCGCGCTGCTCTTCGAAATGGTCGAAGGCGTCTTCGGGATCGGCCGCGCGATAGACATCCAGGTGCTGCTGCGGATCGTAAGGCTCCAGCTCGGGATGCGCGTCTTGCAGAAAGCGATCCAGCCGCGCGCCGTAGCAATGGCCTTCGGCGTGCGAAAGGTGCCCCAGCACTTCGGCCACCGAGAAGCGGTCGGCGGCCGGTTTCCAGCGCGCGTCCTCGTCGGATAGTTCGCACATCAGGCCGCGCAGAATCTTCGGCGTGGCCTCCAGAATTCCCAGGCAGGGCAGGGTTGCTTGCATAAGCCTATCCTACGATGCTCTCGCCGCCATCCACGTGGATCACGTTGCCGGTCATCCAGTAGGTGGCCGGATGGCACAGCGCGGCGATGGCGCGCGCCACGTCCTCCGGCACGGTCAGCCGGCGATGCGGGTTGCGCTGCCGCGCCACCTCGGCAATCTTCTCCCAATCCGGAATCTGGCGCAGGGCGGGAGTGTCGGCGACGCCCGCCAGAATCGCATTGGCGGTGATGCCGGCCGGCGCCAGCTCCAGCGCCAATTGCCTTATGTGCGCCTCCAGGATGGCCTTGGCCGCGCTCACCGGCCCGTAATTGGGAATGGCGCGCGTGCCGCCGGCGCTGGTCATGGCGAAGATCCGGCCGCCCCAATCGAACAGGCCCGCCCGCAGGCAATCCTGCACCCAGTAGACCAGCGAGTGGCCCATGGTGTCGGCGGTGATTTCGAGCTGCTTCCTGGAGATCACCTGCTCGGCGCCCGCCAGCGGTTTCAGCGAGCCCCAGGCGAGCGAATGCATCAGCACGCGCAGCACCCCAGGCTCGCCGGTGAGCCGCCGCTGGATCTGCTCCACGATGTCCTGCCGCATCTCGTCATCCGAGGCGTTGCCGTTGAAGAACTGCGACTCGCGGCCTGCGGCGCGGATCTTCTCTTCGATTGCCGCCACTCGCGGCAGTTTCTCACGGCGGTCCAGGTGGACCCCGAAAATATTCATGCCGGCGCGTGCCAGCTCCAGGGCCGTGGCTTCGCCGAAACCGCTGGAGGCGCCCAGGATCAGGGCCCAAGGTTGTTTGTTCATGGAATTGTAGTGACTTCGATTTCCCTTTCGTCGCCGCCCGCGTCACGCAGGCGGATTTCCGTGCGCGCCGCGGGCATCAGTTGCGGAAAGCGCTCGCCCCACTCGATCAGCACCATGGCGTCGCGCTCAAAGATTTCCTCCAGCCCCAGGCTGGCCACCTCGCGCGCCTCTTCCAGCCGGTACAGGTCGATATGATACACCCGCGCCCCGCCGTATTCGTGGATCAGCGTAAACGTGGGGCTGGAAACCTCTTCGGGAGCTGCAGCGCCCAAGCCGCTGACAATGCCCTTGGCCAGCATCGTCTTGCCCGCGCCGAGGTTGCCGATCAGCAGCACCACCCCACGCGCCGGCAGCTCGCGGGCCAGCCGTTCCCCCAGCGCCACGGTCTCCGCCTCAGATCCCGTCCGGTAAACCGGCACACGCCTCCACGGCTGTTTCGAGGGCCCGCGGCAGGTACCGCAGGATGTCCGTGGCGATCAGCGACTTTTCGCCCAGCGCGCGCGCGCCCAGTTCGCCCGCCAAGCCGTGCAGGTAAACCGCCGCGGCCACGGCCTCATCCGGCTCCTTAGGGAACTGCGCCAGAAATCCGGCCACCAAGCCGGTGAGCACATCGCCCGACCCGCCCGTGCCCATAGCCGGTGTACCGGTGGGATTGATCCACACCCGGCCATCGGCGAACGCCAGCAGCGTGCGCTGTCCTTTCAGCACCAGGGTGCAGCCGCGGGCCGTGGCATACCCGCGCGCTGCTTCGATACGGTCCTTTTGGATTTCGGCGGTGGATTTGCCCGTTAGACGGCCCATCTCGCCCGGATGCGGCGTCAGTATGCATGGGGCGCCGCCACCGTACTCCCGGTCTTCCAGGGCGTCGGCATCCAGAACCATAGGCCCATGGAAGTCCCGGATGGCGTCGCTCACCAGCTTTTCGGTGGTTGCGTCGCGCCCCAATCCCGGCCCCATCGCGATTACCGTTTTGCCCTCGGCCAGGGCCGCCAGGCCGGTGTCTTCGAGCGATCCGCTCATCAGCTCCGGGGCCAGCGGCAGGTCCCGCGCGCGCGACGCCACGGTCACCAGACCCGCGCCCGCGCGCAACGCGGCCAGCCCGCTCATCCTCGCGGCTCCGGTCTTTCCCGGCGAACCGGCCACCACCAGCACGTGGCCATAAGTGCCCTTGTGGCCGCTGGGAGCGCGCGGCGCCAGCAGCGAACGGAACATGGCCGGCTCTACCAGCGCCAGCCGCGCCTGCTCGTACAGCGACGCCGGGCTGCCGATCGGCTCCACCCGGAGCTCGCCCACATGGTCGCAATTGGGCGGCATCACGTGCGCCAGCTTGGGAGCGGTGAAGGTGACGCTGGCGTCCGCGCGGGCCCACTCGCCGACAGGTTCGCCCGTATCCGTGGGCATCCCCGAAGGCAGATCCACGGCCACCACCTTGGCCAGCGGAAACCCCTGGTTGATTTCGCGGATGGCCTCCAACAGGGCGCCCGTGGCCGCGCCGGTGATGCCCGTGCCCAGCAGCGCGTCGATCACCAGGGTGGCCATGCGCGCTTCCGCGGGAATCTCCCGCCCCACCGGGCAGCCGCACACTTCCAGCATTTTGTGATTGGTGGCCGCATCGCCCTTGAGCGCCGCCGGATCGGCCAGCAGCACCACGTCCAACCGACGCGGCCGGAAGCGCGTGAAAAGCTGCCGCGCCACCGCCATGCCGTCTCCGCCGTTGTTCCCCTTGCCGCACAGCACCACGATGCGCTGCGCGGCCAGGGGTGCGAATCGCTCCGCTAGAAATTCCACCACGCGATGCGCGGCGTTCTCCATGAGCACGATCCCGGGCGTCCCCATCTCGATCGTGCGCCGGTCCACTTCGCGCATTTCCGCCGCGGTCAGGACTTTCATATCCGCCGGACTTTCATATTCTCCGGGCTACCACCATGGTCATATCATCCTGTAACTCGCCGCCGCCGGTCCATTGGTCCACCGCCTCCATGGCGCGGGCGATGATCTCCGAAGAATCGGCCTTGGCAAACTTCACCAGCAGATCCTGCAGCCGCTCTTCGCCAAACATTTCGCCATAGGCGTTCTCGGGCTCCACTACGCCATCGGTGTAGGCCACCAGAATGTCGCCGTGCTCCAGCGGCACGGCCTTCTCTTCATAGCGGGCGAAAGGAAACGCGCCCACCACGGTGCCGGTCGATCCCAGCATCTGCACATTGCCTCCGCTCACCAGCATCGGTGAAAGATGGCCCGCGTTGGTATAGGCAAGCGAGTGGGTGGTTTCTTCGTACATGGCGAAGTAGAACGTGGCGTATTTCTCGGGCGAGGTGTTGGCGTAGAGCTGCCGGTTGAGCGTGGCCACCAGCCGCGAAGGCGAAGGCGGCGCCGACGAATTTCCGTTGCCGCTCCAGGCGCCCAATTGCGTACGCATGGTGGATTGGATGGTGGCCATCAGCAGCGCCGCCGAAATCCCCTTGCCCGCCACGTCGCCGATGGCAAACGCCAGGCTGTGGTCGGTGAGCGCCAGGAAATCGTAGTAGTCGCCGGACACCATCCGCGCCGGCCGGCAAACGCCCTTCAGCTCCAGGGTCTTGGTAAAGGGCACGTCTTTCGGAAAGAGCTGGTCCTGCACTTCGCGCGCGATGGCCAGTTCGCTTTCCAGCCGCTCCTTCTCTTTAGCCACCACCAGCAGCCGCCCCAGGTGCTGGGTCATGGTGTTGAACGAGCTGGTCAGCTCCGCCAGTTGGTCGTTGCCCTTCACCGGCACGCGGTAGGAGAAATCGCCGTCTTTCACGTGCTGCGTGCCTTCGTACATCTCGTGGACCGCGCCGGTGATGCTGCGGCTAAGCTGGACGCCCGCCAGCAGCGACGCCAGCTCCACAATCAGGAAGATCGCCCCGACAGCCACACAGATCGTCAGCGCCACTTCGCCCCAATCCATCTTCTGGCCGAATACGATGCCCAGCACCGCCGAAAGGCGCGTCTCCACCAGGAGGTACAGCCGGCTGTGGTCGTCGGGCGAGTCCCAATGGGGAATATCCACCGGGTACACCCAGCTTAGGGGAAGGTCGGCGAAATTCACCGGGCGCGGCAGGTGCGATTGGCGCACGTGTCCCATCAGCGGCATAAAGTTGATGTTGCCCAAGCCGGGAACCATGCTGGCCAGCAGGTCGTGGGTGATGGGCGCCACCACGGTGACGTTGTTTCCGCTGTTGCTGATGACGTGCGCCCAGGCGTATAAGTGGGGCTCGCCCTGGCGGTTGCGCCGGATCACCAGCCCCGATGCCAGTTTCCATTCGCTGGGCGGCGGCTCCAGGTCCGCGTTGCTCGGATAGAGTAGCTGCTGATTCCCGAGGACCAGGAATTCCGCGGAAGGAAAGGCATTCCGGATGGTCATGGTGAAGCGGCTGATGGCCAGTTCCGGATCGCGCACCGGCACGTGCGCCAGAATCTCGGCCTGGCGCCGCAGAACCGTTTCCCGGTGCCCCAACTCGGTATTCACCAGGTACACGGCCATCTGGCCGATCACCACCCAGCCCACGATCCCCACCAGCAGCAGGATGAGCACCACGGGAACCACCGCGATGAACACGTAAGCCACCATCAGCCGGTTGCGTAACCGCCAGATGGCCTTCCGAAGCGCATACCGCGCCAGGCGGAACAGGCAAATTACGCCCACCACAAACCCGCCCAGGCCGGTAATGAGTTGCAATACCCCAGGTGCCCGCGCGAGATGCAACCCGGCATACGCCAGGGCCAGGACCAGAAAGGCCTTGCCCACCAGGCCCAGCCTGTGCCAGTAATGCCGCCAGCCTTTCCCCATAGAACCAGCCTAGCGTAACCGAAGTGCCCCGCGGTACAATCTGTGAATGCACGTACGCAGTGTGGCAGTCACCGCGGGGCTGCCGGCCATGTTAGCCCTGCTGGCCCTGGCGGCCTGGGCCGGCGATATCAGCGGCACCTGGACGGGCCAGATCAACGGCCCCGACGGAAACGCATTCAACCTCACCTATTCCTTCAAGCAGGATGGCGACAAGCTCACCGGCACCGTGGCCGGCCCGCAAGGCGACCCGATACCGCTTGAAGAAGGCAAGGTGAATGGCGACAAAATCTCGTTCAGCGTGCACGTCGAGTTCAACGGCAGCACCAAATTCACCAGCGAGGGAACCGTCAAGGGCGAAGAGATCACCCTGACCACCAAGTCCGATAGCGGCGACCTCGGCCCCATGACGCTGAAAAAGCAGAAGTAGCCCGGCTGCGCACGGGGTTCCCTACAGCAGGAAGCTGGGCGTAAAACCATTCTGGTGTGCGCCGTTGCGAATCCCAGGCGGGCTGTGTCGCAAGCAGGAACGCGAGTGGCGCGTCGGCAAATCGGCTGGCGGTGAGATCATCTGATGAAGCGCGGCGGAAGCCGGATGGTAGATCTCGACCCAGCCTCGGGACCGGCCAGCTACGCCACTGCCCCGGCGCGGGATCAGAATCGTAGGATTGTCCCTTACGGGCATCCCAGTGCGCGCCGCGCGCAGCAGCAGGAAACTGGGAGCCCATCCCGCGCTTCCGTCCCTTCACGCCTGGTAGACCGTCGTCCCGCCCACCACCGTCCGCACCACCTCGATGTCCTTGATCTTTTCTTTCGGCACCGTGAAAAGGTCTTCCGCCAGCACCACGAAGTCCGCCAGTTTACCGGCCGCGATGGACCCTTTGAGGGCCTCCTCGTGCGAATTGTAAGCGCCGTGGAGCGTGTTCACGCGCAGCGCTTCCTCTACGCCGATGCGCTGCTTCGCCCCCCAAGTCTGCCCGTCCCAACCCGTGCGGGTCACCATTCCCTGAATGGCCATGCGCGGGTCGAATGGCCCCGGGCTGAAATCCGAGCCCGCCGCCACCGGCACGCCCGCGTCCAGGAATGTGCGAAATGCCATGCACCGCTTCATCAAGTCCTCGCCGTAAAAGTGAAACTTGTCGGAATTGTAGTAGGCATACGACGTGAACGGAGCCGGAACCGCGCCTGCGGCCTGGATGCGCCGCACCAGGGCGTCGTTGATCAGCGTGCAATGCGTGATCTTGGGCCGCGCGTCCACCCGCGGGAACAGCCGCTGCGCCCGCTCCACCGCCGTCAATACCATATCGATGGCCACATCTCCGTTGGCGTGGCAGTTCACCTGAATGCCCGCCCGGTGCACCCGCTCGATCCATTGATTGAGGCTGTCCTGGGTATCCGTCAGGTTGCCCTTGTAGGGCGGCGAGATACCCGGATAGGGTATGCTCAGGGCCATCGTCCGCTCGGAGAACGATCCATCCACGGTGTGCTCCGAAGTAGCTCCCAGGCGGATCCACTCGTCGCCAAAACCGCTCTGGATGCCCGCCGAAATCATCGCCTCCAGCACCCGGCCGGTGGCCTCGTAGCTCACCCGGTGACGCAAATCTCCGCGCGCCCTCACTTCCTGCAGGGCCGCCAGGTTGCCGCCTTCGTGATGCACGCTGGTCACCCCGTAGCGCACGAACTGCTTGGAGATGTACGCCAGCCCGTCGCGGTCGCGCTGGAGCCTCTGCTCCCCGGTGAACACCGCCCGCTTGCCTACACGGTTCAGCACCGCGGTAGCCCGGTCCGTCACCCGGCCGTTCAGGTCCCCCGCCGTGTCGCGGTCGAAGGTTCCCCCCGGAGGGTCAGGCGTGTTCCGGTTGACGCCCGCCATCGCGAACGCCTTGCTGTTGTAGAAGGACGTATGCCCGCCGCGATGGTGCACCGCCACCGGATGCTCCCCGGAGACCTGGTCGAGGTCGTGCACGTTCAGCAGGCGATTATCCTTCACCTTGGTATCGTCGAAGAAATAGCCTTCCACCCAGATGCCCGGTGGAGTCTGGCGGGCTTTGGCGCGCAGTTTGTCCACGATGCTGGCGATGGTCACGAACTCTACGACGTAGGGGTTGCCCACCAGCACTTCGTAGAGCAGGGTGGTGCCGGGCGCATGATTGTGGCAGTCGATGAACCCAGGCACAATGGTCATCTGCCGGGCGTCCAGCGTCTGGGTTCCCTTGCCGGCAAGCGCCCGGATCTCGGCGCTGCTCCCCACCGCCGCGAACCGCCCGCCCTTCACCGCGAAGGCCTCGGCCTTCGGCGCACGCGAATCCACCGTGTAGACCTTGGCGTTGAGCACCACCAGGTCGGCGTCCTGCGGGCCGGCTGCCGCGCGCCCCGGCCATGCGGCCGCAGCCGCACCCGCAAGGCCGGTTCCGGTGAGGCCAAGGAACCGCCTCCGGCTTTGCCGCCGATCGGTCATCGCTCCCTCCTGCCCGATGATTCAGGTCGGCGATGATTCTATCACGGGTCCCGGCTTCTGCCGGTACTCGACCTTCACGGCCGTGGAGAGCGCGGCGCCTCGCGCCCTACTGCCCGCTGGGCCAGTTGTTCACCAGGTTGGCCGCGTTGACGCTGCCGATCCCGGTTGAGAAGTTCCAGGAGGGCGCTGTTCCGAACGCGGGCGAGTAGGACGCGGTGGACGTGGACATTGCCCCATTACCCACCTGCTGGCCGCCTCCGCCGCCTCCTCCGCCCCTTCTCCCGCCGCCGAATCCGATGCCCGACGTGGCCGTGGCATACCCGTAGCAGTTCACCGAGCCGCCGCAGTTCACCGCAATATCGCCCTGGGTGACGTTGTAAAATGTGCAACCCGGGTCGGTGCTGTTGCCATCCGTGGAATTGCAGGAATTCAACAACCCGCCGCTATACTGCGACGCCGCCAGTTGATAATAAACGTAGTTGGGGTTCCCCTGCATGCTGCCGGTTTTCTGATTCACCAACGCCTGAATGCCGGCCATAATCGGCGATGCGTAGGACGTACCGCCGCCGCCAAACCAGTTGCTGGGGGCGCCCGAGCACGATGCGCCGCCATTGCGTACGTCCGTGAAGCAGGTGACGTAGTAGTGGCCCCAAATCCCGTTGCTCGCGAACAGCGCCACATCCGGCAGGTCCCGCACGCCATCGTCCGGAATTCCGGTCAGGCCGGTTTGCCAGGAGGGCTTGGCGTATCCCTGGCACGTGCCGCTCACCACCAGCGAGGTGCTGGCCCGGCCGGTCGCACACCCGCTTGGACCGCCGCTGCCCGCCGCCACTTCCAACAGCCCGTCGTTTTTGGCCTCGGAGCTGCCGCAGAACCCGCTGGTGCCGTACACCGTGCTGTATCCCAGGTAGCCGGCCAGCAGCCCACCCGCGCAGGATGCGTTCCACGGTATCTCCGGAACATACGAGAGAGCCGAGCCGTAAGTGGAGCTGTTCGTCGAACTCCAGTAAGTGCCCACCGTGCCGGCCAACAAATCGCCGAAATCCGTTCCGCCCACGGCCACGTTGTACGGCGTGGAGGCGTAAGCGCTCACTGCGATCCCGTGAGTCGCCTCGCTGGCGCCGGCATCGCATTCCGCCGCGCCCTCATCGCCCGCCGCTACAAATACCGACACCCCTTCCGCCGCCGCCTGCTGATAAAGCGAATTGAAGGCCGCGTTAGAGGATTCGCCGTTATCCACTTCGCAATCGCCGTAGCTGATGCTCATGACGCCTGGAGGGTTGGAGCTGTTCACCAGGTTTTCCATTGCGATCATGCCGCCGAAGGTCGTGCGCGTATCGGCGCACGCGGCCACCACCACGCTGGCGTCCGGCGCTGCCGCGCTGGCCCACTCGGCGTCCAGCGTGGTTTCGGCGTCGTTACCGCCCACCACTCCCGGGTCCAGACAGCTCGCGCTTCCCGAAGGCCCGGCCGGATGCAGCGTAGTCATTGACCCGGAAGTATAAGCCGAGAGGCCCATCGCGCTGCGGAAGGTGGTGTAATCGGTGGTGCGGTACAGGTCCGAATCCTCAATCACGGCGATGGTCTGCCCTTTCCCGGTTACGCCCGCCGCAAACAGCGGGTTCAGGTTGTAGATGGTCGCCAGGTCCGATGGCGTCACCGCCTGCATGGTGTAGCCCTGCGAGGTGTAGGTGTACTGCGGGCGCGGGCGGTTCATCGAGCGCGGGTCGAAATCGTGCAGCGAGACCACCCCGCGCACCGCCGGCGCCAGCGCCTCGGGTATCTGCGGGTCGCTCATATTGGCCACGTGCGCTACTCCGTCCACGCTGAGGTTATGGATTTCCGTATGGAAGGCCGTCCGCACTTGGCCCGCGGTCCCCGAAAAATCGATCTGCATCCCGCTGGGGTACACCGCATTCACCGTGAACCCCTGGGATTTGAGCCAGCCGGTGACCGTGTCGATGTCGCTCTGCGCCGGCCCAAACAACTGCCCGTACTGGGCCGCCGTCAGCCACTTGTGGAAGCTGGCCGATTTGGGGTTGTGCAGGTCGTCCACCATCTGGCGGGCGGCCTGTTCCTGTTCCTCCGGGCGCTGCATTTGCAGCAGCATGTGCTGCATCGGGAAATCGTCGGCCACCCGGCCGCGGTCATTCAGCGCATTGGCCTGCGAACGGGTGTTCCCCGCCAGCGTGTGCAACTGGGTCTCATTAACCCGTTGGGTGATCAAAACCCTGGAATGTAAACCGCTGGTAACCTGGGCGGCGAGGGCCAGCGGGAGGATCAAAGCCGTAAATGACAGTCTGTACATTCTGTACATAAGGTTTCTTGGTCCGATTAAAAACTGGGGTTTGCTGCACCCCGCGCCACCCGAGTTTGGTCCGAAGTGGAATCGCGAGGGTCATGTTATCGTAGACTCATGCACTTCGCGAACCGTTCCAGCCAACTCGCAAGTGCATTATTTTCAATGCTCCGCGAGGTTTCGCCGGAGTTATCCTGCGGCAGATTGCCCCATCCCTCAGGCAGCCTGGGAGGGAAAACGCCGCTAGCCGCCCCAGCCGCCACGATCCGTGACGCGGAGACGCGGAGGCTGATGGCCGCGACGCCGCCATGAAATTCGCCCTGAATCTGGGCGCCGTGGACGCCGTGTCCATCGGCTTCAAGAGCATCCGGGAAATCGACGAAGCCCTCGACCGCATCAACTTCGCCTTGAACGCCCGAAGCGCGACCGGCCCCGTGAAACTTCAAAATTGGCCGGAATATCAGGTCTAACCCGTTAGCTGCCGCGGCCGATAAGTCCAGGGGAGGCTTTGCGGCATGCAGAAATTTGAATGGAGCGCGAGGTACAGCGTCGGCATTCCTGAAATTGATGCCGAACATCGCCGCCTGGTGGAGCTTCTCGGGGAATTTGCGCAATTCACGAGCAGCGGTGACGACAGCCTCGCTTCAACCATGCTGCGGAAACTGCAGACGTATGCCGAACGGCATCTCCAGCGGGAAGAGTTGCTACTCCGCGTTCGGGGTTATCCGGAGTACGCCGCGCACAAGGCTGAGCACGATGCCTACCGGAAGAAGGTCGCCTCTTTGCAACTCGATTCCGCTCGCCACGATATCGGGATCAGAATTGCAAACTTCCTCATTCACTGGTGGAAATTCCATATTTTGACCGCCGACCAGGAATATGCGCGCTTTTTCCGCGCTTTGCCCTAAGGGTGCCGTCCGCTTGGCAGACTGACAGGCCATTTTACCGGCACGGCTCATCCCTGCTCGCCCGCCCGCAGCCGTAGCGGCGTTCCAGGCTACCCGAGAGTGGGTAGCCGCCTGGAGCTGAAGGTGCCTCTACGCCTTCTCCATTCCACAGCCCCCGGCTGCCGGCCCGGCCAAGCGTTTCGGCGGAACTTGCCGGCCGGCGCGCTCATCTCAACTAAGTAGAGGAAACGTCGGATGCTGCTGAGAGAAGCCCGCGTGGCGGGCGTCGCCGGTTTGGGGATGTGGGCGGCTTACCGGAATGCTCCTGAGGTAGTACCCGCGCCCCTGCGGCCGGCTCCGCGGATGTGGCCGGACCGGGGGCTGTTCGCTGCCTGGCTGGGCCATAGCAGCGTGCTCCTGAAGATCGACGGCACCCTCGTCCTCACCGATCCGGTGTTCAGCCGCCGCATCGGC
>DATJRE010000331.1:0-6283 GCA_035505095.1 Bryobacteraceae bacterium | reverse complement strand
CAACGGCTCGCAGCCCTCCGCCAAAGGACCGGCCGAATATTTCACCGGCGCCGTGCGCATCGATCCGCTGTTTAACCCGCCCGCCCCGGCCCGCGCGTTCGGCGCCAGTGTGACGTTCGAGCCGGGCGCCCGCACGGCGTGGCACACTCACCCTCTGGGCCAGACCCTCATCGTGACCGCCGGTTGCGGCCGCGCCCAGCGCTGGGGCGGGCCCATAGAAGAAATCCGTCCGGGCGACGTAATCTGGTTCGCGCACGATGAGAAGCACTGGCATGGCGCCGCGCCCACCACTGCCGTGACGCACATCGCCATTCAGGAACCGCTCAACGGAAAAGCCGTCGACTGGATGGAACACGTTACCGAAGAGCAATACCAGGCCTGATCCAAGGCCCCCAACAACTCAAAGGAGCACTCATACATGTACCACACCAAAGCCTACTCCGCCGCCAGTGCGGCATCGCCGCTGGCCTCCACCACCATCGCGCGCCGCGATCCAACCGGCCACGACGTCCAGCTCGAGATCCTGTTCTGCGGTATCTGCCATTCCGATCTCCATCAGGTCCGCAACGAATGGAGCGGCGTCATGCCCACCGTCTACCCCT
Organism: Bryobacteraceae bacterium; assembly: GCA_035505095.1. Taxonomy (GTDB): domain Bacteria; phylum Acidobacteriota; class Terriglobia; order Bryobacterales; family Bryobacteraceae; genus JOPF133. Next base: position 5,681 of record DATJRE010000331.1, on the reverse strand, counting down.
GCGTCCCCGGCCATGAAATCGTCGGCCGTGTCAAAACGGTCGGCTCCGCCGTCACCAAATTCCAGCCCGGCGATCTCGCCGCGGTCGGCTGTATGGTCGATACCGATCACACCTGCCCCGAGTGCCAGGCCGGCCTGGAGCAGTTCTGTCCCAATATGACGCTCACCTACAACTCCCCCGACAAGCATCTCGGAGGCGTCACCTACGGCGGCTATTCCGATAGCGTCGTGGTCGATGAGCGCTTCGTCCTCCGGGTCCCCGCCAATCTCCATCCCGCCGGAGCCGCGCCGCTCCTCTGCGCCGGCATCACCACCTACTCGCCCATGCGCCACTGGGGAGTCTCGACGGGCCAGAAAGTGGGCGTAGTGGGCCTCGGCGGACTGGGCCACGTGGCCGTGAAGATTGCTCACGCGCTCGGAGCCCACGTGGTGGTGTTTACCACCTCGCCCGGCAAAAAAGACGACGCTCTCCGTCTCGGCGCCGATGAAGTCGTCCTCTCCCGCGATGCCGCCGGGATGCAGAAGCACGCCGGCAGCTTCCACTTCATCCTCGACGCCGTCTCCGCCTATCACGACATCAACGCCTACATTCAGCTCCTGCGCCGCGATGGCAACGTCACTCTCGTCGGCGCGCCCGGCAAGCCTCTCCCAGTCGAATCCTTCGCCCTGATCTCCGGCCGCCGCAGCCTCTCCGGTTCGCCCATCGGCGGTATCCCCGAGACTCAGGAGATGCTCGATTTCTGCGGCGCCCATCACATCACCGCCGATGTCGAACTCATCCCCATCCAGAAGGTCAACGAAGCCTACGCGAGGTTGCTCAAGGCCGATGTCAAGTACCGCTTCTCGATTGATATGGCGTCTCTCAAATCCGAGTAAGGCGTTACCTCGCGCCTCCTGCCGCGGGGCTGCCATCGGATCTGCTCGCGCACGCCCTGCGGCCCCGCCAGCCCCAGCCTTCCCATACTTTGCGGGCGCCATTGGTTGCTGTTAGAATTTATTTGGTTCCATGGCGGCCCCTTCCGCAGAATTTACGCGCCGATGGGTTGACTTCTGTCAGGGAAGCCGGCTGGCTGCCGAAGAGCTGATCCAGTACTTCTACCCGCAACTCCACCGCATGGCCGCCGACCGCCTGAAGCGCGAGCGGCCCGGCCACACCTGGCAGTCCACCGCGCTCATCCACGAACTCTATCTCGAGCTCATCCGCACCAGAGGCTTGGCCGCTCCCGCCGCGGACGCTCCCGCCGCGGTTCACGGCGAACAGGCTTTCCTGGCCTTCGCCGGCCACCTCATGAAGCGGCTCCTCATTTTGCACGCGCGTCCTCTGTATCGCCGCGCGGAACGTGTGCAAGCCGCGGAATCCGATCTGCCCGGCGCTGCGGCCCCGGACCTGGATGCGGCGCGCGACGTCGAGTCCGCCCTGGAGGGTCTGGCGGCCGTTGCCCCCGAGCTGCGCTCCCTGGTCGAGTGGCGCGTCTTCGACGGCTTGAAAATGGAAGACATTGCGCGCCGGATGCAATGCTCGGAAAGAACCGCCGCCCGCCGCTGGGATTTTGCCAGGCACTGGCTGCGGAACTTTTTCGAGGGACGTCCCAACCTCCACGATGACGCCCGATAAATGGCGTAGAGCCTATCGGCTCTATCAGGAGATTTCGGACTTACCCGCTCCCGAGCGCCGCGCTTATCTCGACTCCGCGGACGCAGATCCCGAAGTCGTGGCCGAAGTGGTGACTCTGCTGGAGCGCGCCGCCACTTCCCGCGGCAGCGGCGACGAAGCCCGCGCGGGCGCCGAACCCGGCCTGAGCGCCGGCGCCGTCTTCGGCCATTATGTAATCGAGCGGCCTCTGGGGCGCGGAGGAATGAGCGAGGTTTACGCCGCGCGCGATACTCAGCTCGAACGCACCGTGGCGCTCAAGTTCCTCCGGGCCGAACAGGCCGGCACGCCCTCGGCGGCCAATCGCCTGGTGAGCGAGGCCAAGGCCGCCTCCGCTCTCAACCACCCGAATATCGTCACGGTATATGAAGTGGTGCACCAGGATTCCGCCTTCACCATCGCCATGGAACTGGTGGAGGGGAAATCGCTCCGGGAACTTTGTGGCCAGCCTCAGCCCGCCGCGCAGGTGATCGAATGGGGCCGCCAGATTGCCGCCGCGCTGGCCGTGGTGCACGCGCACGGAATCATCCATCGCGACGTGAAGCCGGAGAATATTATGCTCCGGCCGGATGGTCTGATTAAGGTGCTCGATTTCGGCCTGGCCCGCGCCGGAGCCTCGGGTGGGCTGGTCTCCGAGCCGCACAACGCCAGCGCCGGTCTGCCCGTAGGCACCCTTCGCTATATGTCGCCCGAGCAAACCCGCGGCGAGGCGCTCACGGCGGCCAGCGATGTCTTCTCGCTCGGAATCGTTCTCTACGAGCTGCTTGCCGGCCAGCACCCCTTTGCGTCCGAATCCCTGGTGGCCTCGGCTCGCGCCATCCTGGCCAGTCAGCCGCCCCCGCCATCCTCGCTCAATCGCTCGGTTCCGCCCGAGCTCGATCGGTTGCTGCTGGCCATGCTGGCCAAGCAACCGGACGCGCGCCCCGCCGGGGAAGAAACCGCCAGATCTCTGGGCGCGCTGGCTGCCCGGCTTGGCGAACCCGCCCGGATACGGCGGCGGTGGATTCTGTTGGCGGTTGCCGCGCTCGGCACGCTGGCCCTGGCGGTCGTGCTGGCGCTCGATTTCCGCCCTCCGGCCGGCGACACCGTAACCGAAATCCTGCCCTTTACCACGCTTCCCGGCGAGCAGTTGACGCCCTCCTTTTCGCCCGATGGCCAAACCGTCGCGTTCACTTCCGGCAGCCAAAGTCCGCCCCATGGCGCGGTGTGTATTCAGCCGGTGAACCGCGGAAAAGAGACCTGCCTGACCGGCCCCTCTGAGATTGCTTATAGTCCCGCGTGGTCCCCTGACGGCGCATGGATCGCTTATGTCACCGGCTCCTGGGGAGTGGGTACCGCCGTTTGGATCCAGTCTCCCGCGACCCGCGAAACCCGCAAGCTGGCCGATATCTCCAGCGGCGTCTGGCCCACCGAGCGCAGTCTGGCTTGGACGCACGATTCGAAAAATGTCCTGGTCACCGAAAGGCGCGGCATCGTGCTGGTCCCGCTGCACGGCGCCGTGCGGACCTTGATCCCCACGCCCGAAGGGGTATCGGATTATGGCCCGGACGTTTCGAGCGACGGCCGGGAGCTCGTGTTCACGCGCAACTCGCAATTTGCCGCCAGCCTGTACTACACCTCCCTGAACGCCCCCGGACCGCTGCGGCGCGTCTCGCTGCCCCACGCTCCCCCGGTCCTCGATGCCTGCTGGGTTCCCAACCGCCGGGAACTGGTGGTTGCCAGCGGCAGCGTGGGCGAAATCTGGCAGGTCCCTTTGAACGGGAGACCGCGTCTGCTGGCGCGGGACCCCTACCGGATTCTGGATCCCGCCATCTCGCCGGACGGGCGTCGCATCGTCTATGTGCAGGACCGGTCCGACTTCAACCTCTGGACGCTGAACCTGGTTGGCGCGCATCGGGAGCCCGAGCGCTGCGACCCGCTCTCCTCCACGCGTGACGAGTTTTTCCCGCAGTACTCCCCGGATGGACAGCGGATCGCCTTCGAGTCGAATCGCTCCGGATATGAGGAAATCTGGGTGGGCCAACGCGATGGCGGCGCGCTCCGGCAGCTCACTCACTTCGACGGCCCTCAGACCGGTTCGCCGCACTGGTCCCCCAGCGGCCAACGGATTACCTTCGACTCGCGCGTGGCGGGGGTCGGGACCATCTTTGTGATTGCGTCCGCAGGAGGCAATCCCACCGCGGTTTCCCCCAAGGGGATCGACAGCTTTGTGCCCAGTTGGTCGCACGACGGCCAGTGGATCTACTTTGTCTCCCGCGGCTCCGGACGCGACGAGGTCTGGCGGGTCCGGCCGGATGGCCAACAGCCCGTGCAGGTGACCCACGGCGGCGGCTATGCCGCCATCGATTCCCTGGATGGCCGGTTCCTCTATTATGTGAAGTCGCGGGCGGGAGACGAGGGGCTTTGGCGGCTGTCTTTGGCCACTGGCGAAGAGGTGCGCGTCGCGCCCCGCGTGATCGATGCCGCTTTCGCCGTAAACCCGGACGGACTGTACTACCTGACCAGCCGGGATGACCACCGCCTCTTCATCGAGAAATGGCCGTATGGCGCAGCCCAACCGATTCCTATTGCCAGCCCGTCAAAGGCCGTGCTGGGTATGACCGTGCGGAGCGATGGGCGCGAAATGATGCTGGGTCTTCAGGACGCACATGTCAGCCAGCTCATGCTGATGACCTTGCGGCCGCGGTAACTCGCCGGTCCGGGAATCACGGCCACCCGGCCGGCTCCTCCATCGAGGCCAAGCATCCCACCGCCGAAACTTTCTTGGCAGATTCCGGCGCGTGCTCTCACATTACCCTTTGAGGGGCGCACCGTCGCCTCCGGAAAGGCTGACACATCGATGGAACTGATGATTCACTCAATCTCCCGGGCGATCGGGCGCTGGGCTCGGCCCGGCCTGTTGGCGGCGCTGCCGCTGATTTCCGCCGCTTCCGGCATTCTCCAGGCGAGTAGCTTCTCCTTTCCCGACTTCCCTTCTTACGCCGGATTAACCGCGTCCGGGGCGGCCACTGTCTCCGATGACCAACTGTTCGTGATACCGCCTGACGTGCCAGATTACTCCGGGGCCGCTTGGTATTCCAGCCCGGTGGACGTATCCCAATTCGTGACCACCTTCGATTTCACCTTGCAGCCGGATTCGGAGGGTTTTGCCTTCGTGATGCAGGACGAGAATCTGGTAGCCAGAGGCACGGCCGGCGACGGCATCGGATTCGCGGGCATCGACGACAGCATTGCCATCTACTTCGGCACGTATCAGAACGCCGGTGATCCGTCCGGGAACTTTATCTCCGTGAACACCAACGGCACCGGCACCAATAGCGCCGATCTGACCGATTCGATCGCCCTGAGCACTAACTCCGGGCTGGCGGATCTGGACAACGGCAGCCAGCACCAGGTCACCATCGCCTGGGGCTACAGCAGCTACGATGGGTATAACGAAAGCTTGCCCTCGGCCTTCATTTTCGTGGACGGCACTCTGTATCTCACACTGCCTACCGGCCCTTCCTTGTCGAATCTGGATCTGAGCAATGGCCAGGCGTATGTGGGATTCACCTCGTCCACCTCCGTCGACGTCGACGGGGCGTTCGCCGTTCAGGATTGGACGTTCGCGTCTTCCACTCCCGAACCGGGCGCCGACCTGCTGACGGGCCTGGGATTTCTGGTGATCGCCGTAGCCCTCCGCGCCAAGCGCCGCGCAGCCCGGCAGTGAAGATGGCGCCGTGCGCCGCTCCGGCCGCGCGGGCCTCGCCGTGCAATGCGGCGGAAAGGCGCGGTGCGATGCGGCGGAAAGCGGCGTGCGGAACGTCGCCGAAAGCTCTGCCCCGATGCCGCGGAGTGCCGCGTGCGCAGCGGCAACGCGCCGTGCAATGCGGCGGAAAGGCGCGGTGCAATGCGGCGGAAAGCGGTGTCCGGAACGTCGCCGAAAGCTCTGGCCTCAATGTCGCGGAGTGCCGGGTACGCTATGCCGCCGAATGCTCGGGAGGACGTCGCCAAGCGGCGTGCGGATGGCGCCGAGGGCCGTGCGGGCCGTC
>DATJRE010000330.1:0-13766 GCA_035505095.1 Bryobacteraceae bacterium | reverse complement strand
TTTCTGGCCGGACTGTTGCGGCGTCTTAGCGTCGGTCACCGGCTTGGGAGGGTCCTTCTTCTCCCGCTCGATGCGCTCGCCCTCTTTCAGGTCGCGGTCCCATTTGCGCTGGGAGGCACCCTCCCGGGCCTGATCGCGCGCACGGGCCTGCTGGATTCGTTCCTGGCTGTCCTGCGCTTCTCTGCGCGCGCGGGCTACGAACTCGGCGGCGTCCCGGCGGCGAAGCTCTTCCCGCTGCTGCTCCTCGGGTGACCGCAGCCGGCTCACGAGGAAGGACGGGCGGCTTTCCGCAACCCCGCTCGCCGTGCGCAGATCCGCCCGCCCGCTCTCGGTGTCGGCCAGCGAAGGAGCGGGTTTGGGGGCCGTCGCCTCCTTGGCCGGTGGTACCTCCTTCGCCGGAGGCGTCTCGAAGCTCGAAAGGCGCGGGGCCTTGGCCGCCGGCGGACGGTTTTCGGGCGCCGCTGGCTGCGCCCAGTTCGCTCCGCGGCCGGGCTGCAAGGGGGTCGATCCGGTCTCCGGCCCCTCGGGGCGCGGGCGAAACTCCATGCCGGCCACCACACCCGTGGGACCCTTGGGGCCGCCGGGCACCTCGTGAGGGTCGAACGGGCGCGACTGGTCGAGCGCCTGGCGGCCGGGAAAACGCTGCCGGTAAACGTCTTCGATGGCTCGCTGGCCGTCGGTGACGAAGCGCTGGCCGTCGGGGCCGAACACAATCAGCCGCTGGTCGGAGTGGCCTTTGAATTGAGCCTCGGCGGGATGCTGGATCACCGGCGAACCAATCCGCTCGTTGACGTAATCCTTCACCGCGGGCAGGCCGCGCGTTCCAAACACCGGCTGGCCGCCCTGGGTTCCTACGGGGCTGAGGTTGACCGGCCGCTTGGGGTCCACCACGTCGTACACATCGTAATCCGAGTGGACGAATTTGCCATCCATGCGCAGCCGGCCCGACCGGCCCACTGTGAACCGCTGGTCGCCCTTGGTCTGGGCCATCATCTTGTCCCATTCCTTAACGGCCGCTTGGGGGTCGCGGAAGGCCTCCGGGTGGCGCCGCGGGTTGATCACCAGCCCGGCATACTTGTGGCCCTCCACGTTGGCGGATTTAGCCTTGATTTCGAAGGGCTTGGGCGTGCAGCGCGGGTCGCCTATGTACTTGAGGGCCTCGGGATTGGTCTCCCGAACGATGATCCAGCGCTTTTGGCGGCGGGCGGCATCGGCGAAGACCTCCTGATCCTGCGGGCGCATGCCGAACTCGCGGGGCGGCTGCGTCGGCCGGGGTGGTCCAGGAGGCCGCTCGCTGCCCCCGGTGCGGGCTCCTTCGCCCTGGGAAGCCGGTGCGCCCTGCCGCGGGGCCGGCTCCGCAGCCGCCTGGCGGATGGCCTGCCGCGCTTCCTCCTCCGTGGCGAGGCGCGGTTTGCCCTCCGCATCAAAGATCTTGTAACGCCGCTCCGCGTTGGCCTCGCCGATGGCGCGCCGGACTTCCTCCGTGGTGGAGGGGCGCTCGATTCCATCCGGACCCTTAACGACATTGCGCGGCGGTTCGCCCGCCTCGCGGAGCGTGCGCTGGAGCTGCGCGTCACTGGCCAGCCGGGTGCTTCCGTCCGCCCCGATGATACGATTTTCCTTCGGCATGTGGCCGTATGGGGGAATCCCCTCATAGCCGTGCGGCGGAGGAGTGGGCATGAACTTGTAGTTGGTGCTCCCATCCGCCATGACGCGCATGTCGGGCAATTCCCGCGAGGAAAGCAGGCGCTCTTTCTGGCCGTCCATCAGCACGATGTGGCCGTCCACGTTGGCCACATTGATCACGTGGGCCGTGCCGTCCTTATGGGCGTACCACAGCACTCCGGAGCTGCCTTCCTGGCTTAGCGGCGCGGCGATATCGTCCAGCCCATGAACGGGTTGCCACTCGCTCTGAAAGTAATTCTTGAGGTTTACCAGGTCGATATCTTTGGCCCCGTATTCCTCAATCGGGCTGGGCATGAACTTGTGGTCGGAGAGGCCCTGGATTTCCTGCCCGCTAACCGCATGTCCCGCCTGGTCCCGGAAGGTGAGCTGCCCATCCTCTTTAATTACCTGGATCAGCCGCTCGCCCCCCTTCGAATCGCGGCACCACAGCAGGCCGGTGTCCGAATGAGGCATCTGCTTCAAAATATCCCTGGGGCCACCGACCTTCTGGAAATCGAGGTGGTAATCCTGCTTGATCACGTCCAGCTTGGTTTGCAGAAAACCCAGGCGCTCCACATTGGGGTGGGGCCGGGCCACCGAGGGGATGCCATGATGGCGATTGTAGGTCGCCATCACACAACTCATGCAGTTCTTGCGGCCGCCTTCGGGATTTACCCCGGTGACCGATTTGTAGGCCGTTCGCGAGACTTCCACTTCGCGCTGGCTTTGTAGGGCCTGGGGATCGAAGAGGCCCTTCTCGCGCGTTTGCGCCGCCATGCGCCGCTCGGCCTCCTGGGCCCTGGCGGCGACCTCCTCCCGGGTGAGCGGGGCCGGCCTCGCGGGCTGAGGCTGCATCCTCTGGATATCCTGCAATTCCTGTTGCTTGCGGGCTTCCCACAGGGCGCGGTCCTTGGGGATGGGCGTGTGGTCGATGGCCCTTGGGGCGCTCTCCGCCGCCGGCTGAGCGGCCCGGGCGGCGCGAGATTCGCGGATATCGGCCATCATCTTCTTGGCCGTCTCCCAATGGTCCGGAGGGCGCTTCAGGAGCTGGCGAAAGGCCTGCCGGCTTTCGGGCTTTTGCAGCACCTGGGCCATTTTGAAGCCGCTCTTGCCCACCGAATGCAGCAGGTCGAGATCCTGCACGTAGCCCGCGGTGGCTGCCATGCCGCTGGCCTCCGCGTAATACTTGGCGTGGTCGCCCTTCTCCTGCATGAACTGGCTGGTGGCCTGTAAGCCCTGGCTCACCGAATCCGGAAGATCGTTGCGCATCAGGAACTCGTGGACCGCCTGCTTGTCGCGCTGGCGCTGCTGGTTGATGGAGTTGCTGACGTCCGCCAGGCGCGGGACCATGGGCACCGCCTGGTGCACGCTCTGATCGAACGCGCCGATGCCCCGGTCGATGGCCTGCAGAGTCGGCGCGGCCTGCCGCAACCCTTTGCGGAAATTCTCGTTAGCCTGCTTCAAACCCTCCCCGATGGCTTCGGCGGCCTTTTTCCCTGCCGCCGCCTTGCCGTCTTCCACCATTTGCTGCACCTCATGCAGCGGGGTGGCCTCGTAGGTGGCGCGCGCGGCATCGAAGACCGGCTTGAACACGTTGGTCCCGTCGGATTGCACGAATGCCTTGCCGGCATCCTTGCGGGTGAACTGGGCCTGCATCTCCTGCCAGGATTTCTGCAGCCGCCCGCCTAACTCGCGCTGGTTCTGGTGGACTTTGTCCTGTTTCTCCTGGATGTAGCGGTCGGTCTGCTGCAAATGCAGAGGCTCCAGGCCGCGGTCGAGCTGGCGCAGTCCCTGGCGGGCGAACTGGCGGGCTTCCTCCTGCTTCTGGCGTACGAACTGCTGTGCCTGGCGGACCTGGCCGGCGGCGGCTTCGGTGACTTTCTGGGTTTGCTGCTGCAGGGCCCGCAGCGGTTCGCGCACCGGCTCCAGGCCGGCGTTGGCCTGCCGGACCACATCGCGGGCCCGCTCCTTGAACTGGTTGATGAGATTGCCGATGCCGAACGCATCCTGAGAATTACCCGGATTGGCCATGGCCCACCTCCGCTTCTACGTCCGCCGCTTCTTCGCCTTCCTCGATCAGTAATTCGGCGATGGCCACCACCAGCGCCGCGCGCTCATCCGCGGACAAGGCTGCGTCCGCTAAAATCTCCGCGGCCCAGGCGTGGCTGGGATCGGAATCGAAGTCTTCGCCCAGCAGAAAACCGGCCGTGGCATAGCACAAAACCTGCTCTTCGGTGTCCAGCCCATAGCGCCCGGCGCGCAAAGCGCAGGAATGCAACCGCGCCGCGAGGTCGTCGCCAGTCAGCACCGCGGTTTGATTGGGGAACTGCGACCGCAGACGGAGGCTGGCCCGCGCTATAAAATCGGATGCCGGTGCGCCGCCGGCCGGATCGGGTTGCGGATTATCTGGTTCCCAGGGCTGGCCATGCACCATCCCAGATTACCCGACCCGCCGTGCCGTGGCTAGCCGCTCAGAGCCAGCCCTGCTCCAGCAGGAACCGGCGGAAGCCCGGGGTATCCAGCGAAACCTCCGGGAACCACAAGCCGACCAGCTCGCGGTGCCACCAGTTGCCGCTGGCCTTCCGCTCCGCCGGCGTGGTGAAGCGGTACAGATAAAGCCGGGCGCGCACATAGCGCGGCGGACGATCGGGAAACGGGTTGGCGCGCAGCAGCCCCAGCACCTGGCGATCGCCCTGCAACAACTTGCCCATGAAGTTCACGAACCACGGCTCCTGCTCGTAGCGCGACATGGCCGCAAACCACATCAGCCAATCCAGCCGCAGGTGGTACGGTGCGATTTGCGGCGGCGTGCGGCTCAGGTCGCCGGGTTTGGCGCGGAATTCGTACTCGCGCCACTGGGTGGTATCGCCGGGCGACGCGTCGGCAGTGCCTTCCACCACCACTTCATAACGCGTCCGGTTGATGCTGCCGAAGGCCCCGTAGGTGTTCACCAGGTGCAGCGGATTGTAGTTGAAATTCATGAGCTGGCCGGGCGAGAGCATGTTGACCGCCGGCTGGATGCTGAGAAGGCCCACCAGGGCCGCAAGGGCCGCCATGCCGTAGCGGACCACGCGCCCGGGCGGGGCGAATTCCGGGAGACGAATGGGCAGGAATTTCGCCAGGAGGCGTCCATCCAGCGTCGAAAACGCCAGCACGATGGTGAGCAGATTGAGGAACGAGAGATTGCCGCTCAACATGAGCAACGACTGGAAGACGATGGTGACCACGCCGGCGATGGTGGCGATGGGCTGCGGCGCGAAGTAGGCGAAGGGAACCGCCAGCTCTACGAAGTGGTTGAACCCCACTCCGGCGCGGTGCATCCAGGTGGGCGCCCAGTGGAAGTACCAGCTCAGCGGATTGGGCATGGGCTGGGTTTCGTAGTAGTAGTCGAGGCAGGTGAAGTTCCGCCAGCAGGGGTCTCCGCGCAGCTTGATGAGGCCCGCTCCGAACATTACCCGGAACAGCATCCAGCGCAGCAGCCAGATGGGAATCGCGCGGGGAGCACTCTTGCGGCTGCCCAGGAAGATGGCGTAGAAGCCGGCTTCCAGCAGCATGGATTCCCAGCCGAACGCGTAGAAAGTCTGGCCGACGTTGACGAACGAGAGATAGATCAGCCAGAGCAGCGTCCACACCAGCATCGAGAGCCAGGTGGCGTATCCATCGGCGATGCCCGCCACTGCCAGCGCCGCGAGCACCACACCGAGCCATGCCGCTACGGTGAAAGCCCAGTCCGCAGGAAAGAGATAGAAGAGGCTGGGAGCGTCATGAAACGGGACCTGCTTCACAAACGTGGGCACAGGCAGCAGGCCGTGTTCGCCGGTGAGCGGCAGAAACTGGTTGACGGCCACCAGAAAAGCGATCAGGTAGACCAGCCCGAGGCCGCGCTGGATGAGCCACCGCGGAAGCCGGTAGCGCGGGTCGCCTTCAACCGCTTGGGAAGCTCTGGGCCACAGTCGCACGATGGTTGCCGGGGACACTCGGAGTCTAGCCGCTTGGAACCGGAAAGCGCAACTGGAAAATCCTGCGCTGGGAATGCATTCGTGGCATCGTCGACGCGGGCCGGGAACCAGCCGCAGGGCGGTTGTCCAGACTCTTGTGGGCTATCGAACCGAACCGCAAGCCGTTCTGAAACGCTTGCTATGCGAGGTTCATGCGTTTCCGAACATTGGACGGCAAAGTGCATGGCTGACCGGGAGTCCCTATGGATTGCAAACCACTACTGGTGTGCTGCGAGAGAGGTTGACGGGCAATCGATGGGCAACCCTTCGGAAACACCGGATCCGGTCCACCCGGAGACTAAAGAGCAAGCCCTTCTTCCCGAGGCCAAGCAGCCGGCTTTGCTGGCCGCCGGGAAGCCCGCCACAAGCGCGCGCCGGCGCAGGTGGTTGTGGGTGGCGGGCGCGTTGTTGGCGCTGCTGATCATCTTCCTTATGTATCGTTCGGGCACCTTTAGCTCCACCCCGGGCAACGGCGCCACGCAAGCCAGGCAGCCGGCGGGTGCGGCCATCACGGTTGCAAAGTCGACTACCGGAAACATGAACATCTATGTGGATGCTCTGGGCACCGTAACTCCCGTCTACACCGTCACGCTCTATAGCCAGATCACCGGCCAGGTGATCGCGGTGCATTACCGCGAGGGCCAGATGGTGAAAAAAGGCGACCCGCTGGTGGATGTCGATCCGCGCCCCTATCAATCTACCTTGACGCAAGCCCAGGGGGCCCTGGAGCGCGACCAGGGGCTGTTGGCGGAGGCCCGCATGGACCTGCAGCGTTACCAGGCGGCGTGGGCAAAGAACGGCATACCCAAGCAGCAGCTCGACGACCAGGAAAAGGTGGTGATCCAGGATGAGGGCACGGTCAAGGCCGACCAGGGAACCGTGGAATACGACCAGGTGCAGCTTTCCTACTGCCACATCGTCTCTCCTATCACCGGCCGCGTCGGGCTGCGCCTGGTCGACCCGGGCAATACGGTCTTCTCCGGCAGTTCCTCCACCCTGGTGGTGATCACCCAACTGCAGCCCATCACCATCGTCTTCGATGTCTCGGAAGACGATCTGCCGCAGGTGCAGGCGCAGTTAAACGCCGGTCACACGCTGGTGGTGGATGCCTTTGACCGCGCCAATGAGAAGGAAATTGAAGCCGGAAAGCTCACCTCGCTGGACAACGAGGTGGATACCGCCACAGGAACGATCAAGTTTCGCGGGGAGTTTCCGAACCGCCACCTGGCGCTGTTTCCGAACCAGTTTGTAAACGCGCGGCTGCTGGTGAAGACCCTGACCAAGGTCACCCTGGTGCCCTCGGCCGCGGTGCAGCACAACGGGACCAGCGCCTTTGTCTACGTGGTGAATCCGGGCAACAAGGTCTCGGTTCAGAACATCACGGTTTTGAGCGACAACGACCAGGAGAGCGCCGTGCAGGGGTTGAACCCGGGCGTGACGGTGGCGACCAGCGGCTTCGACCGGCTGGAAAACGGCGTCGAGGTAACCATCCGCGGGCAGCCCGCTCCGGGAAACAACTCCGGCCAAGGCAGCAAGCAGCCGGCGGCCGGCACGAAAGCGCCATGAGTCCTTCGCGTCCCTTCATTCTTCGACCGGTGGCGACGGCGCTGCTGATGGCGGCGCTCTTCCTGGCGGGCGCCGTAGCCTTCTTCCAGCTCCCGGTTTCGGCGCTGCCGGAGGTGGATTATCCCACCATCCAGGTGCTCACGCTTTACCCCGGAGCCAGTCCCGACGTGGTGGCTTCGGCGGTGACCGCGCCCCTGGAGCGCCAGTTCGGCGAGGTGGCGGGCCTGGCGCAGATGACTTCGACCAGCGCCGGCGGCGTCTCCGTCATCGTGATCGAGTTCCAGCTCAGCCTGAACATCGACGTGGCCGAGCAGGAAGTGCAGGCGGCTATCAACGCCGCGCAGAGCTACCTGCCGGCCAACCTGCCCACGCCCCCGATTTACAGCAAGTCGAATCCCGCCGATGCTCCGGTGCTGACGCTGGCCCTGACCTCCAACGAGATGGCCCTGCCGCAGGTGGAAGATCTGGCGGATACGCGCCTGGCTCCCAAGATTTCGCAGATTTCGGGCGTGGGGCTGGTGAGCATCTCGGGCGGGCAGAAGCCGGCCGTGCGCATTCAGGCCAACCCCACGGCCATGTCCTCCTACGGCATCAATTTCGAAGACCTGCGCAACGCCCTGGCCGGCAACAGCGTGAATTCCGCCAAAGGAAACTTCGACGGGCCGTCCCAGGATTACACCATCAACGCCAACGACCAGTTGCTTTCCAGCAGCGATTACAAATCGGTGGTGGTGGCCTACCGCAATGGAGCGCCGGTGATGCTCACCGACGTGGCCCGCGTGGTGGACGGAGTCGAGAACAACAAGCTGGCGGCCTGGGTCAATTACACCCCCGCCGTGATCATGAACATCCAGCGGCAGCCGGGCGCCAACACCATCACCGTGGTGAATAGCATCGAGAAGCTTCTGCCGCAGCTCGAAACGTCGCTGCCCAAAGCCGTGCACGTGCAGATCGTGACCGACCTCACCACGGCCATTCGCGCCTCGGTGGCGGACGTGGAATTCGAGCTGATGCTGACCATCGGGCTGGTGGTGATGGTGATTTTCCTGTTCCTGCGCAGCCTCCGCGCCACGATCATTCCCAGCGTGGCCGTGCCGCTCTCGCTGGTGGGCACCTTCGCCGTGATGTACCTGGCGGGCTACAGCCTGAACAACCTCACCATGATGGCGCTGACTATCTCCACCGGGTTCGTGGTGGATGACGCCATCGTGATGATCGAAAACATCGCCCGCTATATCGAGGAAGGCGACGCTCCCCTGCAGGCGGCTTTGAAGGGCGCCGAGCAGATCGGGTTCACCATTCTTTCGCTGACCGTATCGTTGATCGCGGTGCTCATTCCGCTGCTCTTCATGGGCGATATCGCGGGCCGCCTGTTCCGCCAGTTCGCCGTGACGCTGGCCGTCACCATCATCCTTTCGGCGTTCGTTTCGCTCACCCTGACTCCCATGATGTCCGCGCGCCTGCTGCGCTACACGCCTCCCGAAAGGCAGGGCCGCTTTTACCGGCTCTCGGAGCTGGGATTCGAAAAGATCATTGCGTTCTACGGGCGCACGCTTCAGTTCGTGCTGCGTTTTCAAACCGTCACCCTGTTGATTGCGGCCGGCACCCTGGTGCTGACGGTGCTGCTCTACATCACCGTCCCCAAGGGCTTCTTTCCGGTCCAGGATACCGGCGTTATCCAAGGCATTTCGCAGGCGCCCGCCGCCACTTCTTTCGCGTCCATGACCAGGCTGCAGCAGGAATTGGCGAAGGTTCTGCTGGCCGATCCGGCGGTGGATAGTCTCTCCTCCTTCATCGGAGCGGATGGCACCAATACCACCCTCAACAGCGGCCGAATCGAGATCAATCTCAAGCCGCTCGCGCAGCGCCGCATTTCGGCCAGCCAGGTCATCCGGCGGCTGGAACCGAAGCTGGCCGAGATAACCGGGATCCAGCTCTTTATGCAGCCGGTGCAGGACTTGACGGTGGACGACCGCGTCAGCCGCACGCAATACCAATACACCCTGGAAGACCCCAGCCAAAGCGAGCTGAACACCGAAGTACACCTCCTGACGGCCCAATTCATGCATTTGCCGCAACTGGCCGATGTGGCCACCGATCAGCAATTGGGCGGTCTGGCCACCACGCTCGCCTTCGACCGCGCGACCGCTTCACGCTTCGGTATCACCCCTTCGACCATCGACAACACGCTCTACGACGCCTTCGGACAGCGTCAGATCAACACCCTGTATACCCAGTTGAATCAGTATCACGTGATTCTGGAGACAGACCCGCAGTTCCAGCTCAACCCGCAGCGGCTCAACGACATTTACATCCAGTCTTCGGCCACCAGCGCAGCCTCTTCCACGGCCACTTCGCAAACCGCGGGATCGTCTTCGGGAGCGGGAGCCAGCGCCGGAGCAAGCACCACCAGCAACGCCCTGCTCACTCCTTCGTCATCGACCAGCCTCTCCACGCCTTCTTCGACGACATCCGCCCTGGCGCCCAGCAACATCACGGCATCGGTAGTATCCGGCGTCAACTCCACGTCGGCCCTGTCCGGGTCTCAGTCGGCCTCCAGCGCCGGCAACGTTCTGGCAAGCGCCAGCAGCTCCAGCAGCATCTCTTCCTCCGCGAACACCTCCCTGGCGGGGACCACGCGCTCGGCAACGGCCGCCGGCACCGGCGGTTCGGGTGGTGGGTCTTCGGGCGGCGCCAGCTCCGCGATTCTCCAGACGCCCGTTCCGTTGAGCGCCTTTACCCACTTCCAGACCGAAAGCGAAGCGCTCTCGATCACCCACCAGGGCCAGTTCCCGGCAGTCACTATTTCCTTCAACCTGGGCGAGGGATATTCGCTCGGGCAGGCGCTCGACGCCATTGACAAAGTTGTCAAGAAAGATGATTTGCCGGCCAGCGTGATCGCCAACTACCAGGGAACCGCGGCCGCCTACGAGGGTTCCCAGGCCAACGAGGGGCGGCTGATTCTGGCGGCCCTGGTAACCGTCTACATCGTGCTGGGCGTATTGTACGAGAGCTACATCCACCCGGTGACGATTCTTTCCACGCTGCCTTCGGCGGGAGTGGGCGCGCTGCTGGCGCTGATGCTGTTCCATCTGGATCTGGACATCGTCTCGATCATCGGTATCATTTTGCTGATCGGCATCGTGAAGAAGAACGGCATCATGATGGTCGATTTCGCATTGGAAGCCGAGCGCATTGGCGGCAAGAACGCCACCGACGCCATTTACGAAGCTTCGCTGCTGCGCTTCCGCCCGATCATGATGACCACCATGGCGGCGCTGCTGAGCGGCATTCCGCTGGCGTTCGGCAGCGGCATCGGCTCCGAGTTGCGGCGGCCGCTGGGCGTGGCCATGGTGGGCGGCCTGCTCTTCAGCCAGGTGCTGACGCTCTACACCACTCCGGTGATTTACATTTTCTTCGACAACCTGGGGGCGCGCTTCTCGCGCTGGCGCCGCCCCAATCCCCAGCCGGGAGCGGGGTCTGCATGAGTGTCTCCCGCATCTTTATCCAGCGTCCAGTGGCCACCGCGCTGCTGACGGCGGCCGTAGCCATGGCGGGAGCCATCGCCTACACCGTGCTGCCGGTGGCTCCGCTGCCGCAGGTGGATTTCCCCACCATCACGGTGGCGGCCGCTTTGCCCGGCGCCAGCCCGGACATCATGGCCTCCTCCATTGCCACGCCCCTGGAGCGCCAGTTCGGGCACATCGCCGGAGTCACCGAGATGACCTCATCGAGCACCCTCGGCACCACCGGCGTGACGCTGCAGTTCGATCTGAGCCGCGATATCAACGGGGCGGCGCGCGATGTGCAGGCCGGGATCAACGCGGCGCGCACCTATCTGCCCGCCAATCTGCCCGCCAACCCCACCTATCGCGAGGTCAACCCGGCCGATTCGCCGATTCTGGTTCTCGGCATGCAATCCGACATCTACGATATTCCGAAACTCTACGACGACGCATCCACGGTGATCGAGCAGCGCATCTCGCAGATTTACGGAGTCGGCGAGGTGCTGGTGGTGGGCGCATCCCTGCCGGCCGTGCGCATCGAGCTCAATCCCAACCAGCTTGCCAGTTACGGAATCAGCCTCAGCAGCTTACAGCAGTTCATCGCGGGCCAGAACTCCAACCTGGCCAAGGGGCAGTTTTCCAACCACGGCGTGACGTCCGACATCATTGCCAACGACCAGATCTCCAAGGCCGCCGACTACAAGCCGCTGGTGATCGGGTACCACAACGGAGGCGCGGTGCGGCTTTCCGACGTGGCCGACGTGATCGATTCCCAGCAGACCATCCGGCAGGCCGGTTTCCTCAATGGCAAGCCCTCCGTGGACATGCTGGTCTTCCGCCAGCCGGGCGCCAACATCATCAGCACCGTGGACGCGGTGAAGGCCGCCATTCCGTCGCTGCAGGCGACCATTGCGCGCGGCGAGCATATCCTCACCATTCTCGACCGGACGGTCACCATCCGCGCTTCGGTGGACGATATCGAGCGCACCCTGATGATCTCGGTGCTGCTGGTGGTCGGCGTGGTATTTGTGTTTCTGCGCAATGGCCACGCCACTTTCATCCCCGCCGTGGCCGTGCCGGTGTCGTTGATCGGAACCTGCGCGGTGATGTACCTGTGCGGGTTTTCGCTCGATAACCTGTCGCTGATGGCCCTGGCGATCGCCAGCGGCTTCGTGGTGGATGACGCCATCGTGGTGATGGAGAATATTACCAGACACCTGGAAGCCGGCCTCGATCCGATTCAGGCGGCCCTGCTGGGCGCTAAAGAAATCGGCTTCACGGTCTTTTCCATCAGCGTTTCGCTGATCGCCGTGTTCATTCCCATCCTGCTCATGGGCGGCATCATCGGCAGGCTTTTCCGCGAGTTCGCCATCACCCTTTCGGCCGCCATCCTGGTGTCGATGGTGGTGTCGCTGACGACCACCCCGATGCTCTGCTCGCGCGTTCTGGTCCCCGAGAGAGACATCCGGCACGGCCGGATGTACCGGTGGAGCGAGCGCGTTTTCAATGCGTTGCTGGGCGGCTACCGGACCAGCATCAACTGGGTGCTCGATCATCCCGCCCCGGTGCTGGCCATTTTCGTGGGAACGCTGGTGTTGAATGTCTACCTGATGACCAAGATTCCCAAGGGATTCTTTCCCTTGCAGGACACCGGCGTGGTGATGGGCGGCATGCAGGGGCCGCAGGACACCTCCTTCTATGCCATGGAAAAAGCCCTGCGGCAGTCGGTAGACATCATCAAGGCGGACCCCGGCGTGGAGAACATCATGGGCTTCACCGGCGGGCGCGGAGCCACCAATACCGCCTTCGAGTTCATCGCCCTGAAACCGCTGGACCAGCGTAAAGTGAGCGCCGAGCAGATCATCGACCGGCTGCGCCCCAAGCTGGCCCGTATTCCCGGAGCCGCCACGTTTCTGCAGCCGGTGCAGGATATCCGCATCGGCGGCCGCCAATCCAACGCCGCCTATCAGTACACTTTGCAGGCCGAAACCACCGCGGACCTGCAGAAATACGGTCCCGAGCTTTTGCAGGAATTGCATCACGCGCCGGGCTTCCAGGACGTCAACACGGACCAGCAGAACAGCGGCCTGCAGGCTTTACTGACCTACGACCGTCCCACCCTGGCGCGCCTCGGCCTGACCCCCGACCTGGTGGACCGCACGCTCTATGACGCCTTCGGCCAGGCCGAAGTCTCCACGATTTACTCGGAGCTCAACCAGTACTACGTGGTGATGGAAGTCGCTCCCAAATACTGGCAATCGCCGCATGGGCTGAAGGACACGTACCTGATCCCCACCGCCGGCGGAGGCGAGGTCCCGTTCGGCACGGTGGCGCAATACACCGCCTCCACGGCGCCGCTGGCGGTCAACCACACCGGGCTGTTTCCCTCCGTAACGGAGTCGTTCAACCTGGCGCCGGGCGTCTCGCTCGGCCAGGCGGCGCAGGAAATCGAGGGCATCCAGCAGAAGTTGGGGATGCCCCAGTCGGTGCATGGCGAGTTCTCGGGCACCTTGCAGGCATTCGAGGAATCGCTGAACAGCGAGCCGTTCCTGATTGTGACGGCGATCCTGGCGGTCTATATCGTGCTCGGCATTCTGTATGAGAGCCTGGTTCACCCGATCACGATTCTTTCGACGCTGCCACCGGCCAGCGTGGGAGCCATCCTGGCCCTGCAGCTCACGCATTCCGAACTGGACGTGATGTCGGTAATCGGGATCATTCTGCTGATCGGGATTGTGAAGAAGAACGCCATCATGATGATCGACTTCGCCCTCAACGCCGAGCGCAACGAGCACAAAAACACCCGCGACGCGATCTTCGAAGCGTCCACGCTGCGCTTCCGCCCCATCATGATGACCACCATGGCGGCTCTTTTCGGCGCTGTTCCGCTGGCCGTGGGGACAGGCATGGGGTCGGAGCTGCGCCATCCGCTGGGAATCTCGATCATCGGCGGCCTGATTGTCAGCCAGGTGCTGACGCTTTACACCACGCCGGTGATCTACCTGTTGATGGACACCCTGCGCCTGAAGCT
>DATJRE010000329.1:0-10718 GCA_035505095.1 Bryobacteraceae bacterium | reverse complement strand
CAGTTCCGGAAGCCCGACTGCCCCAACCGGGATCACCGCCGCGAACATCGCCTCGCTCACCCGGCGGCAGGTCAAACTGGATGGCACGGTGGACGCTTCCGCCATCTACCTGCACGGCGTCACCGTCAAGGGGTCGAAGCGCGACGTGTTCCTGGTGACCACCTCCTACGGCAAGACCATCGCCGTGGACGCGAACGGCGGCGGCATTCTCTGGGAGTACACGCCGCCGCACTTCCGCGACTGGGCGGGCAGCGCGCAGATCACCAATAGCACACCGGTGGCCGATCCGGACCACCAACACCTCTACGCTGCCTCGCCTGGCGGTACCATTCAGAAACTCGCCATCGCCGACGGGCAGGTGCTGTGGACCACCGCCATCACCCTGCTGCCGCAGCGCGAGAAGATCGCCTCGCCGCTGAAGGAGTTTCACGGCCGTATCATCGCGGTGACCGGCGGCTACATCGGCGACCGGCCTCCGTACCAGGGCCACGTCGCGATTCTGGACGCCGGGGACGGCAAGCTGCTGCATGTGTGGAACTCACTCTGCAGCGACCGCGCCGGGTTGATCCAACCGGAATCCTGCCACGCCACCCGGTCGGCCATTTGGGGCCGCGCCGGCGCGGTCATCGACGCCGCCACCGGCAACCTGTTCGTCGCCACCGGGAATGGCCCTTATGACGGCCGGACGAATTGGGGCGATTCCCTCCTGGAACTCGACCCCGACGCCACCCGTGTGCTGGGCAACTATACGCCGTCGGATAACACCGATCTGAAGATGCGCGATCTCGACCTGGGATCGACCTCGCCGGTATTGCTGGCGCCGGGTGTTTTGGCGCAAGGGGGCAAGGACCGGCTGATCCGACTTGTCGAAATCCAGGCCATCGCGGGCACCGCCGCACACACCGACCATGAGATGCAAACCGTCTCCACGCCCTCGCGCGGCATGCTGTTTACGGCCCCGGCAGTATGGCATAACGGCAACCAGACCTGGCTGTTCGCCGCCGATCGCGGCGGTACGGCCGCGTGGACCTTCGCCAACGGGAAGCTGACGCCGATGTGGAGCAACTCCAACGGCGGCACCAGCCCAGTGGTGGCCGGAGGGCTGCTCTACGTTTACAATCCGAGCGGCGGGTTACACGTGTACGATCCCACCCACGGGACGCAGGTTGGCGAACTGGAAAGCGGCCGGGGCCATTGGAACAGCCCGATTGTGGTGGATGGCCGAATCGCCCTGCCCGAGGGCAACGCGAATGCACACGGCGCCGCGGGTATGCTGGACATCTGGACCTTGCCGCCCAAGCGCTAAGGGAGCCGTTTCGCCAGATGCCGCCGCACGGCGGAATCCAGAATCGCGGGTATCCGGCTGGTGGAATCGGCCGCCACGCGCTGCTCCGCGTCGATCTTCTGCTGCTCCTGGTTTACCCGCTCCTGCGCCGCCAGAATGGTCTGCTGGAATTCGGTGTTGGCCACAGCCATGTGGCGCTGCTGCATCATTTCCTGCACGCGCGCGATGGTGGCCGCCATCATCTGCCGCATACGCAAGTCAGACTCTTCGGCGGTGCGTACGTCCTTCATGTGGTTGACTTCATTCTGCGGCTCGACGGCGGCTCGCAATTCATTCAGCACTGCCGGATCGGTCACCACGTAGCGATTGGCGCCCTGCCGGAACCAAGCGTACTCATGCCCGTACGCGGCGTGCATCGCCGCCGGGTCCATGGGATCGAGAGCATAATTCCAGTTGCCGAACATGGAATCGTCCAGGTATATGGCGTAGCGTGCAATCGCCTCGCGGGGCGCGGTCTGGGCCGGCTGCTGCGCCAGCGCCGCCATGGCGGTGAATGCCGCCGCCAGGAGTAGCATTGCGTTCATGCGGTCCTCCTTTGCTCTCTGGCTATGATATACGCAATTCGGAAAATCCGCCATTGCTTCGCGGACCGGGCCGGCCACTGCAAGGTAAGTTACCGTGAAACGATGCACTGGCCGACGGTTGCTACGATTCGCCCCGGGGGTTACCGCCACGGCCAACCGCGAGCCAGGGTATCCCGGCCGCACGCCCAATCTCGTTCTGCGAACCATCCCCTCCGGTTGTAGCTTATCCTGACACCCGCCACGCGGCTTTTCGTCCGGGTTGTTGACTAATTCAACAGTCTTGCGGCCGTTGCAAAAGGCTATAGTAGAAAACCGCAAATAAAGATATAATCAGGTCTGAATATATCGTTAAGGACCTTTTAGGATAGGAGTATACGATGGGAGTCAGAATAAACCAACGACTTCCCAGGGCGCTAGCTGGTCTTTCCGCAGTGGCGCTGATGGCTGTGGCCGCCACGACCACATTGAGTGCGCAAACCACCATGACGCCGCGGCTGGTGGTGCGGGCGCTGACAAACGGCGACATCGACAACTACAAGCTACCCTCCACCACCCAGGTTTCGGGCGGCCTGGAAACCGTTGGACTGGGCGAGCCGCTGTATTTAGAGGTGCAGATCGATATTGGCATTCCCGCCGGCCAGATCGCCGGCGTAATCTGGTCTCTGACCACGAAACCCGCCGGTTCGCAGGCCGCCTTGACTGCCAGTCCTTTGGGTTCGAATGTGCCGATTGCCGAGCCGTCGGACCGCCTGGTTTACCAGGTGGCGGGGCGGCAATTGCTGCGGCCGGATGTACATGGGATGTACGTCGTTACCGCCACGGTCACGGCCGGCAGCAGCGGAACCGCCACTCTCCAGCAAATGTTTATCGCCGGAACCTATGTGGGCATCTCCGCCTGCACCAAGTGCCACAACGGAGGCTTAGCCACGGTCATGGTGCCGTCCTGGTCGAAGACCGCCCACGCCAGCATCTTCACCAACGTCATCAACGGCACCGCCATAGCGGGCTACACCGAAGGCCCTTCCTGTGCCCCTTGCCACACGGTGGGTTATGACGCCAATTCCACGGTCAACGATGGCGGCTTTTCCGCCATGGCCGGCCAGTTGAACTGGACGTTTCCGGCCACCGGCCAGCCCACCAATTGGAGTGCGGTCCCGGCACAGCTACAGAATCTGGCCAATATCCAATGCGAGAACTGCCATGGAGCCGGCAGCGAACACGCCAACTATGGCGGAGCCCTGGACGCCATTTCGGTGCCCACCAATACAGGGGCTTGCAGCCAGTGCCACGACGAGCCGCCGTACCATATTAAAAGCGCCGCGTGGGCCAATTCCATGCACGCCGTGACCACCACGGATCCCGCCGGCAACGCGACTTGCGTAGGTTGCCATACCGGCACCGGCTTTATTGCCAGGATGAATGGCGCCACGATTACCGATACGAGTTACCACTCCATCGATTGCTCCACCTGCCACGAACCGCACGGATTGACCGCTCCCAGCAACGATTCGCACCTGATCCGCAACATGCAATCGGCTACCCTGGCGGATGGCACGAAGATTACGACCACCGGCGAGGGAATCCTGTGCATGCAGTGCCACCAGAGCCGCATGAACGTCGCGTCGGTGGATTCGACCGCGGGCAGCGCCCACTTCGGCCCCCACGAAGGGCCCCAGTCCGACATGCTCATGGGCACCAACGGCTACACTTACGGACAGGAGATTCCCAGCTCCGCACACCAGTTCGTAGTCACCAACACCTGCATCGACTGCCACATGCAGACGGTGGCCTCCACCGACCCGGCGTTCCTGAATGCCGGCGACCACACCTTCTCCACCACCTACGCTCCCGCCGGGAAAACCCCCGAAGACCTGGTGGGCGCCTGCCAGTCCTGCCACGGGCCGGATATCACCTCCTTCAACTTCCCGCTGTTCGACTACAACGGCGACGGCAAGATCGACGGCGTGCAGACTGAAGTGCAGGAACTGCTCGACCAGCTTTCCACCCTGTTGCCGCCCAATAACTCCGTGAAAACCTCCCTGAGCATCGATTCCACCTGGACCAAGGCCCAGTTGGAAGCCGCTTACAACTGGCTGTTCGTGACCAACGACGGCAGCAAGGGAATCCACAATACGGCCTACGCCGTCGGCCTGATCAAGGCTTCTATCGCCAACCTGCAAGGTAGTAATTAACCTGGCGGCTCGACGGGCGTCACTCGCCGTAACTGGCGGAGTCACGCCCGTTCCGTAGACTGCCCGGCAATGCCTGGCGACGGCCTGGCGAACGCCATCCCCTTCTCCCCGGCTTCCAAAACCGCTACACTGCCATAAGCGGGGGACTCATGAAGACGATTCTTGTGGCGATCCTTTTGGGCTGCGCGGCGCAAGCTTACGCAGCCGATGCCAAGACTTGGGACCGGCAGGCCGCGGCCGCCTATCTCGACGGGCGCATGGACTGGTGGTCCACCTGGGCCCCGGCGGCCCGCGATCACGACACTTTCTGCATCTCCTGCCATACCACTTTGCCCTACGCGCTGGCCCGTCCGGCGCTGCGCGGCGCGCTTGCCGAGCACGGACCATCCCCCACCGAGCGAACTTTTCTCGACAACCTCACCAAGCGCGTATCCCTCTGGTCGGAAGTGCAGCCCTTTTATAACGACGCCAAGAGCGGCGCCGGCAAGACCGAGCAATCGCGCTCCACCGAAGCCGTGCTGAACGCGCTGGTCCTCTCCCGCTACGACGCACCCACCGCCCGGGATGCCCTGCGCGCCATGTGGGACCTTCAACTCAAGACCGGCGACCAGCGCGGCTCCTGGACCTGGCTGAATTTCCACAACGAGCCCTGGGAAGCGCCCGATTCGGCCTTCTGGGGCGCATCTCTCGGCGCGCTGGCCGCCGGCATGGCGCCTAAAGAATACCGCGAAAGCGCCGCCATCCGCGAAAATCTGGATCTGCTGGCCGGGTATCTTCAGCGGGAAGAGGCCAGCCAGTCCACGCTGAACCGCGCGGTGGCCTTGTGGGCGTCCGGCAAACTGCCGCGCCTGCTGACGCCCGCCGAGCGCACGGCCATCGTCCAGGAGATCCTCTCCAAGCAGCGCGAAGACGGCGGCTGGAGCGAGTCGTCGCTGGTGACGAAGGAGTGGAAGCGCCGCGACGGCACCCCCATGGACGACGCCAGCGACGGATACGGCACTGGCCTGATGGTGCTGGCGCTCCGCGAATCCGGCGTCCCATCCGCCCAAGCCCAGATCGCCCGCGGGGTGGCCTGGCTGGAGCACCATCAGGACCCCGGCGGCGCCTGGCTGGCCACCTCCATGAACAAGAAGCGCGACCCGGCTTCGGATGCCGGCCGCTTCATGAGCGACGCCGCCACGGCCTACTCCGTGCTGGCCCTCACCGCACGCTAGCCGGAAGCAAGTCGAAGCCTTCCAACCGGTAATGAAACGCCGGAGCGCGCGCCAGTTCGCCCGCGCACCACCCCACGCCGCGCTGCAGGGCTTGCGCTTCCTCGTCCCACCACGGCCCACCGTCGCCGGACCGGTAGAATTGCAGCGCCAGTTCCAGGTGCCGCAGAAACCCCGCCATCAGGCGCCGGCGGTAGTGCGCCAGCAACCGGCCCGGCGGTTCCCCGCGAGCGGCCGCCCGAATCACCGCGCACGCCAGAATCGCCTCGCGCACGGCGTTGCCGGAGCCATCGCCGCAGATCGGGTCGAAGGCCATGGCGGCGCTTCCGCAGGCCAGCCACCCCGGCCCGCCGAGGGGATCGGCAATGCGCGGATACGCCGGGAATTCAGCCGGATCGCCACGAATGCCGCGGATCTGGCCCGCCACCAGGCGGCTCGCGGCCAGCAAGGCATCCGGCGCGGCGCCCACCGCGATCAGCCACCCGGGAATCAGGAACAGCCAGCCGTTCCCGAGCGACTCCACCCAGCAGGATGCCGCCTCCGGCGCTTTCAATTCCGCCGCCACCGCCCAGGCGTGCCGGGAGCCGAAGCACCGCAGGGCCGCCGAAGCTGGCAGCGGGCGCGAGGCAAAGAGGCGCCACTCGGGGAATTGGCCGGCATCCGCCAGCGGCCCCCGCGGTTCGATCCGCCCCACCAGCGCCTCTTCGGAAACCACCACCGCCGAGTGCGGCAGGGTCACCGGCTCGGCTCCGGGGCCCCAAGCCACGATGCGCCGCTCCAGGCGCGGCAGACCCTCAAACAGGCTGGGTTGCTGGAAGACATCGGCCATGAGCGCCTGGGTCGCCTGGCTCACCAGGATCGCCGGGACGCGCGTCCGCGCCTGCCGCGCCACCGAGAACGGAATGCCGGCGCCGCCCAGCAGCCAGGCACAGCACGCCGCCGCCACGCCTTCGCCCTGAATCGCCACCGAACCCGTAGGCCCCACAGGGTAAGTATCTCGCGGCAGAGCCGCCGCTTCGGGAGTGACGCTCCAGCCATTTGCCGGCCGGGGGCGCGCCAGCCGATGCGGGCCCGCGCGAAAGGTGGGCCGCGAGCGATCGGGAATCCACCGCCAGAGTCAATCGGCTGATCGATAGTCCATCCCCATACCCTGGGGCTTGGTGGTATAGAACGCATTGAACACTCGCTTCCTGTCCGTAGGGTCCACTCGGGAATCAGAACATCGCCCGAATCCGCCGGACAATCTCGCTGGCGCGGGTTGCATCTCGCGCGATGGCGTCGACCGCCGCGCGCCCCTCGTGGAGATTCGGAGCGCCGCACGCGAGCCACATCTCCCAAGCCCACCGCCACCTGGTCGGGCGGCCGTAGACCTACCGAGCCTCGATCATCGCCGCCAGGGCCTCTTTCACACGCGCCAGGCATTCCTGGGGGTCGCGCGAATCGGCACGGACCACGGCGGAGTGAGCGCCGCCCGGCCGCCAACGCTCGAACATGCGCGCGCAGGGGAAGCCGGCGAAGACGCTGATCAGCGGCACGCTGCTGGCGGCGGCCACGTGCTGTCCGGCCGAATCGTATCCCACATACAGCCTGGCGGCGGCGATGATCTGCGCGAACCCTGCGAAGGAGCCGTTCCACACGGTGGCCTTCACGCCCGAGCGTTCCAGCGCGCGAGCAACGCGTTCGGCCTCTTCGCCTCCGGCGCCCTGGTCGATCGAAATGGCCAGGCCGGTCTCCGCCAGCAGGCGCAGCAGCTCTTCCTCGAACGGGTCGGGGAGGCGCTTCAAAGGGTTCTCGCCCACCCCCAGGCTCACTGCAATGTGGGGCGGCCGCGAGGGCGCGCGGGGCACCGCAATGTACGGCCGGGCGGGCGGGCCGCCAAAGGTCTCCACGGCCCAGGCGGCGGCCAGTTCGGGCAGCGGGCTGGAACTCTCCGCGCCGTAAGAGCGGCTCTCAAACAGGTGGTGGCGGTCCTCTTCGCAGATGGGCAGCAGGCCGAGCTGCGTCAGGCGCGAATCGGGGTCGACGACCACCGCGTCGCCGGCGTTCAGCGCGGATTGCAAGCTGCCCCACACCGCGAGGCGGTCACGCAGGCCGCCGCGCCGGTATTCGATGGGGATGTGGTGTACGTGGCGATCGGTGGCGAACAGTTCGTAGTTTTTGGGCGGCCCCACAAAACAGATTTCGGAGTGCGGAAAGCGGCGCTTGGCGGCGGCCAGCATCACGCTGGTGACCGCCACATCGGCGCCCAGGGTGACGCGCGAGAGGACGAAAATGCGGTGCGGTTTTCCGAGGATGGGCCGCGGGCGCCGCACCCGCTCGTAGCGCGCCACCAGCGCGCCCGCCTCCACTTCGGGATTGGCGAAGGCCACGGCTTGCGAGAACAGCCGCGCATAGGCCGTGCAGAGCGCAGGTTCGAAGCGGTCGGCCAGCCCTTCGGCCAGAATGCCGAACAGCGCGCCGCCGCACGGTTCCTCGGCCAACGCGCGCGGCAACTCTTTGGGAATTTGCCCGGCGATGCAGCGTTCCAAAACCGACGCCGCGATCTGGTTACACGAAGTACTTATCAATCAGGATCCCCAGCTTCCGCCGGGTGGGTTCGGGCACCATGCGGCGGTCCGTCAGGATGGCGTGCGAAAGAGCCGAGCCGCAGTGGCAGCCGCGCGTGGCGGGTATCCGGCCGACGGCTTCGGCCACTACCCGGCAGGCATTTTCGGCGTTCTTCATGAGGTTGGCGATGATGTCATTGACGGTGACGGCGTCGTGGCCGGGATGCCAGCAATCGTAATCCGTCACCATGGCCACGGTGACGTAGCAGATCTCGGCTTCCCGCGCCAGCTTGGCCTCCTGCAGGTTGGTCATGCCGATCACGTCCATGCCCCAACTGCGGTAGACATTGGATTCGGCCTTGGTGGAGAAGGCCGGCCCTTCCATACAAAGATAGGTTCCGCCGCGCTTGGCGGTGACGCCGGCGGCCAGCGACGCCTGCTCCAGCACGCCCGAAAGCTCCGGGCAGACGGGATCGGCGAAGCTGATGTGGGCCACCAGGCCATCGCCGAAGAAGGTGGAAATGCGGCCGCGCGTGCGATCGAAAAACTGGTCGGGGATCACGAAATCCAGCGGCCGGTGCTCCTCTTTGAGCGACCCCACAGCGCTGAGCGAAATGATGCGCTCCACGCCCAGCGACTTCATGCCGTAGATGTTGGCCCGGAAATTCAGCTCCGACGGCGAAAGGCGGTGCCCGCGTCCGTGGCGCGCCAGAAACGCGACCGTGCGTCCGGCCAGGGTGCCCAACACGAAATTGTCCGACGGCGGACCGAAGGGGGTGTCAATGACGGCTTCTTCCTGGGCGGCAAACCCGGGCATGGAGTACAGTCCGCTGCCGCCGATAATTCCGATTTCCGCTTTCAACTGGCGCTCTCCTGAGTAATTTCCAATAATACCGCCCGCGCGGAGGCGGGTTCCACGAAAACGTACAGATGGGCCGCGCCGCCGGCCGGGGGCTGATTCAAGAGCCGCGCTCCGGAGGCGCTGAGCTGGCTGGCGGCGGCGCTGAGATCGGGCACGCTCACCGGCGTGGGTTGCAATCCGGGCGGGGCGTAGAAGGCGATGGCGTGATGGAGATCGCCGGCGGTAAGACCAGCGAGGTCGGCCGCAGTGGGACGATCGGACGCGGGACCTTCTTGCCGCCGCGGGGGCCCGGCAGATTCGGTGGCCGCGAGATCCGCTCCGCCACGGTCGCGGCTCGGGGTAGCGGCACCCAGAGCCGCCAGCACATCCAACAACTCCGCGATGCCCCGGCCCTCGGTAGCTACGGTCTGTACGATGGGCGGGCGCGGCCCCTCGGCCAGGCTGAACGCGGCGTGCAACTCCTGCTCCATGCGATTGGCGCCGGGCTGGTCGGCCTTATTGATCACAAAGACATCGGCGATCTCCAAAATGCCCGCTTTGATGGCCTGCACATCATCGCCCATTCCGGGCACCAGCACAACCACCGTGATCTGCGCGACTCCGGCGATTTCGAGTTCATCCTGCCCCACGCCCACGGTTTCGATCAGCACGTAATCCTTGCCGGCAGCGTCCATGAGGCGTGCCAGATCGGCGGTAGCGCGGGCGATTCCGCCGGCAGCGCCGCGTGTGGCGATCGAGCGAATGAACACGTCCGGATCGGCATAGTGCTGCGCCATGCGGATGCGATCGCCGAGGATGGCGCCGCCGGTGATGCGGCTGGTGGGATCGACGGCGAGAATCGCCACGGTTCGATCCCGCCGCCGCAGCTCCGCCGCCATTGCCGAGACCAGTGTGCTTTTGCCCGCGCCAGGCGGCCCGGTGATTCCCACGACGAGGGCGTGGCCGCGGCCGAGCGTATCGAGTATCGCGAGCGCATGTGGATCGCGGTTTTCGATCCCCGTGGCCAGGTGTGCCAGGACTCGTGGTTCGAAGCTCATCCGCTTTTCAGAAGCTGCCGGGCGATCACCAGCCGCTGGATTTCGCTGGTGCCCTCGCCAATGGTGCAAAGCTTCACGTCGCGGTAAAACTTTTCCACCGGATAGTCCTTGATGAATCCGTAGCCGCCGTGGATCTGCACGGCCTCGTTGGCAGTGCGTACGGCCGCTTCGGAGGCGAACAGTTTGGCCATGGCCGATTCGCGCGTGACGCGCATGCCGCGGTCGAGCATCCAGGCGGCCCGGTAGTTGAGCAGGCGCGCGGCGTCCAGGTCCACGGCCATATCGACGAGCTTGTGCTGGATGGCCTGGAACTCCGAAATCGGCCGCCCGAACTGCTTGCGCAGTTTGGAATAGCGCAGGGCCGCGTCGTAAGCGCCCTGCGCCATGCCCAGCGACAGCGCGGCGATGGAAATGCGGCCGCCATCCAACACCTTCAGGCTGTCCACGAAGCCCTCGTTGAGCCGCCCGAGCAATTGCGTGCGCGGCAGGCGGCAGTTGTCGAAGATCACTTCGCCGGTGGCGGAAGCGCGCAGCCCGAGCTTGTTTTCCTTCTTGCCGGTGCGGAATCCGGGCGTGCTCTTTTCGACCAGGAAAGCCGAGATGCCGTGCTGCGCGGCCGCGCGATCGGTAACCGCCATGGCCACGCAGACATCCGCGTAGTGCGCATTGGTAGTGAACGTCTTGGCGCCGTTCAGCACCCACTCGTCGCGGTCCAGCTCGGCGTGCGTGCGCGTGCCGGCGGCGTCTGAACCGGCCTCCGGCTCGGTGAGCGACCAGCAGCCGATCCATTCGCCCGAAGCCAGCTTCGGCACGTAGCGGCGGCGCTGCTCGTCGGTGCCCATTTTGAAGATGTGGTTGGAGCAGAGCGAAGTGTGCGCCGCCAGGATGATGCCCACCGACCCATCCACGCGCGACAGTTCCTCGATGATGATGGAGTATTCGATGTAGCCGAAGCCGGCGCCGCCCAGCTCCTCCGGAAAAATGGCGCCCATGTAGCCCAA
>DATJRE010000328.1:0-9301 GCA_035505095.1 Bryobacteraceae bacterium | reverse complement strand
GCGCATGCGGTTTATCGCCTTCACCGCCCAGTTTGTCCAACGCGAATTCGACCCGCTCGCGCCGGCCGCCGGCTGAGGAAATCCAGGCCCTCCACCCGGCCTGTCTGACCACCACCCACCACCTCCAGCGTTTCATCCCGGTTACCCAGCCCTGGCCGACCACCGATCTCACCTGTGCAGCGCCGGCCTCTTGCAATCCGTATGCCGTATCGGCGGGCCGCCAGTGCGTGCCCCAGTTCGTGAAGCACCACGCAGGCAAACAGAGCGAGAATGAAGCCCACCCCGGCAGCGACCCCGCTCAACCTTCTACCCGCTATCCAATCACTTGCCCCGAACCAGGCCATCAGGGCCAGGAAGGTGACATGAATCCATAGTTCCAGGCCCGCAATTTGTGCAACCTTCCAGGCCCACTTCATTTCGATTCCTCCTTTCGTTGTCCGCCCCTTCATACGCAGGCGCCAGGATCAGTATTTAGGGTTGCCACCCTGGCGCAATTCGGCCTCAAGCTGGCGGGCCGCTTCCTCCTGACTGGACAGTTGGGCTTCGGCTCCTTCGGCCGGGGCCGCCGTAAACGCGGCGATGGTACGAGCATCGGCGGCAGTCCCCGGGCCTGATTTTCGGCCATCAATTTGAGGCCCGAATCAATCTGTTCCCGGAACTGATTCTGCATCTCCTGCAGGTCCGCGACGCCCACATCAATCGGGGAATCCACGGCGCAGTCTCCCGGCTTGCTGGCCACCACCTCCGCCGTGACTGTTCCGCCGGCCGAGACGTCATTGCCTTTCCGCTGAATGATGTCGCCCGGGGTCAACGAACAGGCCTGGCCCGCCGCGGTCACGTCGAGGTTCGAAGAAACCACGAAGAAACTCTGGCGGAACGCAGGCGGAACCTGATCGCCGCCGGCGTCCGCCGGAGTTTCGCTAGGCGGCTGCGCCGCAGTGGACTGCTCGGCAGCAAGCTGCTTCCGAACCTCGTCTGCAATCAGAGCTTTGACTGCCGGCGAAACCGTCGGCTCGCTGGTGCCGCCGGAGAGCGGTGAGAGCGATTGCTCCGCGCCTCCGGCCTGCTGGCTTTCATAAGCCAGACGTAAGTTCTCGGCCAGAAGGTAATCGGTAAGCCACAGGTCCGCGGCAGCGTATACAGGATAGGGGGTGAAGTAACCCGCATAGAATCGGAACCATGGCGCTGGTGCCCCCATCCCAAACCAGACATAGTGCGCCGGAACCGCCCACGGAGTAAGTGCCCACTGGTAGAAACGCGGCCCATAATAAATAGCGGGCATGTAGTGGTAATAGGGAAACCCACGATACCGATACCCGCGGTACACATAGACGTGCGACCGTCCCCCGCGGATATAAGTGCGCGAAACATATCCCGGCCGGACGCTCCGCTCCACGAAGCCGCTGCGCGGTCCATAGCTCACTATGCGCGTACCGGATCGGCGTGTCTCGACCATTCTCTCGCCGCGTGGTCCCCGGCTCACCTCGATTCGGCCGCCTCGTCCGGCATTGGCGGCGACGCGCGTTACTTCCCCGCGCGAGTTGGTCCGGATGGTTCGCCCGTTCTTATCCCGGAACTCGGTGCGGCCGCCCGGCAAGGAGGTACGCCGATCGCTAGGGCGGCCGGCGTAGGTGTTACGGTGGATCCCGCCGCGAGGAGCATTCTCTTGCGGAGCTTGGTCCGGAAGAGCAGGCCGGCCTCCGCGAGTGCTGCCGCCCGTTTGCGGTGCGGCGCCGACGCCGCCGCAATCCGGGTGGGAAGCTCCCGCGTCGGCGCGCCCCGGCCTCGCCGGTGCCTCGCTGCCGCCGGCTTGCGGTGCGGTGCCGTTGGAGCCGCCGCGATCAGGGCGGGAAGCTCCCGCGTCGGCACGCCCCGGCCTCGCCGGTGCCTCGCTGCCGCCGGTTTGCGGTGTGGCGCCGATGCCGCCGCGGTCAGGGCGGGAAGGGGCGACTGCGTCCGGGCGACCGGACTGGCCTCCGCGAGTGCTGCCGCCGGTTTGCGGTGCGGCGCCGCTGGAGCCGTCGCGATCCGGACGGGAAGCTCCCGCGTCGGGGCGCCCCGGCCTCGCCGGCGCCTCGCCGCGGACTCCGCTTTGGATATCAGAAGGAGCGGGCGCGTCCTGCCCCGGCACAGCCGTGCGTCCCCGGCCGCGCGTGCCGGGTTGCGCCGCCTGCGCCTGCCCCGGGCCGTTCTGGGCGGCCCGCGCCGTCTGCTCCTGATTTGCGCGAGCCTGACGGGGGATAAGAGCGACAGCGACTAACAATAGAACTATGGTGGCGTATTGCTTCGTAAGATTTGAGATGTTCACGGCTTGTCTCCATTTACAAGGTTCTTGGCGATCGCTGGCCGCGCCGGTTCCAAACAGGCGGAATCTTGGGGATGGCGCAGAGCACCTGCCAGGAAGGATTCCCGCTGAAGAGCGAATCGCTTCACGCACTCTAAAGGCAAGCGCGGTTCCATTCATGGGCAACCGTAAAACGGGGAATTACGAACGGCAGGGCGACGCCGATGTGACCGGCGCACGCCTTATTGACGGCCGGTTACGTCTGCGGAATCTGGAGGACACCGATTACGCCGGCCGCGTCTGCTGCCGGAAAGAGTCAGCCTCGGCCGGGATGGTCCACCTCACAGACACAGGCCAAAACATCGAAGAACTGTTTCGTGTCGATGGGCTTCACCAGGTAGGCATCGCAAAGCTCTCCGAAAGCCTCTTGGATGGTCCCGGTATCTTCGCTGCCGGTGATGACGATCACCTTGGAACTGCGCGGCCGCCCGCGATGCTCCTCTTCCTGGCGGATCAGGCGCAGAGCCTCCAGACCGCCCATGGTGGGCATCAGCATATCCATGCAGATCAGGTCGTAAGGTTTGCCGAGGGCCAGCGCCAGGCGCCCGGCGCGCACGGCGTCGGTCCCATCCGCACAGCTGTCCACCTCGGCGAAACCGGACAGCGCGTCTTCCAGGACCAGGCGGCACGTCAAGTCATCGTCTACCACTAACGCCCTCATTTTGCGACTCCTCCATTCGGTTCCTCTGGGCGGCTGGGGCGTTTCGCGGCCGCACCTGCGGCCTTCCCATCCTCCTCCGTTTTCCGCGCCAGAAAAGCCTCCATTTCCGCCCTTGCCATCTCGGGCGATGGGTATTGCGCCTGCGGAAAAATCAGCCAGTCCACGCCCACCGCCAGAAGCGCGGAGTTCGTGCCGGCCTCCACGTACCGCTGGCCGATCTTCAGGACCGCTGCGGACAACCGCCGCCGGAGCGCCACAGCGCTCTCCGAGGAGCGGAGGAACATCGCGAAGGAGGGCCCATTCCACCGCACCATGCGGTCTTCGCCCCCTAATGCCGGTTTGAGGCCCTCGGCAATCAGGCCCAGCATCTGTTCCACGGTGGCCTCTCCGAACCGTGCCAGAATGTGTTCGGCCCGCTGTAGTTTGAACGCCACCAGGTACTCGCTGCCGCCCGCTCCCGTCGCTCCGCGGCTTGTGGTGACGGCCTCCGGAACCGCGGCTTTCTGGATGTGGTCCTGAAGCCTGTCCGCTGTCGCGCGAGCGGCATTCCTCTGTTGGATGGCGGCTTCCTTTACTTCCGCCAGACAAGCCGCCAGGCTTGCCTTCAACTCCCGAATGTCCTCCAGCCTGGACGCCCGTTCGATCTGCCGTTCCACCGCCTGCAACCGCGCCACCGAGGCCTCTGACTGGCCGGAGATATCCGCTACCGTCTCGGTGAGCATGGCGAGCATCGCTTGCATTTGGCCGCTTTGCTCGCGGAAGTACCCGGTGGCGTTCCGGGTCTGGTTCTCAAACGCTTCCAGCATTTCCGTAGCGATGGATAACAGTTCCAGGGGCGAGGTTTCCTCTTCCAGGCGGTGCAGGAGCGCCTGCGCCACTAGATCGAACTGCGGCGTTTCGACCTCCCGCCCCCACTGGCGCTGTGCGGCGATGCCCTCCACCAGCAGACGACGCAGATCGGCGGAGGCTTTCTGAAGGTCCTCGGCGGTTGGGCCCTCCGACCCCTGCATGAATCGCCTGATAGAAATCATCTCAAAATGAACCGCCTGGCCCGGTAATGGCCGCGCGCCGGCGGCTGTTCGCGGCCCCTCTATCGGTCCACAAGGAAGATATCGGCCGGTCGGCCAGAATTCTTTAGTCCCCGGCACAGAATCGTCAATTTGGCGTAATTTCCCCGACCTGTGAATGATCCTGTTGGCGGATCGTGCCGCACTTGCCAGGCCGCGCGCCGGCCCGCAAACGCCGTGTGTCCGGATCTTCGGGATCTCCGGCCGTCCAGGACCAAGGGGACACACCCGGTTCCTAATCTCCTGCCGGGGTGGGGACCAGCCGGTAATAGTGGAGGCGCTGCGGCGGACCGGGAAACTCGGGCGCCCAGCACGCAGGCTCGCCAGGCAGGTCGGCGCCCTGAACAGCCTTCCAGTGGATCGTCCCCCGTTTATCCCGCAGGAGCAGCTCCAGATCTCCCGAGCCACCGCGCCAACCGGTTGGCCGATTCGTCGACCCGATGAGCATCGATCCCGCATCGAACGTGCCGGTGACCCTGGCCTTTGAAAGCGTGGGCGGCGCGCAAGCCAGTACATGCGCACTGCCATCGACGGACAGCGGCAAGCCCCACACAGTCCCGCTCGCATCCTGAAAAAGTCCCACCCGCTCGCCCATGCCGTGTTGATCCACAGTGGGATGATTGCCTGCCGTGACCAGCGAGCCATAAGTGCGCTCCACTTCGGCGATCGGCCTGTAAGGCGCCTGCCGGTCGCGGACTTGACGGCAGCCGGCCCACACCCCCATGCCGATTACGATGGTGGCCAAGGCCGCCGCCCCGAAGGGCGTACTCACGCCATCGACGCGAAGGCTGCTTGCCGCTCCGCCCTCCGAAACGCCGTCCCCTCGCCCACCGATTCGATTCCCAGCCGCCGCATCTTGGCCAGCAGAGTGGTGCGCGCAACTCCCAGGTAAGCAGCCGTGCCGTGCCGTCCGCCGACTACCCACTTGGTCTGCTCCAATGCCTGGAGGATGTGCTCCCGCATGGCGTCCTCCAGCGTCTTGCGGCTCTTCGGAAGGCCGGTCTTCCGGCTTTGCAACTGCAACACCGCCGGCTCAAACGCCGATCCCTCGGAAAGGATCACCCCGTGCTCCACGAAGTTCTGAAGCTGGCGGATATTTCCCGGCCAATCGTAAGCCAGCATCGCATCCATGGTTTCCGGCGGGATCTCCTCCACGATTTTGTTCATCCGCTCGGCATATTTGATCATGAAGTGGCGCGCCAGGGCCGGAATATCCTCGCGGCGCTCGCGCAGGGGCGGCAGATGGATCGGGAACACACTCAGGCGATAATACAAATCGGCGCGGAATTGTTTCTCTTCGATCATCTGCAAAAGATCCCGATTGGTGGCCGCCACTACCCGCACATCCACATGCGTGGTTCGGGTGCTCCCCAGCCTTTCGAACTCCTGCTCCTGCAGCACTCGCAACAGCTTCACCTGCAATTCCGGAGCGATTTCACCAATCTCGTCGAGGAACAGCGTTCCGCCGTTGGCCGCTTCGAACCGGCCGATGCGCTGGGCAACCGCGCCGGTAAAGGCGCCGCGCTCGTATCCGAACAGTTCGCTTTCCAGCAGCGTGGCCGGGATGGCGGCGCAATTCAAGGTAATGAAAGGACCATTCCGCCGCGGACTTTGATTGTGAATCGCGCGAGCAATCAGCTCCTTTCCCGTCCCCGTCTCTCCTTGAATCAGCACCGTGGAACTGGTGGGCGCAACCAGGGCAACCTGCTGCAGTACCGATTTCAGCACCCGGCTTTCCCCGATGATTCCATGCGTGCCATAAGACGAATCGTTCTCCTGGTCGATGAAGAGAACCTTTTCGCTTGACGGCCGTTCGCTATGCGAAACCGTATTGCTTGCATACTCGCGTCTCCCGCTAATATCGTACGCTTTCAAGGTCATCGTTTTTACTCCCATTAGTTGTCGACTTATTTCCGCGGCGGCCGAGGCGTTCCGCCGTCTTCAGACTGCATCTCATGAATCCCTCTGCATCATGTTAGGTTGAACCCCGGTTCTGAGGGAATCCTCTTTTAGTAGGACATCGCTACTCGGTTTTGTGACCCGGAAGTAGGACGCACTAAGCCAGAGTGCTTACAGATGGAGGGCTTAAATACAGTGCAGGGAAACGCGAGTTATCCGGCGACGGTTCGCCGCGCGGACCAGCTATTTCGCAGCTTGTGCGGTACTTACCTTCCGATAGCCGATTGGATCGCTTTGAAAAGCGGTTCGCGGCGCACAGGCTTGCCCAGGAACTCCACCGCGCCGCCTTTCAGCGCCCGTTGCCGCGAGACCTCGTCCGCGTGTGCCGTGATGAAAATGATGGGGATATCCACTCCTTCGGCGTTCAGATGGCTTTGCAGCTCGAAGCCGTTCATGCCCGGAAGGTACACATCCAGGATCAGACACGAGGTGTCCTTGACCCGCTCCGAAGCCAGGAATTCCTCCGCCGATGCGAAGGCTGCCACATTCAGTTGCACCGACCGCATCAGGCTCTGCAAGGCTTCGCGTATGGAAGCATCGTCATCTACAATCGAAATGCGGCGAGCGCCGGAACCGGCAAACTTTCTCGCGGCGCTCTGCTCGGCGGTCTTCATTCCGTTCTTATCATAAACGGTCGCCGGCCCCGTTTTCATCCTACCTTAGTAGGACTCCTATCTCGATGTAGCGGTGGAGGATTTCAGTTTTTCGGACATTTTGACGAGGTCAGCCAGGGAATCGGCTTCCATCTTTTGCATGACGCGCCCGCGGTGGGTCTTGATGGTCAGCTCGCTGGTGCCCAACTCCGCGGCAATCTGTTTATTCAGCATTCCGGAGACCACCAGCGCCAGAACTTCTTTCTCCCGGTTGGTCAAAGTGGCGTAGCGGGCCCCCAGGCCGGCTATCTGCGCGCGCTCGTTCCGCGCCGTGCGGTCCTTGGCGATGGCCTCTTGAACCGCGTCCAGCAGTTCCTGGCCGCGAAACGGCTTGGTCAGAAATTCCACCGCTCCCGCCTTCATGGCGCGCACAGTCATGGGAATATCCGCGTGCCCGGTAATGAAAATAATGGGGATCTGGACGTTGGCATCCGCCAGCTCCCGCTGAAATTCCAGCCCGCTCACATCCGGCAACCGTACATCCAGCACCAGGCAGGCCGGGGCGTCTGGACGCTTCGCGGCCAGGAACTCGCGGGTCGACCCGAATGTTTCCACGCGCAGCCCCACCGACCCGATGAGTCTCTTGACCGCCTCGCAGATCGAGGGATCATCGTCCACCACGAACACCATCGCGTCGGAGAGAGTCATACTACCGCGTCAAGTCGACCGGAAGGGTGAACTGGAAAGTCGTGCCGAAATCGCTGTTCGGAGTCGCCCACAGCCGCCCGCCGTTCGCCTCCACCATCGAATGACTGATATTCAACCCCATACCCATGCCCTGTGGCTTGGTCGTGAAGAAAGGGTCGAAAATGCGCCGCTGGTTCTTGGAGTCGATCCCGACGCCTGCGTCTCGCACTGCCACCAGCACCTCATCCGGGCTCCGCATCTCCGACCTTACCACGAGACGGCGCGGCCGGTCGGTCGTATCCCGCATCGCCTCAATGCCGTTCTGGATCAGATTCACCAGAACCTGCTGCAACTGGACGCGGTCGCCCGCGGCCGGCCGCAGGTTATCGGCCGACTCAATCTGAAGCCTCACCTGGTTTCGAACGGCCTCGGGATCCATGAGCGCCGCCACCTCGCGCACCATGGCATCGACGTCGAGAGTGGTCCTTTCCGGCGCGGATTTTGTGAACATGGCACGAATCCGCCGCACCACGTCGCTGGCCCGCGTGCCCTCGCGAGCAATGGAATCGACTGCCGCGCGTGCTTCGTCGAGGTTGGGCGGATCTACCGAAAGCCACATGCTGCACGCGTCCGCATTGGTCACCACCGCGGCGAGCGGTTGATTCACTTCGTGGGAGATGGACGCCGCCAGTGCTCCCAGGGCGCTGATGCGGGTGACTCGCGCCAGCTCCGCCTGGGCTTCGTAATAAGCGTCCTCCGCGCGCTTTCGCTCGGCGATCTCCGCCAGCAACTGTTCGTTGGTACGGCGCAGCTCCGCGGTTCGCTCCTCAACCCTGCGCTGCAGTTCATCGCGGGCGTGACGCAGCTCCGCCTCCGCCTGCCTCCGCCACGAGCTGAACCAGCCCACCACCGCGGAAGATGCGGCGAATTCGACATACACCGGC
Source organism: Bryobacteraceae bacterium (assembly GCA_035505095.1). Taxonomy (GTDB): domain Bacteria; phylum Acidobacteriota; class Terriglobia; order Bryobacterales; family Bryobacteraceae; genus JOPF133. The sequence continues at coordinate 1,046 of DATJRE010000328.1, read as the reverse complement.
AAAGACTCGCGATTGACGCTAAACGAATGCAGCGGCGGTATGAAGAAGTAGGCCACTGTGAGGGCCGCCAGGACAACGGCCAGCACGCCGCCCCATCGCCCTCCGTACCAGGTGCTCACCACTACAGCCGTATAGAAGAAGACCAATCCCTCTGTGGAAATGATGTTCCGCAACAGGATGGTAGCCGCCCAAGCCAAGGCGACCAGAACGACGGCCAGCCCGATACTGAACATGGCGGACACCAGCCGGCGCTTTTCGGAAGTGCCTGCTGCGCCTGAAGACCCGCTCTGCGTTCCCATCAGTTCCTGGGCTCCAGGGTCACGGTGAAATCATTCGCGCCACAGCCCATCGACGCACCTCCCAGGATCGTACCAGTTTCCCGCGCATCCGGCGCTATGGGTACCCGGCTGGCTTCACCCACCATCCGGCCGCCTGACCGAACCCAGGGTTGGACGTCTACCGCGATAGCCCTCTACCCGGCCCTCCAGCGGCTTGGAGAGAAGGGGCTGGCTTCGGAATCTCCGAACGTGGCCTGTGTGGATCGTCCAGATCCCCCCCGGCCATGCCGGACATTGTGCTCCGCTGCTGGTCAAAAGAGGCAAACGGAACCCAATTCTGTCGCTCGGGACTGGTCGACCGGTCCTTGGAGTGTTACCTGGCTAAGTTGATCTTATGGTCCGAAAATGGGAGGGTCGATCAATGCGGATGTTAATTTCGTGAGTTTATGCCGTGGCGCATCCACTACGGTTAGACTGTACCCGGTTGAAGCAGCGGCCGAGCGGAATGCCGAGCCACCAGAGGGCATTGATCCCAGGCAAGGATGGTGGGCGCCCGCAAAAAGTGTTGCCCGATCGTTCCAGCCCTCACCCACCCCGGCGCCCGCCGCCGCAGCCCGCGCTTCCTCCGGCAACGTGGCCCTGCGTCTCTAACGACATTCCCTTGACGCGATCCTCTCTCTTGGTTTTCTCTTTGGTTTTCTCCGCGCTTCCTCGGCGCCCTCCGCGTCTCCGCGGTGAAAGGGACCGCCCTCGGCCGTGAAAGGGACC
>DATJRE010000327.1:0-7379 GCA_035505095.1 Bryobacteraceae bacterium | reverse complement strand
GGACGGCACGCGCCTGGAGTTGGTGGCCCGCTTGTGCGGCGGCGAGCCGCTTTCAATCACCCAACTGGCCTCCGGCGCGAGCATGACGCGGCAGGCCATCACCAAGCACCTGCATGTATTAGAGGAGGCCGGCCTGGTGCGGGGCGCCCGCCGGGGCCGGGAGCAACTCTGGGAACTGGAGCCCAAACAGTTGCACCAGGCCCGCCGTTGCCTGGAGCAGATCGCCGGCCAGTGGGAGAGCGCTCTGGGGCGGCTGAAGGATTTCGTGGAAGGGGAAAACGGCTAACGGGTGGTCTTCACCGCCGAGCCTCCGCGCCGACTCTTGCTGTCTTCTCCGCGCCTCCGCGTCAGGCTCTTGGGATTCGGTTGGAGATGTCTCTGGAGAGCCGCGGGGTCGCGGAGGAACGGCTACGCCAGTTCCAGTTCGATGCGCTTGATGGCGGCGTCCAGTTTGGCGATACGGAAGCTGCGGATCTGGCCAGCGCGGGCGGGTTCGCGCTTCGACGGGGCGCTCTGACCGCCACCTTTCCACTTGGCCTCCAGCATGGAAGTCAACGAAGAAAGGTCGCTTTTGGAGGCAGGCACGGCGGCGGGCTCCGGAGCCGGAGCTTCGCTGTCGGCCATCCGGCAGCTTCCGTGGACACCTTCGCCCAATTCCACGCGGGCGCGTCCGCCGGCCACTTCGCTGATGCGGCCGGTCACCAGGTCGCCCTCTTTGTGCTCGGCGATGTACTCGTCCAGGCTGGTGGGAACGAGTTGCTTCATGCCCAGGCGCAGGCGGCGTTTCTCGACGTCCGCCTCCAGCACCAGGGCCTTCACCACCTGCCCGATCTTGACCACTTCCTGCGGATGGTTGAGGCGCTTTTCGGCGCTCATATCGCCGATGTGGACCATGCCTTCGACGCCATCGGTAAGGTGCACAAACAGGCCGAACTTCTGGATGCTGGTGACGGTTCCTTCCACCACCGCGCCCACCGGAAACTTCTGCGGCACTTCGGCCCACGGATCGCCAAGCGCCTGCTTCAGGCCAAGCGAGATGCGGCGCTCGCCGGGGTTGACGGCCAGGACCACCACGTCCACCTGTTCGCCGGGCTTGACCACGTCGGAGGGCTTGCGCACCTTCTTCGACCAGGACATTTCAGAGAGGTGGATGAGGCCTTCCACGCCCTTCTCCAGCTCCACGAAGGCGCCGAAATCGGCCACTCGGGTCACCGACCCGTGTACCCGGTCGCCTACCTTATACTTCTCCGCCACCAGCTCCCAGGGGTGCGGCTGAAGCTGTTTCATGCCCAGCGAGATGCGCCGCTTGGCGGGGTCCACTTTGAGGACCTTGGCTTCCACTTCCTGCCCCACGGTGAGCAGATCGGAGGGCTTATTCACCCGGCCCCAGGAAATGTCCGCCACGTACAACAGCGCGTCCACGCCCCCAATGTCGACGAAAGCGCCGTATTCGGTGAGGCTGCGCACGGTGCCGTGGACGATCTCGCCTTCCTTGATTTCCGAGTAGCGGCGTTCCTTGGCGGCGCGCTCCTCTTCTTCGACTACGGCGCGGCGGTCCACCACCACGTCTTCATCGGCCACGTCCAGCTTGATGATGCGGCAACTGATCTCCTGCCCGACCAGCTTTTCCATCTCGGTGGCGTCTTTGGCGCCGCTACGCGAGGCGGGCATGAAGGCACGTACGCCGACATCCACGCTCAAGCCGCCCTTGACCACCCCCGAGACCACCCCGCTGATGGCAGTTTTGTCGGCAAAAGCCTTCTCCAGGGCGGACCAATCCTTGGGCCGCTCCACCTTCAGGCGGGAAAGTTCGTAATAGCCCTCGGGGTCGCGGCCTTTGATGGTGACGAAGAGTTTGTCGCCGACTTTGACCGGTTCTCCGGCGCTCTGGAAATCCGCGAGAGGGAGGATTCCTTCGGTCTTGAAGCCGATATCGACCAATACCGACTCGCTGGTGACGGCTACAACCGTGCCTTCCAATCCCTCATGGGCTTTATGGGAGTGAGCCTGTTCATATTGGGAGAGAATCTCACCGAAAGACTCATCCGGTTCGTTGGTGGGTTGGGACACCGAAGGGACACGCCTTCCGGCATCCAGAGCGCTTGAATTGGGCATGGGACGTTACGCTTATATTGTGGCATAATCCGGAGCGATAGGTGCCCGCCGGTGGTGCGGTGCAGAATTGGGCAAACCGGCCCGATTCTGCCGCAACCGAAGCGGTGCGCGATAAGCCGTTTGCCGGTTGTGGCATAATCCGGTCTGAGGCATGCGTGCCCGCATCTAGCGCTTTCCGTTGGCTCCGGCTAATTCCCCTGCACGACCTGGTGTGGCTTCTCTTGTTCGGCGCGCTGGCCGCCACCACGGAACGGGGTGACCCGTGGGAAATCGGCATGTTGGCGGCCTTGGCCCTGGTCCAGGTGGCGGAGACCAAACTGCCGGCGCTGGTCAGTCAGGAGGGCCGAATTTTCTGGAACCTGCTGAAGCTGGTGCTGGGCGTGTTGCTGATCTGGTACACCGGAAGCCATGGGGCGCTGCCCGGCGGCGCTATCTCCAGCCGTTATTGGGTGGTGTTGTCGCTGCCCATGATCTCCGCCGCTACGTTGCTGGGCGTGGGCGGCTCGCTGGTGTTCAGCCTGCTGGCGGCGGGATCGTACCTGATGTTCCTGCTGCCGCCGTTTTTCGACCGCCAGCGGCTGGAACTGGACCCTACGGGCATCAGCGAGATCTGGCTGCGCGCGGTGTTCTTGGCGATGATGGGGAACCTGGCCAATATCCTCGCGGAAGACCTGCGCCAGCAGAACCAGAAATTCCGCCGCACCGCCGAAGACCTGGCCGAAGCCAACGTACACATTCAGGAAGCCGAGGAGGCGGTACGGCGCTCCGACCGGCTGGCCGCGCTGGGGCAGCTTTCCGCGGGGCTGGCGCACGAGCTGCGCAATCCGTTGGGGACCATCAAGGTGTCCTCGGAAATGCTCGGCCGTTCGGTGGCTGCCGAAAACGAGGTGGCCCGCGAAGTAGCCGGATTCATCGCCACCGAAGTAGACCGCTGCAACAGCCTGATCACGCGGTTCCTGCAATTCGCCCGTCCGCTGCAATTGCAGTTGGAGAATGCCGACCTGGCGCAGGTGCTGGATCGCGCCATTCTGACGGCCGAGCGGGAGGCGCCCGGAATTGCGGTGTACAAGAACTACGCCCCCGAAATCCCGCCTTTTCCGATGGATGCGGAGCTGCTGGAACGGGTCTTTTACAACCTGGTGCTGAACGCGGCGCAGGCTTCTCCGCAAGGCGGCGCGGTGACGGTGAAGACGCGCGCGGCGGGCGGCACGGCGGAGATCGCAGTGATCGACCGCGGCGCCGGAATCGACCCCAAACACATGGAGACCATCTTCAACCCGTTCTTCACCACCAAGCCTTCGGGAGTGGGTTTGGGGCTGGCGATTGTTTCTAAGATCGTGGACGAACACGGCGGTAAGATAACAGTGGAAAGCGAACTCGGTAAAGGCAGCGTCTTTCGCGTGCTGCTTCCCATCGAGCGCCCCGAAGTGAACGAGCCGGCCGGACCTCCGCATGAAGAAGCGCATTCTGGTAGTTGAGGACGAAGACAAGCTGCGCCGCGTGATCGAGCTGCAACTGGCCTCGGCGGGCTTCGATGTGGACAAAGCCGCGACCGCCGAAGAAGGCCTGCGGCTGGTGGACCGCGCCGACCTGGTGCTTACCGATCTCAAGCTGCCCAACATGGACGGCCTCGAATTTCTGGCCATGATCCGGCGGCAGAATATGCTGACGCCGGTGGTGATGATGACGGCCTTCGGCAGCGTGGAAACGGCCGTGGGCGCGATGAAGGCCGGTGCCACCGATTTTCTGCTGAAGCCGTTTTCGCTGGATCACCTGATGCAGGTGGTGCAGAAGGCGCTCGAAATCCGCGCCCTGCGCGACGAGAACCGCCAGTTGAAGGCCGAGCTGGGGCGGCGTTACGAGTTCGACAACATCATCGGGCGGAGTCCCGCGATGCAGGAGATTTTTGCCACCATTGAGCGGGTGGCGCCCACGCGCGCGACCGTCCTGCTGGCGGGAGAGAGCGGAGTAGGCAAGGACCTGATCGCACGCGCCATCCACTTCCATTCGCCGCGCAAAGACCGGCCGCTGGTGAAGATCAACTGCACCGCCATCCCTGAGAACCTGATGGAGAGCGAGCTGTTCGGCTATGAGAAGGGCGCCTTCACCGGGGCGCAGACCAGCAAGCCGGGCAAATTCGAACAGGCCGATACGGGGACGGTGTTTCTGGATGAGATTGGCGACGTGCCGGCGGCGATCCAGGTGAAGCTGCTGCGCGTCTTGCAGGAGCGCGAGTTTGAGCGGCTGGGCAGCAACGTGACGCGGCACATCGACGTGCGGGTGGTCGCCGCCACCAACCAGGATCTGCGGGCGGCGCTGGAGCAGGGCACCTTCCGCGAGGACCTGTATTACCGCCTGAACGTGGTGCCGCTGAACATTCCGCCGCTGCGCGAGCGCAAACAGGATATCGTGTTTCTGGCCAACCATTTCGTGCACAAGCTGGCGCCGGACGCGGGGTGCCAGGTGGAATCGATCACCGATGCCGCCATGCAGAAGCTGCTGGCGTATCACTGGCCGGGGAACGTGCGTGAGTTGGAGAACGTGATCGAGCGCAGCCTGGTGATGGCCACGGGTAAGGAACTGGACGCGGCCGATATCAAGCTGGAGGCGCCTCCCAGCACGCGGCGCGCGGGCAGCGGGGCGAGCGGCGCGCCGGGCGACGGGCACTTTCTGCCTGAGGGCATGAGCCTGGATCAGTACGAGCAGGATCTGATCAAAGAGGCCCTGCGCCGCGCCGACGGCAACAAGAGCCAGGCGGCGCGGCTGCTGGGACTGACGCGCAACGCGCTGCGGTACCGGCTGACGCAAATGGGCATGGAAGCGTAGGGGCGTCAAGCGCGGCAGGCGGCCTGGATCTGTTGGATGAGGCGATGGACGCCAGTGGAGGGATTGCCGCCTTCGTTGCGGCGCGAGGCCTGGCGCTTTTCCAGTTGGGTGGCTCGATTGATCGCTTCGCCCTGGTAGGGCCGCAGGGTATCACAGGGAGGCGATTTTTTATAGCCAGGCATGTGCCGGCGGCACAGGCTCTGAACTTTGTCGCGCTCGATGTGAGCGCCTTGATCCTGGAAGTGGAGAAGGAACCAGAGTTCGAAGCAGGGATTGGAGACAGCCAGTTCGATCGAGTTGTCCCGGGCTTGCTGTTTCGCTTCGGCTACCAGAGGGTGTTCGTCGATGTCGAATACGCACCAGACGTGATCATAGAGTAAGTTCTCGTCTCTGTGGCGGCTGGCTTGGCGTTCAGATTCCTTTTTCATTTGGGCGGCCCGCTCCACGACGGACTTTGGCTTTCCGGCGGGGACAATTTCCAGCTCGATGAGGCCACGCTCGGTTTGGCGAATGTCGCGGAAATACTCTGGCTCGGTTACCTGGCCTTCGCACACGATGAGGAAACGGGCACGAGGCTTCCGAAAGGGCGGGCGGCGGCGCAGGCTGTCACTTCTCTTCATGGATGGCGGCGAGGAATCGGTCGCCGTTCAGGAACGGGATGGCGCCGTAGCGGCCCTGTAGATAGCCATTCTCGAGGTTCTCTTCCTTGCGCGGTTTGAAGTCCGTCAATGGATAGAGCCGGCTGGCTCCGTCGCGCAGTTTCTCGGTGAACCAGATTTGATCGCGGCGCAGAACGCCGGCGCTGAGGAGGTTGGTATCGTGCGTATTGAAGATGAGCTGGGCAGACGACCGATTGTTACCGGGCACGGTGAACATTCGAATGATGTCGAGGGCGAGAAGCGGGTGAAGACTGCGATCCAGTTCATCGGCCCAGACCACGGCTCCGGTGGTAAGCGCGACCAGGACCGGCAGTAACAGGCAGAAGAATGCAACGGTACCCTTGGACTCCTGGTCTACCCGAAACGCTACAGGGGCATCGCCGATTCGGTGGAAGAAGCGGACCTCTCGCATCTCCTCCTCGACGCGCGACGTGATCTCGGGAGCCTTCAGTAACTCGGCAAGCTTCTCGAGAGCCTCCTTGGCCGGCGCGGGCACTGCCGATGTCTGGACGTCCATGTCTGTTATGCCCAGATCAGCCAGCGAGAGCATGCGGCCGAGCCCACGCTGCAGATCGGACCTGCCATGCAGGACCCGTGCAGTCTGACCAATCGCAACTTGCTCGTCTTCAGGCAGCAACCACCACTGCGAAAACCACTTATAAATCCGTGAGAGCATCTTGTGATTATTCTGTGCGCCGGCCGACAGGAACAGGCTGTTGGGGCGTGTTAACCGCTCAATCGTGCGATTCTCGCCCTGCAGCTTTTGGCTGAAAGAGATCGGTTTGTTGCGTTCCCTCAAGAACCAGGTCTGTTTCTTGCCTGAGGGATACGCGTACAACCACTCCTTGAGGATAGCCTGCGGTAACGCCGTGAATCCATATTGATAACGAACGCTGTCGAGGAGGAAATCCACTGAGAAGCTCGACGGCACGTCCGACTTCCCGGCGAATGGTTCGAGGGCGATGGGCTGGCCGGGCTGCCAACGCGCCTGGGAGTCACGAACCGCTGTCTGCACGAATTGCATCGCACGGAGAAGGTTCGTTTTGCCCGAGGCATTCGCGCCGTAGATCGCGGCAGCAGGCAAAACGCCCTCCTCGATTCCCGGGGGATGCCGAACGATTTCGGGGTGGTCGCTGACAGAACCGGCGATCATGGACAGTTCCTGCTCGTCGAGAAACGACCGAAAGTTCGAGAATCGGAATCGTAACAGCATAGAGTGCGGTCAACCTGATTATAGGGCAAAAAACGCGCAGATTCCGCGCAGATCGCCACCAAAATAGGCCAGCGGCCGAGGATAAAGGAGCGGCGAGTGCAGTCAGCGTCTCATGGTCCGCTGTCCACGGGCTATAGTAACTGGTATGAAGATGCGATATTTGCTTGCGGCCGCGCCGGTGCTTCTGGCGTTGGCCCTCGCGGGCGAAGGGCCGCTGGTGGAGCCCAGGGACCTGGCGGCGCAACTGGCCGCCGGGGCGGCCCGGCCGGCGATCTTTCAGGTGGGGCCGAACGTGCTCTACCGCAGCAAGCATATTCCGGGAGCGATTTATGCGGGGCCGGGGTCCAAGGCCGAAGGGCTGGACCTGCTGAAGGCCGCGGTGGAGAAACTGCCGCGCGACCGCGACCTGGTGATTTACTGCGGCTGCTGCCCGTGGGAGCGGTTCCCCTATATTAAGCCGGCGCTGGAGTTGCTGCAGAAGATGGGATTCACGCACGTGCACGCGATGCACGTGGCGACCAACTTCAAGACCGACTGGATCGACCACGGGTATCCGGTGGAGTCCG
>DATJRE010000326.1:0-32195 GCA_035505095.1 Bryobacteraceae bacterium | reverse complement strand
ACAGAATTGGAGAATCCGGCATCGATTGCGCAGTTACGTTGCTGGTTGCGTGCGAAGACAAACTCACCTTTCATATTCGAACGGTGTTCCTGGTTCGGTACGAGTCTTTCGAGCGGGCCAAGCCCGCATCGGAGAGGGAACTGGAGGCCTTCTGCAAGAGCTATCCGGCGATTGCTGCCTGGCCCTACATTCGTGAGACGGTGCAGGCTCTTGCGTCGCGGATGGGGTTGCCCACGGAACCGCTGCCGGTGCTTCGCCTGGCGATACGAGGGTGAATGCAAGGAGACCGCCGCGGGCTTCACTCCCCCACTTGCATGGAGATCGCAACCTGCATCTTGGCCTGCGCTTTGCCCATGTACAATCCGGAGATCGGCGCGGCCATTTCCGGGTTGACTGCCGCGGCTACGGCCACGTGCATGGTGGAGACGGCTACGCCGCGGGAAGGGTCGTAGGCGCGCCAGCCGCCGCCGGGGATGTAGACTTCCGCCCAGGCGTGCATGTAGGCGTGCTCTTCCATGGCCGCCGCCCGTTCATAGCCGCTGACGAAGCGGGCCGCCAGTCCCTGCGCCCGGGCGGCTTCCGCGAATAGTGCCGCCAGGTCGCGGCAAGATCCTTCTCCCAGTTCGAGCGTGGTTGCCGGCGGGTGGCTGGCGCCTTCCGGACGCAGCACCTGCCTCCAGTCCCGGCATAGCGTTTCGGTCAGGCTCATGAGGAAGGGCATCGCCTGCCGTCCAGCCGCGGCGGCAAGCGTTTCGGCGAACTCCCGCACGGCGCGATCCGCGGGGACTCCGTTGGTGTAATGCGCCAGCGCGGGCGCCACGGCCGGTGGATATTTCATAGGAAGGGCCATTTCGGCAGCGGGCGGCAGCAGGAAATCGAAGGGATTCTCACGTAGCGTTTCCACCTGGAAGGAACTCAGCACCGCCAGCTCGGTGGTGGGCGCATTGAACCAGACCTGTAGCGCCACGTTGCCCTCCTGGTCCAGTTGCTGCGCCTGCCCGGCGGGGGTGGGCAAAACGATCAACTGCTGCTGCCGCAGACGCTGCGACCCATCCTCGCGCGGTTGCAGGCGGATGGTGTGCGGCCCCAGATACACCGGCGCATCGTAGAGGAAACGGGTGGAATGGGTGACCGCGATGCGCATCCTGGCTACAGCGCCGCCGTCTGCCGGGTGAGGCGCGAGAAGGCGTCTTCCACCCACTCCGAGGGCAGGTCTTCCACGCTGCGCCGCATGCGATTCTGCCACCAGGCGGAAATCTCGCGCAGGTCTTCGCGCTGGTAGCGGTGTTCCACCAGCTCGAAACTGCCGCGCGAATAGAGCAGCACGTCCATCGGAAAATCCACATCGGCCACGCACAGGCGGGTGGCGTCGAACGCCAGGATGCCCACTTTGAAGGCGTACAGCATGGAGTCCGTGCGGGTCAGTGAGCGTTCCAGAATGGGCTTGCCGAAGCCCGTGGCGCCGATGATCTGGTAGGGCGTATCGGGACCCACCTCCACCCAGTTGGCTTCCGGATAGACCAGGAACAGGCGGTGCGCGGAGTCGTTGGACATCTGGCCGCCGATCAGCGAAAAGGCGTTAAACGAAAGGTCGGACTGGTTGAGCGCCGGGCCATCCTCCTGGGCCACCCGCCGCACCTGCTGGGAGTACAGGTTGACCACCTTGAAGAGCCGGTCGCGCGCCTGCGGCTCACGGGCGAAAGCCTCTTCGAAGTACAGCAGAATCTTGTCGCGCAGCGAGCGCAGCCCGGAGTTCATCACGAAGAACGAGAACCCCGGCCCCTGGTAGGTGGCGGTCTTGCGGGCCACTATGCATTCGTTGCCCGAGAGCACGCGCGTATCGGCGATGCCGACCAGGCCCTCCTCCACGGTGATTCCTACGCAGAATGTCATGGCCGCGCCGTTACCCCGCTGCGCCGACGGCCGGGGAATGGACGAAGAAGTCTCCGAGCACGCATTCATCAATTGTATTCATTTTTGTTTGCAGCCCGTCGAGGAATTCGTGCAGGCCCTCCAGTAGGATGGAGGCGACATCCGCAAAATCCAGCTCCGAGCGCAACTGCCCGAGCCGCTGCTCGGAGCTGCAGGAGAACCTTCCGAGCGGGGTGCCGGTGATGGCGTGCAGGGATTCGTCCGCGCAGCCCACCGAATGACGCACCGCGCGCGGGAATTCGCTGTCGAGGAGCAGGAAATCGACGATCGTATCGGGCAGAATCCGCCCGTGGCGCTTGCGGTACATTTCGAAGGCGCTCACCGATTTCAGCACGGCGGCCCATTGGATATCGTCATACGGGGTGCCCACATCGCTCACCGAGGGAAGCAGCACGTAATACTTCACGTCCAGGATGCGGGTGGTTTTATCGGCCCGCTCCAGGCAGCGCGCCAGGCGGCTGAAGTGCCAGGCTTCATTGTGGCTCATGGTGGCGGTGCTGATGCCTTCGAACAGGTGGCAGGCCATCCGCACGCTGCGGAAGAAATCCGGCAATTCATCGGGCGAGACGTTGCCGGCGGCGCCGGTGAGCAGCAGGTACAGGCTGTTGGCCTGCTCCCACATTTCCGAAGAAATGGTTTCGCGCACCGAGCGCGCGTTTTCCCGCGCCGAGCGCACGCACGAAAAGATGGAATTTGGATTGGCGTCGTCGAAGGCCAGAAACCGGATTACGTTGTCGCGGCTGGCCTCGCCGTAGCGCTCCAGAAAGACGCCGCGGTCGCCGCTGGTGTCCACAATGGGCTGCCATTGGTTGACGTAGCCGTGGTAGCCCTTGCCGGCGTCCAGCGCCAGGTGGAGGTTGACATCCATGAAGCGGGCCACGTTTTCGGCACGCTCGATGTAGCGCGCCATCCAGTACACCGAGTCCGCCACGCGGCTGAGCAACGGCTTGGCCTGTACGACGGTCACTGCTGCATCCCTTCGGTGTGCGCGGGGGGCGCGGCGGGCGCCGGGTGGGCCGCCAGCACCCAGGTATCTTTGCTGCCGCCGCCCTGCGAAGAATTTACCACCAGCGACCCCTGCCGCATGGCCACGCGCGTCAACCCGCCGGGAAGCACGTAAATGTCCTTGCCGTAAAGCACATAGGGCCGCAGATCGACATGGCGGCCTTCGAAGCGGTCGCCGATGATGGTGGGCACGCGCGAGAGGGCCAGGGTAGGCTGGGCAATATAATTGCGCGGGTGCGCCTGCACTTTGGCGGCGAATTCCTGGCGCTGGGCAGCGGTGGAATGCGGCCCCACCAGCATGCCGTAGCCGCCGGATTCGTTGGCCGATTTCACCACCAGGCTGTCCAGGTGCTCCAGCACGTAGCGGCGGTCCTGGTCGCGCCAGCACAGGTAGGTGGGCACGTTGGGCAGAATCGGATCTTCTCCTTCGTAGTAGCGGATCATGTCCGGAACATAGGCATAGATTACCTTATCGTCGGCCACTCCGTTGCCGGGTGCGTTGGCCAGGGCCACGCGGCCTTCGCGATAGGCTTCCAGCAGGCCCTTCACACCCAGCAGCGAATCGGCGCGGAAGGACTGCGGGTCCAGAAAATCGTCGTCGATGCGGCGGTAAATCACGTCCACGCGCTCCAGCCCCTTGGTAGTGCGCATGTAGACATTCTTGCGGGAGACCACCAGGTCGCGCCCTTCCACAAGCTGTACGCCCATCTGCTGGGCCAGGAAGCTGTGCTCGAAATAGGCCGAATTGTAGATGCCGGGCGTGAGCAGCACCACGGTGCCGCCGGCCGCCGCGGGAGCGATGGATTCAAGCATCTCCAGCAGCTTGCTGGTGTACTCGTTGACCGCCCGCACGGGCAGCCCTTCAAACACTTTCGGGAAGATGCGTTTCAGCACCTCGCGGTTTTCGAGCACGTACGATACGCCCGAGGGCACCCGCAAATTGTCCTCCAGCACGTAATAGCAGCCGTCGCAGTCGCGGACCAGGTCGGTGCCGGTGATGTGGCACCACACCCGGCGGGGCGGGTTCAACCCGTGGCACTGAGGCCGGTAGGAAGCGGCCGATTCGATCACCTCGCGCGGAATGGCGCCGTCTTTCAGAATTTTCTGGTCGTGGTAGATGTCGTCGATGAACAGATTGAGGGCGTGGATGCGCTGCTGCAGGCCGCGCTCCAGGTGATCCCACTCGTCCGCCGGAACGATGCGCGGCACCAGGTCGAAGGGGAAGATGCGCTCGGCGCCGGCCGAATCGCCATACACGTTGAAGGTAATGCCCATCTGCAGCAGGAGATGCTCGGCGGCGGTTTTGTAGCGTAGAAGCTGGCCCTCGGAAAGCGATTCGATGGTCTCCAGCAGGAGCTGGGCGTGGGCGCGGGGGCGGCCATCGGCCTCGAACATCTCGTCGTAAAATCCCTCGGTGTCGTATGAGGCGAACCGCAAATTTCCTCCGCCGAAACTATACCAGTTTGTGCAAAGGAGGAGGGAACGCCAAGACGAAACTATTTATGAGCGCGATTTGCTTTATTAATGTGGGGCGGCGCCTGGACCGCCAAGGGGGCGCCCCGTCCCCGGCCACCACCCCGAAAATTCCGCTCAAAACGTAATCGCCCGGCCGCGCATTTCCCGCCTGCTCATATGGGAATGGAGTCGCGAAACGGGCGGGTTGAGCAGGGCTATGCCGGGCGCGCCAGAAGGAGGATAACCAGATGATAGTTCGAGCGGGATTTAATTCGTGGGCGGACCGGGGCCGGTCGGGAAGCAGCAAAGCAGCATGGCGTGCGCTTTGGCCGGCCGCGCAAGCTCAATACCGACCAGGCGCAAGTTGCCGCGCACTTGCTCGCGGAAGGCAAGCCGGTTCGAGAGACATCGCAACGAACTGCATTTGGGGAGCCGAGCCGACCTCTGGTAGGGTTCTCGGGCGCGAGGGAGGTCTGAAGCGCGCGCACCGGGACGGTTGAACTGGCGACGAAGGCCGTGTTGTCGTTGACTGCAAATCCTCCAAAACTACCCGGCGGGACCGTAGCCGCCTCTTGATCAAGGTACTCACCGCAACATAGCTCCAAAACGACGTTCAGCATGGCGGCCACGGCATTCGGGTTTTCCGCAACGATAGAATGGCCAACTGCTTTGTATTGGCCGCTGAACCCCGTGATGCCGTATAGGGGCACAAGCGGCCAGCTCCGTGGGGCCGCCAAGAGTTAAATCGGGAGTGACGGACCCGCTCGTGATCGAGACACTGGAGCCAGGCGAACTGGCGGTAACCGCGCAATCAGGAGCGCTTTACTGATAGAGCCCCTGAAATTCCGGACTGCCCGCGAAGCCCTGGCCCGGGGTGCCCGGCCCCAGAATCTGGATGCGCGTGGGATACCCGGCCGCGCCCTGGAAAAGGATTCCAGGACCGCCGCTATTGGCGACACCCACCCAAAACGCATAACCGCCCGCATCGTAATCGCGGCCCAGGATCACGAAATACAGCATCGCGATGTACAGGCCGTTGGAGTGGTCGGGGCCCTCGGCGAACGTTCCCGTGTTCATGAACTCATTGTTCGCCGCCGTCACTGGAGTCACGCTGCTCGGATACGCAATCAGAGTTTCGAACCATTGGGCGAGACCGGCAGTGCCGGCGCTGTTGACTTCGGCCGAAGTGGGCGCGCGGCCAAGCAGATTCTGGTACAGGTTCTGTGCCGTGTATCCGGAGGGCGTGAGCGAATTGAACAGCGTGGAGAGGCTGGTCCCGGCTCGCACGGCGGCCACTGAGCCGATGAATTCCGCGTAGCTTGGAGCCGATCCGGTGGCTGCCTGGTAAGCCGTCATCACCGCGAAATCGGTGTTGAAGCTTTCCGGACTGGTGACGAACGAATCCAACATCTGCCCCAGTCCGGCCGATCCCACTCCGGTCCAGAACGTGAATCCGCCCGAATCCGGATCGCGGCCCAGCACCGATTCGTACAGCGCGCGTACCTGGCGGTTGAGAAGAGGCTCGGGATTGCCGGCTTCGCTTACTGTGAACGTGGCGCTGCCGCCATGGGCGTTGGTAATAGTTAACGTCCCCGTCTGCGGCCCCGAATGCGCATTGCTCAGGGCGGTATAAGTGAAGCTCGCTCCATTGGTGGTGGCGCTCAGCCAGGGGGCGGACGAACTGACTGTATAGCTTGCGGAGCAACTCGCGCCCGCCACGGGGGTGATGCCGACGGTCAGCGGATTCTCAGGCGCGAATCCTCCGGCCGATGCCGTGCCAATCTGAGTGAGCGATGTCGAGGTGCTGCCGAGCGTAAACGAGCAAGTGGCCGCCGCGATTGTGGTGGCATCGCTGGCGCTCTCCGACGCGGAACCACCTCCCGAAACGCTCGCCTGGTTAGTCACCTGCGCGGGGGCGTTGGATGCCACATTCACCGTCACGGTAATCGCGGGGTAACTTGCTCCTGGGAGTAATGCCCCGGCGGTCGTGCAGGAGTTCGCTGCGCAGGTCCACCCGCTTCCGGACAGGGAAACCAGGGTCAGGCTAGAGGGCAAATTCTCGGTAACGGTGACGCTTCCCGAGGGTGGGCTGGTTCCGGCGGTACTGCCCACGACGATCGCATATACCGCCCCGGTCTCGCCTTGGAAGAAATTGCCCGTGTGGGAACTCGTGATGGTCAGCAGCGGCGGAGGCAGTTGGGTCACCGGAAACGCAAGGCCGGCGATGGTCAGGATACCCGTGCGCTCGGTGGTTCCCGTGTAGGCGGCGACCGAGTAATTCACCGTGCCGGCACCCGATCCCGAACTGCCCGAATTGACGGTCAGCCAGGGAGAGTCGCTCGAGGCCGTCCAGGCACACCCGGACTGTGTGGTCACCATGACTGTGCCAGAGCCTGCGCCGCTCGGTACCGGAGGCATCGGCGGCGGAGGACTCAACGTGTAAGTGCAGGAACTACCGCCGGTAACGATCGTGGAGTCGCTCGCGAACGCCAGGATGGAGCCGCCCCCGTAGACTGTGACAACATTGGCCAGCGGCGACGGCGCGCTGCCGGCAACGTTCACAGTCACCGTGATCGCGGGAAGACTGCCTCCATTCGGCACATTCGCGGCGGTTGTACAGTTGTTGCCGGAACACGTCCAACCTGAACCCGTCATCGAGACCAGCGCCATCCCCGCGGGCAGGTTCTCCATCACGCCGATCAGCCCGATGCTCCGCCCGCCGGAATTGGAGACCGTCAGCATGTAAGTCGCGCCGGTTTGTCCCGCAGTGAAGTTTCCGGTGTGGGCCGACTGAATGCTCAACACGGGCGTGGCGTTCACGCGTGCTGTGCTGACGCGGCCGATGTTATTGCCTTGGCCTTCCGTAAACCACATCCCGCTGTCCAGTCCGGCCACGATGGACTCCGGGTGGCTGCCGGCGGTTGGCGTCGGAAATTCGTTGAAGACGCCTGCCGTCGTGACTGTGCCGATCTGGTTGCCGCTAGGCTCCGTAAACCAGATGGCGTCGTCAGGCCCGATTCCAAGGTTCAGCGGAGAGTTGCCGCTGGGGACCGGGAATTCCGTAATCGTCCCCGCGAGCGTAATGCGGCCGATCTTTGCAGTCCCGGTCTCGGTGAACCACAGCGCCCCGTCCGGCCCGGCGACGATGTTCCAGGGATTGCTGCCCGCCGCCGTGGGGAATTCGGTGATCGTCCCCGCGGTGGTGATCCGGCCGATATTGTTGCCCATCGCCTCGGTGAACCACAAGGCTCCATCCGGTCCCACCGCGATCTGGGTAGCGGCGGCGCCGCTGGTCGGGATCGGAAAGTCCACGGAGTTGCCGGATGTGCTCATCCTGCCGATCTTACTGACGCCGGTCTGCGCGGCCTCGACAAACCAGAGGTTCCCATCCGGGCCGGTGACGATGCCGAATGGCGCCAAACCGGGCGTGGGAACCGGGGATTCGGTAATCGTCCCCGCAGTCGTGATGCGGCCGATCTTGCCCGCCCCGGTCTCCCCAAACCATATCGCCCCATCCGGTCCGGTGGTGATGTCTTCCACCGCCGCGCCGGAAGTGGGTACCACAAATTCGCTCTCGACGCCCGTGGTGGTGATCCGTCCGATTTTGTTACCTGACTCCTCCGCGAACCACAGCGCGCCATCCGGCCCCGAAGTGATCCCATGCGGGATGGCGCCGCTGGTCGGAATCGGATACTCGCTGATTCCGTCAATCGCCTGCGGATTGATGGTCACGTTATCGGTGGCCGTGGAGATCGCCGATCCGCCCCCGTAGACCTGCACTGAATTGTTGTAGCTGCCGAGCTCGTCACCCGACACATCGACCGTTACCGTAATCGGTGGGTAGCTCGCCCCGCCCGCCAGAACATTGGAAGTGGTGCAAGTGATGCCGCTGCAAGTCCAGCCCGTCCCCGCCATGGATATCAGACCCAAACCCGAAGGCAAGGCCTCCTCCACCGTCACTGTCCCGTTCGTCGGTCCCGCGCCCGCCGCACTGGAGACCGTCAGCGTATAAGTCGCGCCCACCTGCGCCTGCGTGAAACTGGCCGCCGCAGTGACCGTGATGCTCAGCACCGGAGCGGAGGTGAAACTGGTGTTGAGCCGGCCGATCTTATTGCCGAAGCCTTCGGTGAACCACATGCCGCCGTCCGGCCCCGTTACGATGTCAATCGGTTGGCTGCCCGCGGTCGGAATCGGATACTCGTTGGTGACGGTTCCCGAAGTGGTGATGCGCCCAATCTGATTGCCCGTGATTTCGGTGAACCACAGCGCGCCATCCGGTCCGACGGTAATTCCAGACGGCCCGGCGTTGGTTGTAGTGACTGGAAATTCCGTAATCGTCCCATTCGGCGTGATCCGGCCGATCTGGTTCGCGTTGCCCTCCGTGAACCACATATTCCCATCCGGCCCCGCCACGATTCCCCAAGGAGAGCTGCCGGCGGTCGGGATCGGATACTCCGTGATCGACCCTGTGCTCGTCGAGTGCCCGATCTTGTTCGCGGCCTGCTCGGTAAACCAGTACCCGCCGTCCGGTCCGAGGGCGATTCTGGGAGGGTTGGACCCGCTGGTGGGAGTCGTAAATTCAACCGCGGCGCCGACAGTGCCGACGGCAGGGACGGCATTCATCTTGCCAATTTTGCCGACTCCGTATTCGGTGAACCAGATATAATCCGGTCCTTGCGCTATGCCGAACGGCTTGCTGGCGCCGGTGGGCGTGGGAAACTCCCCGCCGAAGACCCCCGCGGTGCTGACCCGCCCGATCTTGGCCGCCCCAAATTCGGCGAACCAGAGGTCCCCGTCCGGTCCTGCAATAATCTCCTCCGGAGTTGCGCTTGCGGTCGGGACGCCGTATTCGCTAAACGCTCCGGCCGGGGTAACCCTTCCAACGTTACCGGCGGCCGTCTCGGTGAACCACAGATTCCCATCCGGCCCCACCGTCAGCCCGCGCGGGGTGCTGTTCGCCGTGGGAATGGGAAATTCGAGGATGGTTCCGACGGGCGGAGTCCCGACGGGCAGCGTCACCGGATTGCTAGTCAGCCCACCAATGGAAAGTGTGAGTGTCTGATAGCCTGGCGCGACGGCGGGGACCTTAAAGGTGACGATGTAGGTCGCGACAACGTTAGGCTCCAGTCCCGCGGAGGACACAACCGCCTGCAAGCCGCCTACCATGACGATGGGCGTGGTGGTCGTCAGAGCCTGGGGATTGGATGGCGCATTTTGCCCGGTTCCCACCACCGGATTCGTCGGTCCCCAACCATAGCCCTGGCAAGTGACGCTATCGCCAACGTTCGGGGCGTTGCTCGGCGAGACGGACGACCCATTCTGCAGTGTGCATAACGGCACTCCATCCGCCATACCGTTGGTGCGGAGGACCGGCGAGTATTGGCCCAACGTGATGGGGAATGCGTTGCTGCTGACGCCGGCTACCGTCACCGTGACGGTGGCCGGCCCGAGGGGGGCATTGGTGGGAATCTCGAAAAAGACGAAGTTGGCGCCGGTCGAGACCACGTACCCTTGTAGATTGCCCACCATGACCATCGGCAGATTGGTGGAACTCCCCAGATTCGTTCCAGACACAACGGCCTGCGTTCCCGGAGACAGCACCGGGAGCCCGGTAACGCCGCTCCCCACCGCAGTGATCACTGGCCCCTGCACGATTGTGGTGGGATCCGTGCCGGTCACCGCGCCCTCATTCCCGGTGCTGACCGAGACGCTATTCACCAACTGCGAACCGGCCGTCGCCGAAACGTTCACCGTCACGGTAATCGTCGGATAGTACGAACCTTCCGCCAACGAGTCGTTCCGCGTGCAGGTATTCTGGCCGCTGGGGCAAGTCCAACCCGTGCCGGCCATGGAAACGAGCGTGAGGCCGGCGGGCAGATTCTCCGTCACCGTGGTGGTTCCGATAGTGGCCTGAGCGTTGTTCGAGTTGCCAATCAGCAGGGTGTAAGTTGCGCCCTGCTGACCCTGCGTGAAATTCCCGGTGTGATTACTGGTGATGGCCAGATTCGGACCCTGCTGGACGACGGCCGCCACTCCCCGCGCCAGGAAGTTGCACGACGCGGTCAAATAACCCGAGAAGCCCGGCACCGTTGCCAGTCCGGCCCCTCCCTGCTCGAGATCGATTTCCAGCGCGGATGATGATGAAACTGCCGTCGTAGTCTGTGGACCGGGTACGCTGCCGCCGTTCACCGTGCCGAAAAACGAGATCGTGCATGTGCCTGCCGCGGAACCCGCAGGCGACCCATTGGCGATGACGATCAAGGTGTCGTAGCCGTTGGCGCTCGATATCGCTGGAAGCAGCAGATCCGTGGGCGCCGACGAATTCGGCGTCACCAGGGATTGCGCCGCAATCGAGCCATAAGCGAAGGCCAAGTTCGCCGATCCTACCAGTTCCAGTGCGCGCGTCTGTGGAAACGTGCAGTTTACGAGGACCGTCCCTTCAAATCCTGGAGCAATCTGCGAAACGTAGGTGGTATAGACGGTCCCCGCCGCGATGGTGGGCGTGGTGAAGGCGGAAGGGGGCGCGTTGTTTCCGTTAAAGCTCAACGAGCACGTGCCCGAGCCAGGCGTGGTCCCCGCAGGGTCCAGCGACGTATTGGCGATCGCGATCAGGCCGTCGTTGTTCCCATTCTTGTTGCTTGCAAACGGGAAAATGAGTGCCGGGCTCGCTCCGCCGGCCCGTGGCAAGGTCAGCAATTCAGGGTTAGCCGGCCAAGTGTTGTGCGGAGCGGCTGTCTGTTGCACGAACCCCGTACCTGCCGCATCCGGAAAGTTGCAGGTGGCGATGGCGTAGCCCTGAAAGGACGGCGCCACGGCGGAAACTGTCGTGATGTACTGCTGCCCAGCCGGAATCGATGGCGTGGTGAGTGGGGACGGCGCGTTAGCCCCATAGAAATTAAGCGTGCAGGTTCCCGCCGCCGGGCTGGTCCCGAACGGGTCCTGGCTGCTGTTTGTCAGAACGATCCCGCTGTCCATCCCGTTCTGATTCGTCAGGAATGGAAAAAGCAGGTACTGCGGTGACGCCGGGCTTCGCGGCAGCGTCAATACCTGCGCGTCCTGGGACGTCTCCGGTCCGAAACCCACCAATCCAAAAAGCTTGGCGAAGCCGAGAGCCAGCGGAAATCCGCAGTTGGCGGCGATGTAGCCTTGGAACCCGGGCGCCGCGGCAACGCCGCTTCCGCCCGTCGAGACGTCGAAAACGATTTGCTGGCCCGCGGCAATCGCTGCCGTCGTCTGCGGACCCGCCGGCGGGTTACTGCCGTAATAGTACAAAGTACAGGTTCCGCTTCCGGGCGTGCTGCCGAACGGATCCTGCGAGGTATTGGACAGCGTGATCTCGGTATCGTACCCAAGCTGGTTGGAAACGAAAGCGAACAACAGCGTGCTCGCGGTGCTGGAAGATCGCGGGGGGGTTATGACCATCGCCGCGTCGGTAGTGGAGAAATTCTGAGCGTTCACAAGAGCGACGGATGCAAACGCAAGCAGTATCAGTCTTCGATTCACCGAGCACCTCCTTGAACGGCCGGGACAAGAATGGATTGCCAATCCATTATGCGTAAGACAGCCGCGCCGGGGGACATGTGCGGGGAATTTTTTTTCGCCGAGTGCTGCCGTATGCGCCAACCCCGCTCAGGAAGATCTTCCCCGCACCGCCAGCCAAAGGCTTCCCTTCGACTCCAGGGCTAACAATACAGGTGAGCGGCGAGGCGAAACAAGTTTTAACAGGCGACCGACCCAGAGGGTGGTGTTCATTTCCGAGAGTGTCGGCACGGCTTCGTTGAAATGTCGCGAAGTTGCCACCGACTGCGCCGATGGCGCCGCCGGACGTGCCGGCTACCCGCCGCGCGGAGATTCGGCGAGGGGCGGTGCGGCTGGTCCGCAGGGTGGCAAGCGACTGGTTGGCGTTGGCGCGGGCGCCTATGCGCTCACCCGGCCCATGGCCGGATCGCTGAAGCCGCTCTGGCCGGTCTCCACGCGCCCGGCGAAGCGCCGTAAGAAGCGATCCGCGCCGGCGACGGTCAGGCTGAAGTCGTACCAGCGATGGCTCTGCGCCAGCGGCATGGTGAGCGAGTGGTTGGCGCCGGCTTCGATGACGAGGGTTTGGTCCGCGCTGTGGTAGCCGTGGTCCTTCACCTGGAACGTCAGAGGGTGGTCCGCGTGGCTGGCGATGCGCAGTTCCAGGTCGCCGGTGAGGGCGTTCTGCCGGCGGGCATACTCGCATTGGATCTCCACCCGCGGATCTTCCGCGCTGCCGGCAAACTCGCGCAGGAAGCCGTTCGGACCGCACACGCGCAGGTGGTAGACGGAGTTTTCGAAGCCGGCCAGTTCCCACGCGTCGGTGAGGCGGCCGCCGGCGGCCACGGCGTACGCGCGCGTGCGCCGGTTCGCCTGGTTGCCAAATTTGCCCGGCGTGTAGACATGAAACGGCGACCCTGCAGCGGCGTCTCCGAAGATTCCTTTGCGCGCCGCCAGCACGATTTCAAACCGCGACCCATCCGCGCTGAGGGCGCCCGCGGCGGCCAGCTCGTACGGCAGAGCGGAGGAAGGGCGCACGCCGGGTTCCTGCTGCGGCATCCATGGCAGTTGGTAACGGTCCGCATCGAAGCGCGCGGCATCCTCCGTGGTGAGCTTGCGGTACCCCGACGGCATGCGCGTAAACTGCGCCCGGTGGACCTGCTCGAAAAAGGCATCGCGCGGGGGGAAGCCCACCTGGGCGCCATCTTCGAAGGGACGGAAGACTGCCGTCAGGTCGCCGCACACGGTGCGCCGCCACGCGCTGATGTTGGATTCGCGAATCTCTTTGCCGGCACGCCGGCTGGTGAGGCGTTCGAGCAACCGCAGGACCGAGGTATGATCGAAGACCTGCGAACAGACGTAGCCGCCGCGGCTCCACGGTGAGGCGACGATGAGCGGCACGCGAAAGCCCAGGCCGATCGGGCCGCCGCGGGCGTCTTTCGGCGGATGCCGTTCCAGGTCTTGCTCCAGGGGCACATATTCCACGCCGGTGTCGATTCCGGGCGACGTCTTACCCGATTCGGGATTGCCCGGATCGGGCGCGACAAACGGCGGAACGTGGTCGAAGTAACCGTCGTTTTCATCGTAGGTCAGGACGAAGATGGTCTTGCGCCACACAGCCGGATTGCTGGTGAGGATGTTGAGCGCTTCGGCGACGTACCAGGCGCCATACCACGGCGAGGAGGGATGGTCCGAGAATCGCTCGGAGGGCACCAGCCAGGAGACGGCCGGCAGATGCCCGGCGGCCACATCCTGGCGGAAGCGCGCGAGCGGATCGGACTGGGGAACTTCCATCTCGCGTTCGACTTCCCCATCGCGGTACCGCAGCGTGGACAACTGGCGGTAGGCCGGATCGGACTGGTTGGTGGTGAAGGCCTTCTCATGGAGACTGAGATTGCGCGGGGAACGGCGCGCCTGGGCCTCGGGCGTCCAGCGCGGCCGTTCGGCAGTGACATACCGCAAGAGCTTTTCCCTGGCGGCCAGCTCTTTCTTGGGGCCGCCCGCGGCGCGCAGCGCTTCCACCTCCGCCGGAAGCGTGGCCGCCATGCGCTCCAGGTAGTCCAGATGCGGCTGGTGGAAACCGACCTGGTAGGAATCGAACCACTCCAGGGGGTTATCCGTGAAATTCGCCAGCCAGGCGTCCGACTCGCCCTCCAGGCCGGAGGGAACGCTCAGCTCATTCTGGTAGACGCGCCAGGAAACGCCGGCGTCTTCGAGGCGCTCGGGGAAGGTTTTCCAGTGCGCGGGCGAGGGGTAATCCACGTCTTCATTGCGCACGTTGGCGGGCGCGGCGGCGTCGGGTTTTTCGCGGACGGTGCCGGTCCACAGGTGCAGGCGGTTGGGGGTGGTGGCGGTGAGGGACGAGCAGAAATGCTGATCGCAAATGGTGAACGCGTCAGCGAAAGCGTAATAGAACGGAAGGTCCTGGCGATCGTAGTAACCCATGGTAAACGGCATCCCGGCGCAGTCTTTGCGGTGGGACTTTTTGGCCTCCAGCCAGCCATCCTGGTTGCCGTGGTTGTAGGCGTCATGCATATCGGGCCAGGAATGCGGCAGCGACCCGAGCCAGGTGGCCTTGGTGGTTTTGATGTCGAGCCGGAAGGGCGCGTAGGTTTCTCCGGCGGCATTGGTCTGGAGCCAGACGGGATTCTGGTCGGGCAGGGTGACGGCGCGCGGATCGTTGAAGCCGCGAACCCCGCGCAGGGTGCCGAACATGTGATCGAAGGAGCGGTTTTCCTGCATCAGGATCACCACGTGTTCGGCATCCAGGAACGAGCTTCCGTCCGGCGGATCGATGGCCGAGGCGCGCTCGATGGCGGCGAGTAAGGCGCCCACTAGTTTTGCGCCCCCGCTGAGGGCTGCCGCGAAACGAAAGAAGTCCCGGCGAGTGCTCATGGCCCTCATTATCGCCGATGCGGGTTACGCCGCCGTGACGGGCCGCGGGCGGCAGTGGCCAGGTTGGCGGCGCCGGCAACCGCGATTTGTACTAGTACAGTAACCTCTGGCAATTGAGGTCGATTTCCTTCAGAACTTAAGTTGACTATGCAAAAGCTTCTACTGTTTCTTGGACTCTGTGCTTCGGTAATTTACGCCGCGGATTCGGTTCCTACGCCGCCGGCTGCCAGTGCACCGGAGGTGGTTCCGTCGGCCTTCCTTGCCCCCGCCGCGGTGGCGCGCACGGCGGTCCCTGCCACGGGTAAGAATCTCTGGCGAGCCAGCCTGGCGGCTCTGGCGGTGGCCAATGCGTTGGACGTTCAATCGTCGTGGGGCAAGCACGAGCTGAACGCGACTCTGGCCTCGCCCTCGGGTAATTTCGGAGCGCAGGGCGCCCTGCTCAAGCTGGGATTTCAGGGTGGACTGGCGGGGGTAGAGTTTCTGCTGACGCGGCATCACCCCAGCGCCCGGCTGTATCGCGCGCTGTCGATCATCAATTTCGCAGCGGCGGCCGGGATCACGGGCGTCGCGGCTCATAATTACACGGTGGCGCCGCCGGGACGCTGAGACGGCGCGCCGGGAGCGGCGGAAGGGAGCGCTGGAAGGAGACGTGGGGAGTGGCCTCCGGCGAGGTTTCCCGAGGATCGACATGGTAATATTTGATATATTAGGATCTTAATTTATTGAAATTGCCTCAATCGGAGGCGCCAACAAAAATGACCAGGTACGTTCTTCAGTTCGTGTGTGCGATCCTGCTGGCCGCTCCTGCTGGGATGGGCGGGCCAATCGCTTATGTCGCCGGCGTTTCGGGACAGTGGGGCGAGGTGGACCTGAGCAGTGGGGCCTTCACTGACTTAGGGACCAGTGGCGCCGTGCTCAACGGAATGGTCGAGATGCCGGACGGGCAATATCTGGGGTACGACGTGAACAACAACCTCGACTCCATCGACCCGGCCGATGGCGCGCTCACCTTGATCGGTTCGGGCGGGGTGACACTGGACGCTATCGCGGTGTTGTCGAACGGGGCGCTGTACGGGGTTTCGCGCAACACCGCGGACCTGTATTCGATCAACCCGGCAACGGGCGCCACTACGGTGATCGGCGCGACCGGGCTGGGAACCGGCGGCGGCGACGACTCGTTCACCTCCGACGGCACCAACCTTTATTTCACCTACGAGATGGGCAGCGACCCGGCCGGCCTGTATCTGGTGAATGCGGCCACCGGGGACGCGTCACTCATCGGTATGTCGGGCGGGCCGGAGTTCGAGGGATCGGGCTTCATCGGCGGGGCGGTGTACGGGTTCGGGTCGGACAACAATATTTACACCGTGAACACCGGCACTGGGGCGGCGACGCTGTCCGCGGCCTTGTCGAGCAGCCTCTCGGGAGTGAACGCGGCGGCGCCAGTGGATACTCTCGAGCCGTCGACGGTGGGGCTGCTGAGTCTTGGCTTGACGGCGATGTTCTGGCAGAAGCAACGCTGCTGAACTGGCGGGCTAGCCGACCGGCTTCTGGGGGATCTGGGCCACCACCGCATCCAGCTCGCCTATGGCGAGTCGCACGTGCAGCTCGGCTCCGGGCGGCGCGGCGGCGGCCTCCTTCAAGATCGCGTCCTGGTGCGAGACGATCGCGTAGCCGCGTTCCAGAATGCGCAGGGGGCTGAGCTGCGACAGGTGGGCGGCGAGTTGCTCGTATCGGGAACGGCGGCGCGCCAGTTGGAGGCGGATGGTTTCGATGGCCTGGCGGTCGGCCCGCTCCATGCGGCGGCGGCCTAGGGCCAGGCGGGGCCGCATATCGAAGCGCCGCAGGCGGGCTTCGAGCGCACGCCGGGCGCGTTCGCGGGCATCCAGCGCGGTGCGGATCTTGTCGCGGAGGCGGTAATCCTGCTCGTCGATGCGCTGCAGGCCGCGGCCCAGGCGGCGGTGCAAGAGCGATAGCGCGCGATCGATGCCCTGCTGGCGCAGGCGGCGCTCCAGCATGGCCAGGCGGTAGCGTAGCGCCTGGGCGGTTTTGGCGCGCGCGGCGGAGATGCGGCCCAGCACCTCGTCGCGGTTCGGCGCCACCAGTTCCGCGGCGGCCGAGGGCGTGGGCGCGCGCAGATCGGCGACGAAATCGGCGATGGTGACATCGGTTTCATGGCCCACCGCGGAGACCACCGGCACGGAGCAGGCGGCGATGGCGCGCGCCACGGCTTCCTCATTGAAGGTCCAGAGGTCTTCGAGCGAGCCGCCGCCGCGGCCGACGATGACCAGGTCGGGCCACGCGGTGCGGCTGAAATATTGGATGCCACGGCACACCTCTTCCACCGAGCCTTCGCCCTGCACCAGGGCCGGGAAAAGGCGGATGTGCAGGCCGGGAGAGCGGCGGGTGAGGATTTCGACTAAGTCGGCGATGGCGGCGCCGCGGGGCGAAGTGACGATGCCGATGCGGCGCGGGAAACGGGGCAGCGGGCGCTTGCGCGCGGCTTCGAAGAGGCCCTCGGCGGCCAGCTTTTTCTTGAGCTGCTCGAAGGCCAGTTGCAGCGCGCCAAGGCCCTGCGGCTCCATGGTTTCCACCAGCAACTGGTACTCGCCGCGGGCCTCGTACACATCGATGCGGCCGCGCGCCAACACCGCCAGGCCATCGCGCGGCTTGAACTTCCAGTAGCGGTGCGCGGAACGAAAGGCCACGCAGCGGACCTGGGCCTCGCGCTCCTTGAGAGTGAAGTAATAGTGGCCGCTGGGGGCCAGCTTGAGGCCGGAGATTTCGCCGGCCACCCAGACGTCCTGAAATTCGGAGTCGAGCACGGCGCGGATGGCCGCATTCAACTCGCTGACGGTGAAGACGCGCCGCTGGGGCGTGAGGTCGAACTCTAGGGCAAACTGCTCCAACTGTTATGGTAGCGCCGCTATTGCATGGCAAGGTACAGGATCTGCGTGCCCGGGGTACCGTTCTGGGTGAAGGTGAGCGGCTGGGCTCCGGAAGCCGCGGCGGGCACGGTCAGGTTGAACTGGTAAAGGCCTACCTGGGTGGGAGCGAGGCCCTGGTAGCCGGGATTTACGGGTACGCCGCCCACCGTCATGGGCACCGGGTCCACCAGTTGGTTGGCGCCCTGGACAACCTGGCCGGCGGGGATGATTCCGTTCGAGGAGCTCATGGCCGGGCCGAAGCCGACGCCATAGATCACGATAGAGTCGCCGGGGCTGGCGGGGCGCGAGGTGATCCCGGCAATCGCGCCAGTGGGCAGCACGTAGGTATTGTCGGCGGTGAATTGCGCCACCACGTATTGCTTGCCGTTTACCACGAAGCTGGGCGGCGCGAGCAGCCCCGGCTCGGTGGCATTCACCGTGATGGTGTAGGCCGCGCTGGTACCGGCGGCGGTGGTGACGGTGATCTGCTGGGGACCTGTACCCACGTTGGACGGCACCTGTGCGTTCACCTGCGTGGGACTGATGTAGTAGACGAATGCCGACTGGCCTCCGATGGTGACGGAGGTGCCATCGAGCGAGATGGGCGCGGTGGTCCCGTTGTTGGTGAAATCGGAGGATTGCCACTGGCGGGTGTCGGACGCCAGGTTGGAGCCGTAGATTTCCATCCACGACCCGGGCGCGACGGAGGTGAACGCTCCGAAGGCGCTGGCGCTCTGGGCGCTGGTGATGGTGGGTGCGGCGGCGCTGACTGCGGGTGTCAGCGTGTACGACGTGGCGTAAATGTGGTCGCCATTCTGGTTGGGCGGGCCGCCCACGCCAGCGTTGCCCGCGACGTAGAACGTGATGTTGCCTACGTTGGTGGCGGGCGGCGTCCAGGTGAATTTGTAGGTGCCGGAACCGGCGCCCATGGTGCCAAGATATCCCTGGTAACTGTGTTCGATGTATTGCAGCGGAAAGCCGCTGGCGGGGCACGCGGGCGTGGCGGAGTGCTGCGCGCATGGTGGCCCCGGAGTTGCCGTGTCCGCGCCGGACATACAGGCGCTCTGGAAGATCACCAGATTGGCCTCCGAGCACATCAACAGAGTGTGCTGGTCAACCGGAGTCAACGTGCCTGCCACGGTAGCGGTGTTGCTTGCTACGCGCGGGGTGGCCTGGAAGCCCCAAGCCACCTGCGTGCTTGCGGGATCGGAAATGGTAACGCTGAGCTGCTGCGCAACTCCGGGCGTGTAAGTCATCCCATTGGGAAAATTAATCACCACGCTGCCCTTGTTGGCGGGATCGTTGGTAGTCCCCGTATGACACCCGGCGGCGGTACAGGTGCCGTTTTCATTAGGGACGCCGCAGTACCCGGGATTCGGTCCGTACTCATACGCCCACAGAAGAAACGGAATGGCACCCAGAACCACCGCCGCTTTGGCAATCGTAATTTTAGTTTTGCGCTCCATGTTTTTTATGAACACCACACGATGCCAGTCTACTCGACAGGCGGAAGGAAAACCGCGCCGCGGATAAGTTTTTACGAAAGCATCACAAGCGAACGGGACGGCGCCACACTGCCGCCGGAGGTGTGTTGCGCGGGTGGGTGGTGGGCGAGGGCGTGTGCCGCCGTGGAACTGCCGCGCCCTGGCGCCTCGACGGAGTACCACTTCCGACCACTTCGTGAATCGTTGTGGGTGACGCCACGTTGGTCGCGCAGCCAAGAATTCACCTTCAACACGAATGCGCGCACGAGACGCCAGTTTTCAAATCCGCGTATGGCACACTGGTTGCTGGAAAAATCCCTTGATTCTGCGTGGGTTCTTTGATATACGCGTGGCCTGATGCCGATGCGGAAACGCCGATGCCGGGTGTTCCGGTAGGGCCGGGCGCCCTACGACAAAGAGAGGCAACGGCAGTACGGTAATTTACACGAGAGGCCCTGGGGTTCGTCATAACGCCGGATGTTCATCTCTGGAGGGCGACCATTGAGAAACCTGAAATTAACCAGACTTCAGAGGCGCCGTCGTCAAGCACAACGTCAATTACAAACTCACCGGGAGAGCCGGAAAAAGCGAGCTGAGGACATCTGTGTCTCTGTAGTCCTGGACGGGAACCAGACCGAATCACCCGAAAAGGCAAGCGACACTTCAGATATATTCTATGATAGCGTTTTGGGTGTGGCGGAAGTATAAGTGATACGGAGAACGTCCGTTCTCATATTGCTCAGCCGCAACCACCGCATCAAGAAATCGAACTCTGGCCTCCAGTGATTTTAGCAAGACCGCTGGCGCCCGCGCTTTGATACAGTCCCGGTAAAGGCATCATAGGACAGCGAAATGCGGCGCAGATCCAGCCGTAAGTGGTGAATGCCGATCGGATCCCGGGAGGAATGGAGCGGTGGCTGGAGGAAGGGATGCCGGGAACCGTGGCGTGCCGGGCTTCAGGTGATTGGGAAAAGCGCTATTCCTGGACTTGCCGCCGCGAGCGGAGGGACAATGACCGTTATGATTCACTTAATAAGCACCACTGACGCCGCACGCATTGGCTGGCTCCCTCAATTCGTCAATCATTACCGGGCCCTGGGCGTGGACGAGTTTCACCTGTCGATTCACTTTGAGACCGGCACATCCAAAGACTGCATTATTGAGGCTACCGCGCGGGCTGAACAACTTCTCGATGACTGCGGCGTCCCTCTTACGGCGGTGCTGGTTTGCCCATTTGACGCAATGGCCACACGCGCTCACCACGATCTGGTGCAGGCTCAGGTGTCAAGACCCGACGATTGGAATGTGTGGGCCGATATCGATGAGTTTCAGGTATGGCCGGATGACCTGAAGTCCCTGGTACGATACGCTTCCTGTCATGAGCAAGTCTTTTTTCGCGGAGAAATGATCGACCGGATTTCCGAAGATGGTTCCCTGCCGGTGTTCGATCCCCAGAAGCCGATCTGGTCGCAGTTTCCTCGTAAGTGCCATTTGACTCGCGATGTCGCTAAGGGGCTAACTCAAAAGATTGCGTGCAGCCTTGCTCCGCTAAAGCTCAATCCAGGTAATCATTTCGTCATCGACGACTCTCTCCTGAACCCCAATGCGAACGTTATTGAAATAAGCCACTTCAAATGGGATGCGTCGGTAGTGATGCGGCTGCAACGCCGGCTGCTACCCGACTTCCGCGAGAGATGCCCGTGGTGGACCGAGTCGAAGAACTTATTGGAGCACATCGAGAAGTGCGACGGCGCCGTGGCGCCGCCACTCTAAGTTCCTTGATCCTCAGATCCCGGTGAACCAGACACCCGCCTTCCGTTTCAGTTGCAACTCATAACCTCATAACCCAAATTGCAGCTCCGCAGGGGCCCATTTTGCCGGCTGATTGTCCGCAGGTCTCGTCATGGGGCGGCAGGGCCGGGAGACCCAAGCGTTGGTTGGCGGCCGCAGCGTGCCTTGCGACGCTACGGAGGCCCGGTCAGCTTGCGGCGCGGATTACATAATACGGCTGGCCTGCCAGGTCGGGCGGGAAGCCGGGATGGAGCCAGGCGCGGCCGGGGGCGGAGTGCAGCTCGAAATAGTACTGCAGCGGATAGGGCGAGCCGGTGTAGGCGGCGGGGATGGCGGCGGCGTAGCCGTTCCCCTGGCGATCCATCCCGGTGGATTCCCAGCGCTCGGCCTGATTGACGTGGCGATAGTAGAGGCGCGCGGAGTGGAGCGCGGGGGCGGTGAGTGCGAGCGCGACGGGCTGGCCGCGCTGGAAGCCGGCGGGTGGACGATGGCCGATGGCGGTGGACGGACGACGCGGACGGCCCGTGGCGGCGGCGATGGCAGCCTTCACCTTCGAATTTGCTGAGGAGTGGGCTGGGGCGAGGCGCGCCTCCACCAGGGCAATATCGGCGTCGATGGCGGGGAGGCGATCGAGCCAGTGGCCGTGGAGCCAGGGGAGTTCGCCCACCGTGATATCCGGCACGTAAACGCCTTTGGCGCGGTCGGCGAAGCCGGCCCAGGCGGCGCGCGCGGAGCGATAGAAGCGCAGCGATTCCTCCAGAGCGGCGCGGTCGCCGGTGCGCTCGTAAATCGCGAACAGGACGCCGGCGCGGAATTTGGCGGCGAAGAAGCGGCCCAGGCCGGCCTGGATGGCTACATCGATGTCGGCGCGGCGGTCGCGGACCGGTTTGGCGGCGGCGGCCAGATCTTCCAGCCACTGCGCCACCTCGATGGGAGAGTACTTGCCGCTCTGTTCGCCCGAGAGCAGTTCCGCGGCGAAGTCGTTGATGCGCGAAAAAAGCTGCGGGTCGAGCGGGCTGGTGTTGCCGAAAGTCTTGGGGGAGGGAGTGTCGGGGTACTCGGTGCGCGACGGTTCCACCAGCGACTGGTTGGTGTAGAGCTCGGGCCAATAATTGTTGTTGGCGGCGGAGGGCATGTGCGCGGTGGTAATGATGGGCAGAATGCGGCTGGCGGCGGCCAGCGATGGATCGGCTTGCGCCTGCGCTTCCGGATCGTACAGTTTGCGGCCCCACACGCGGTAGGTATCGAGGTACTTCTGCCAATCCCACTGCGGGCGCAGAGAGGCGTCGGCGTAGGCGCAGCGGCCGGCCGGTCCGGTGGGCGCGATGCCCGATCCGCGGCGGCCCTTGAAGGACAGCGGCTCCATGATCTCCACGCCGCTCGATCCGCAGAATTGGAAGGCGCGCGCGTAGGCTGCGGCAAAAACCGGGTCGGCCCACAGCAACAGGCGCTGGGTGCCGGGCCAGATGCGCCAGAGGATTTCGAAGCGGCGGTCCTGGCGCATCAGGTCGGCATAGCCGTAGCGCGTGAAGCTGCGCGAGCCGGCGCTCAGGGCCATCAGGCCGGCGTCGCGGTGGCCGGCTTTGGGCACTTCCGGGGGACGGATGTCGGCCTGGTGATACGGCATGCCCATGTGCTCGGCCCAGAACTTCGGCGATACGCGCACAGGCAGGCCGGTGGCCAGCGCGTGGTCGATCATGCCCTGGTCGATGCCCTTGGCGTGCAGGTCGATTTCGACTTTGCGGCCGCAGCTCTGGATCCCTTCGAAGACCGCGCCCCAGAACTGGTAGCTGCCCTCGGCGACCCCGCTTTCCCCGTGGATGCGCAGGGTGACGCCGCCGATGGCGGGGCAGGCGCGCAGGAGGGCGGCGATGGCGTCACGGCAATACGGAGCGTGGGTTTCGGCGCTGAGGCCCTCAATGGTGTAGTTGGCCCGCGGGCTGTTCTCCCACTGGTAACCGTGCATCCAGAGGCCCAACTGGAATTGGAGGCCGTGGGCAGCGGTCTGCTCGCTGATGAAGCGGAGGGTTTCCAGGTTGCGGCCGCGCTCGGCATCGGGCAGGTTCACGGCGCGCACATGGTAGCCGGGGACGGAAAGGAAGAACGGGTAGGCGAACAGGAAATAGGCGTCGGTGACGCCGCGCAGGAAATCGTATCCGATGCCGAAGCTGAGGTTGAAGCGGCTGAAGCGGTTTTCGGCGAGCATGGCGAGATAGCGCGGCCACATGGCGCGGTCGTAGAACCAGGGCTTATCTTCCACCTCGCTGGTGAAGAGGCGCTGCATGCTGCGGACGGCGTTGGCGGGCGGCGCGCCGGGGGATTGCGGCTGGGCGCGGAGGTTGCCCCGCGCGGCGGCCAGGGCGCCGGTGGACAGAAGGAAATGGCGGCGGTTCACAACCGGATTGTACTGCTTACTCGGCGTAAATGCTGCGGACGAAGCCGGCCACATTCATGGAAGGCCAGTCGGAGTATTTGGTTTTGAACTCGGCGCTGAGCTGTTTTCCCGCGTCATCGGCGCTGACGCCCTGGCGCTTCAGGGCCAGCGCGCGAGTGCGCAGGCCGGTGATGAAGGCGCGCTCCCGGGCGACCAGCGAGCCATCGCCGGGCGCGCTGTGATCGGGCAGCACGTGGCGCACGGGGAGGGCGGAAATCCGGTCGAGAACGGCGATCCAGCTTGCGGGCGTTCCGCCATTGCCTGAGATATTCGGCACGACCTTGTTCTGCACCACGTCGCCCGAAACCAGCGTGCCATCGGGCTCGACGAAGGTCAGCTCATCGCCCTTGGTGTGGGCGCCGCCGAACCATAGGAGCCGCGCGGTGACGCCGCCCAGGTCGAGGCGGGCTTCGTTGGCGAAGACGATGTCGGGCGAGCGCAGTTTCACGCCCTCCAGCAGTTCCTTATTTTGGGCCGAACGGCCGGCGAACATGGCGATCATCTCGGCGCCGTGCTGCTCCATTTCCTGTTGCTGGACGGCATCGCGGATCAGGATGGTGTGGGCGGGGAAACCGCCCTCGCCCGCGGCGTGCTCCGGGTGGAAGTGGGTAGTGGTGAGGAAGAGCTTCTGGTTTCCCGAGAGTTTGGCCGCTACGCGGGCGATGGTGGCGCCATTGCGCGGGCCGAGGCCGGTATCGACGATTAGGGTGGCGCGGTTGCCGACGATAATGGCGATGTTCGGGAAGCCCATGATCGCCCAGACATGTTCGGAGACCTGGATGGGGTGGTCGCCCAGGATGGGCTGCGACGATTGAGCGCTGGCGGTCCAGCAGGCGGGGACGGCCAGCAGAACCAGGAAGCGGGCCAAGGTAGTTCGTGACGGCATCGTGTCACCGTTTTACTACGATTTGCCGCGGCAAAGCCACGTGGTTGCCGGTACATCGGCCCAGGCGCTAGGCTATTACCTTGGCTTGGGGTCTCGCAGGTGTCGCAGCGATCCATTCTGGTGCGCGTGGCAAGGGAGCAAAATGTTCGACGGCTATTTCGAGGGAAAGCGGGTTTTAGTGACCGGTGTTTCCGGTGTGAAGGGCACCTGGCTGGCGCTGATGCTGCTGCGCGCGGGGGCTGCGGTGACGGGCCTGGACAAACGGCGCGCGCCGGTGCGTTCGAATTTTTCGGCGGCGGCACTGGGCAGCCGGATCCGCTTTGTGCAGGGCGACGTGCGGGACCTGGCCCTGGTGCGCGAGCTGATCGGCGAGGCGGATTGCGTGTTTCATCTCGCCGCCGAAGCGATTGTGGGCGAAGCCATGCGCAATCCGCTGGAAGCCTATAGCACCAACACGCTGGGCACGGCGACGGTACTGGAGTCTTTGCGATTGGCGGGGGACGCGGGGGCGGCCAAGCGCGTGGTCTTCATTACCACCGACAAAGTCTACCGGCCGAAACATGGCGAGCTGTGGGTGGAAACGGACGAACTGGGCGCCAACGGACCGTACGCGGTTTCGAAGGCCTGCGCGGAGTGGGTGATCCGCGATTACCTGAGGTGCTATTTCGCGAGCGGCGGACCGCTGATTGGCGTCGCCCGCGCCGGGAATGTGGTGGTGGGAGGGGACCTGCACTCCAGCTCCACCACGCAAGGATCGGGACGGATCTTCGTGGATTGCTACGAAGCCCTGGCCGAAGGGCGATCGCCGGCAATCTTCCGGCCGACTTTCACCCGGCCGTACACTTACGGGCTGGATATCCTCTCGGGTTACATGACCTTGATGAGCCGGCTAGACCG
Organism: Bryobacteraceae bacterium; assembly: GCA_035505095.1. Classification (GTDB taxonomy): domain Bacteria; phylum Acidobacteriota; class Terriglobia; order Bryobacterales; family Bryobacteraceae; genus JOPF133. The sequence goes on along the minus strand of DATJRE010000326.1, from coordinate 6,974 downwards.
CGACGGCATCGCCGGCGAGCCATTTAACTTCGGCCCCTATGAGCAGTTGGGAGTGAGCAACGCGTTACTCGCCACCAAGATATGCGACTTATGGGGCGGCGGGCTGCTGTGGCAGGGCGAGACGCCGCGCGAAGAGCCTTTCGACTACCAATCGCTGAGCACCGATAAGAGCCGGCAGCGCCTGAGTTGGCGGCCGGCCTTCACGCTGTACGAAGCGTTGAGCGAGACCACCACCTGGTACAAGGCATGGGCGGCATTGGGGCAGAACGTGACCGAGGGTTGCCTGTACGAGCTGAACTGCGGCCTGATCGACCGGCACCGGGCCGCCGCGGCGCGGCTGGGCATCGAGTGGGCGGGTGAGAGCAAAGGCTAAGTTGACGGCTGGATCAGTCGATATGCCGGTATAAGATGTTGCCGGCGGCGGTGAGAAGACGGTTGGGCGACCAGGTGAAGAGTAAGTTCGCGAGGCGCACAGGAAGGTGTTCGGGCCGCCGGACCGAGGCCGCCGGATAGCGCAGATAGGTGAGAGTGGAGCGCGTGCCGCCCCAGCGGTCCTTGAAGGCCATCAGTCCGTGGTTGTTCCAATCGGTGCGGCCCATGTCGAACCCCAAAAGCCCGCCGTCTTTGGCCTCCTGGATGGCCTTCCACATCAACAATTGCATGGGGCCGAGGCGGTGGAAGCGGCTATCGGAGCAACCGTACTTGTAAGTCATCGTGCTCTTGTAGCGTAGGGTTAGTATTGCGGCGACAGCCTCACCTTCGTAGGACGCCAGGCGGATTTTCACTTTGTCGCCCATGCAGGCAAGCAGGTTACGAAACCAGGATAGAGGCTGCGGCGGCACCTGGTGACGGCGGCGAGTAAGCACAGTCAATTGATAGAACTTGTGCAATAACTCTTGGGACACCCCTTCTTCATAGGAAATATGTTCGCGCTGGGCGCGGGCGATCTTGCGGCGGATACAGCTTTCGTGGAAAGCGCGGAACAACTCGCCGAGGCTGGGGCGGAGGTCCAGCCGGTGCAGGCAGAACGACGCCGAATCCACCATTCCTCCGGGGACTGCGCCGGAAGCCCGAATCTCCAGATGGCGTTGCCCGCCGTGGTCGCATTCCCCTTTCAGGCGCGACAACAGACAGGCGAATTGCTCCGCGGTTTCGACCAACGGGAAACAGTGGTCGGAGAAAGGAACCGACACTAACCGCGGCCCCGTGGCCCAGCTTCGCACCCGGCAAAACACCAGGGCATTGGTCAGAGGCTCGTGGGCGTTGGAAGTAGTTAGCGCGGCGGCCTGGTAGCCATAGGTCTGCTTGAGCGCTCGCAGCCACTCTGGGCTATGGAAGATAGTAGCCGACGGGTGCTCTTCCAGGAGCGCCGCCCAACGTGGGTCCTCCAACGGGTCGATTTCATAAACCGATGTCACAAATGGCCAAAGCTATTATCGCGCGCCGCACCGCCCGGACGCCTGCTGGCAGTACCGTGCGGGCGATTGCCATGTAAAAGTACCGGGTTCCAGGGCAACTCACCCCCGGATGTGGGCAGTACCGGTGGAGGCGAGACGCTCCCCGTAGTCGCTTACGTGGCTCCCGCGGGTCACCCTTTTCCCGAGGATACGGAATTCCCCGCGACCGCGCCGCTTACTCTGCGTGTTATTTCACAAATGCGAGGGTCCGCCGGGCAGGAAACGAAGGACGTCTGGGACTATTGTTGCTTTTGGCTACATGGACTGGCACTCCATCCCCTGCTATCCTGAAGATCTGGCAGGACGAACTGGTCCGGCATAAATGTATAAAGAATTTTTTGGATTGGAGCAGCTTCCGTTCAACCTGACTCCCGATCCGTCTTTCCTTTTTCTTCCCACCAAGCACCGCGAGGCGCTTGCGGGGTTGACCTATGCCATCCTGGAGAAGAAGGGTTTTGTGGTCCTCTCGGGCGATGCCGGTACGGGGAAGACCACTCTCATCAACAGCGTTTTGAGCCGCTTGCCGGGCGACCGGGTGGAATCCAGCATTGTCCTGAACCCGACGGTTTCGCCGTCTGAATTCCTGGAAGGCGTACTGCTGGATTTCGACATACAGGAGGTTCCGGCAAGTAAGGCCCAGCGCCTTTGGAAGCTGCAGGATTTTCTGGCGCGGGTCCACGCGGAGAACCGGCTGGCCGTGCTGGTGATTGACGAAGCCCACAAACTGAGCCATGAGGTACTCGAAGAGATCCGGCTGCTGGGCAACTTCGAAAGCCCGACCGGCAAGTATCTGCAGATCCTGCTTTCCGGGCAATCCGAACTGGACGATCTGCTGAACCGCCACGAGCTGCGGCAGTTCAAGCAGCGGATTGCCATGCGGCTCTATATCGACCGGCTGGTGCCTTCGGAAATTCAACAGTACATTGTTTTTCGTTGGACCAAGGCCGGCGCCCGGGAAGCTCCGCCATTTACCGGCGATGCAATCAGCGGCATCGTTCAATGGTCGCAGGGGATTCCGCGACTCATTAACTCGATCTGCGATAGCGCCCTGCTGATGGCGTACGGAGATGAATCTCCGCTGGTGGGCTTGAATTACATCCGGGCCGCGGTGGTCAACCTGGCGCTTGCGGATCCAACCTCACGGGTGCCCATGGTTCCGCCACTCGCCGCGCCGCACGTCGAGAAGAACGGAGGCTCCCAGGTGCTGATTCCCGATGCTCGCGGCCGGGATGGCAGTCACAACGGCTCACCCACGCTGGATTTTGGTTTTCCCACGCTGGCGCATTATGACGACCCTAAACCAAACTCATCCCTGCTGAAACGCCTGGCCGAACGGTTCGGACTGCCGCATTAGTCGGGTAAGCCGTATCGATAAGTCGGCAAGAGAATCCGAGAGGCAAGTTACAATTGCTTCACTGCCGGAACGATTCAGGATTCGGGCACCTGTCATCGGGCGATCGGGGGCGGCAGCCCGTGCATGGTGCGGCGGGCCGCGCCTGTCAAATCGGCGGCTGGTGCTCGTCCCCGGAAACGGGGTGGCGAAATGACGCCCCAAGGCCAGCATGGACGCCCCGCCGGCGTGGGTTGTGCGGTTCCCGATTTATGCCGGGCCGATCCTCTATCGCCTGGTTCGGGCTATCGGCCAAATAGCTGTCATAGGATATTAGTCGATTTGCGGATCTTCTCAGGAAAATCCCCACATTTGTGCGGGGAATATCCGTTCAACCGGTAGGAAAAGCACGTAAAATTTACGGGTAGTGGTAAAGAATACCAATTCGGGACCGGCCAGAACTTGCTCCAGCCCCGTTGGCACCCTTCCCGGCTCCTCATGCACAGGAATTTACCCCCCTTCCGGAAATTCCAGTATGGCAACCCGTTTGCAGTTTGGTTGCGCTCAAACTGAGTGACGAAACCGGGGAAAGCGCACCTTTTCCCTGCCCTTACCAGGCCACGCGTGGAGGTGCGTTGTCCGTGAGAGGTGGAGTATGTGCAATCGACGTCATAACGGAAGTTCACGTTCGGCCATGGAATCAAATCGCTTCGCGGCTAACCCTCGCAACCTCCTGGATAGGCCGCGGGCCCAGCACATCCGCCGTCGGGCGGAGCTGGCTTTGGAGTGCTTTCCCATTCCCGGCTACGCTTGCCTTTCCGGGAGCGCTCAGTCTTTGCGAGGAGACCAATGACCCTCAGGAGCCTTGCGGAGCCGCAGGTAGTGCTCAATGCGCGCTCGTGTTGCCGATGCGGTGCCGAATTTCGAACCATGGGAGAACGGGTTCGCGTATGCGAATCGTGCCGGCGGCCTGCCAAGCCGCCTCGTCTGCGCGTGGTCCCGGGGCAGAAATTGAGCCAGCGGGAGCGCCAGGTAGCGGCGCTGGTCGCCCAGGGCCTGCCCAATAAGTTAATCGCGTCCGAGTTACACCTCAGTGAAGGCACTATCAAGGTGTACTTATTCCATATCTTCCAGAAGACCAAGGTTACGAACCGCACCGAACTGGCCGTTTGGCAAGTCCGGGGCGGAGTGGCATAGTCCCGGCCGGGCGCCGCTCCACGTTCGAGTACCGGAAGTCTCCGGCCCACGGCTGGCCACGGCCCGCCCCAGATCTGGCGCAAGGCGGCCCATTCGGCTTGGACCGGGCAGCGCCGCCGTTGCTTGCTAACATTCGTTAACTACAGCCGACCCGGTTCACGGCGCGCGCCTCTGGGGCGGCGAGCCGGGCAGCCCGCGGCTTGCGCGGCTACCGCCGTAAGGTAACCGCGAGCCAAAAACTAATCCAAAAAAACTGAGACAAATCCGGTTCACGCCGAACTGTAACTAAGTAGGCCAGAGTCTTTCCGCGGGAACGCTGTCCGTTCGCATCCTGCCTATCCCCAGTAGTCTCAATAGTCGATCACCTTATCTCCGCCTGCGGGAACAGAAGCGCCGGTGAGTATCCGGGCGCCTGCTGCCGGCGGTCACGGCTTCGCTTACGCGCCCTCGCCGATGGCCCCTACCTAAAGCGAATCCCCGTAAAGTTACAGCCGGGCGGTTAACTATTCTCAACGTTGTCATCTTAGTTGCCGACCTATCACAATATGAATCGGACCCTGCATTTTGAGATAAACAGATGCCATACTCCGATAAATACACCCTCCTCCGAAACATAGTTCTCCTTTCGGTGCTCTGTTCAGGCGGCTCTGCCTATGCTCAAACCTCATCACTGAACCTGGCGTCCGGGTCGGTGGTCAAAGGCGGATCCATTTCGTTGAATCTCTCTTTAACCATCGGCGGCACGAAGGGTCCTGCCGGCCTGCAGTGGACGCTATCCTATCCCAGCGATGTTACTAACCTGACGATCGCCGCGGGGCCCGTACTTACCGCTGCCAGTAAGACCCTGAGTTGCAGCACAGGCTCCGGCGTAGTAACCTGCGTGGCCAGCGGGATGAACGCGAACCAAATCGCAGCCGGTACCGTTGCCGTGGTGACCGCAACCATTGCTTCGGGCACTAATAATAGCTCGGATTCCATCCCGATGACCAATGTCATGGGAGTGTGTACGGACGCAACTCTGTTTAGCATGGCGGGGACCGGCGGCACCATCACCATCCTCAATCCGGTACCCGTGATCACCAGCGCGGGCACGGCCAGCGGGAGCACAGGTAGCGCCTTCTCGTATCAGATCGTCGCCACAAATTCTCCTACCAGTTTCGGAGCTACGGGACTGCCGGCGGGACTTACGGTGAGCACATCCACTGGGTTGATTTCCGGCACGCCGACCACGGCGGGTACGTCCAGCGTCACGCTCAGCGCGACCAATGCCGGCGGTAGCGGCAACGCTACACTGACGATCTCGATTCAGCCGCCGCCACCGGTCATCACCAGCCCTGTGACGGCCAGTGCGACTGTCGGCACGGCGTTCTCGTATCAGATTGACGCCACTAATTCTCCTACTAGTTTCGGAGCTACGGGGCTGCCGGCGGGACTTACGGTGAGCACATCCACCGGGTTGATTTCCGGCACTCCCACTACGGCCGGCACGTCCAGCGTCACGCTCAGCGCCACCAATGCCGGCGGCACCGGCAACGCTACACTGACGATCTCGATTCAGCCGCCGCCACCTGTGATCACCAGCCCCGTGACGGCCAGTGCGACTGTCGGCACGGCGTTCTCGTATCAGATTGCGGCCAGTAATTCTCCTACCAGTTTCGGAGCTACGGGACTGCCGGCGGGACTGGTGGTGAGCGCCACCACTGGGTTGATTTCCGGCACTCCCACCACGGCGGGCACGTCAAGCATTACGCTCAGCGCGACTAATGCCGGCGGAATCGGCAACGCTACACTGACGATTTCGATCCAGCCGCCGCCACCGGTGATCACCAGCCCTGTGACGGCCAGTGCGACTGTTGGCACGGCGTTCTCGTATCAGGTCGCGGCCAGTAATTCTCCCACCAGTTTCGGAGCTACGGGGCTGCCGGCGGGACTTACGGTGAGCACAACCACCGGGTTGATTTCCGGCACGCCGACCACGGCGGGTACGTCCAGCGTCACGCTCAGCGCGACCAATGCGGGCGGTAGCGGCAACGCCACGCTGACCCTCACGGTTCAGCCGCCGCCACCGGTCATCACCAGCCCTGTGACGGCCAGTGCGACTGTCGGCACGGCGTTCTCTTATCAGATCGCGGCCAGTAATTCTCCTACCAGTTTCGGAGCTACGGGACTGCCGGCGGGACTGGTGGTGAGCACATCCACTGGGTTGATTTCCGGCACGCCGACCACGGCGGGTACGTCCAGCGTCACGCTCAGCGCGACTAATGCCGGCGGAACCGGCAACGCTACACTGACGATCTCGATTCAGCCTCCGGCACCGGTCATTACCAGCCCTGTCACCGCCAGCGGAACCGTAGGCACGGCGTTCTCGTATCAGATTGCGGCCAGTAATTCTCCTACTGGTTTTGGAGCTACGGGACTGCCGGCGGGACTGGTGGTGAGCACATCCACTGGCTTGATTTCCGGAACGCCCACCACGGCGGGTACGTCCACCGTCACGCTCAGCGCGACCAATGCCGGCGGTAGCGGCAACGCTACCCTGACGATCTCGATTCAGCCGCCGCCACCGGTGATCACCAGCCCCACCACCGCCAATGCGACCGTCGGCACGGCGTTCTCTTATCAGGTCGCGGCCAGTAATTCTCCTACTGGTTTTGGAGCTACGGGACTGCCGGCGGGACTCGTGGTGAGCACCTCTACTGGGTTGATTTCCGGCACTCCGACGACGGCCGGCACGTCCACCGTCACGCTCAGCGCGACTAATACCGGCGGCACCGGCAACGCTACACTGACGATCTCGATTCAGCCGCCGCCACCGGTCATCACCAGCCCTGTGACGGCCAGTGCGACTGTCGGCACGGCGTTCTCGTATCAGATTGTCGCCACAAATTCTCCTACTAGTTTCGGAGCTACGGGGCTGCCGGCGGGACTTACGGTGAGCACATCCACCGGGTTGATTTCCGGCACTCCCACTACGGCCGGCACGTCCAGCG
>DATJRE010000325.1:0-6733 GCA_035505095.1 Bryobacteraceae bacterium | reverse complement strand
GGGTGTCCGGCGCCGGCAGGGATGGTTCCGCGCGGCCGGCGCCAAACGACCATCGACCGCGGGAGTCGATCGACGACCGCAACTGGCATTAACAGGCCTGATTGGAAGACGCTGCGCCGGAATTTCCCCCAACGGGAGAGCGTCGCTGGGGTTTGACTGCCTCCGGCCGGGTGCGACCCACCAATAAGACCGGAAACCCCGAGATCGGCAAGCCTCCCGTAACAGCATTGAAATTTAGCTGAAGATTTCGCGTGATCTGGGAAGCAACCCGGTATATACTATTTTCCATCAGGTCGTCTTAGGTCATGTAGTCGTAACGGCCGAGTAGCTAAGTACACGTCTCGTACCCTAGGGTGAAAGGGGTTAACATGCATTTCCAAAAATGGACTAGGTTGGCAGCATTGGTTTGCCTGAGCGTAGCGTCGTCTTATGCTCAGGAGGTGAGCGCCGGGGTTACCGGGCATGTCACCGATCCATCGGGAAGCTCGATTGTCGGGGCCAAGGTGACGGCCAGGGATCTGGACCGCGCCACGGAATGGCCAACTACCACCAACGTGGATGGCATTTATGCCTTTCCACGCATACCTCCCGGCCGTTATGAACTAAAGGTCGAAGCCGCGGGCTTCAAGACCTACATCAACCCGGAGGTTACCCTGGAAGTCAACCAGCGCGGCCGTGTCGACGTGACCATGCAGGTTGGGGCCATCACCGAAAGCGTCGAGGTGACCGGGGAAGCTCCCGTGTTGCAGACCGACACCACCCAGGTGGGCGCGGTGATTTCGTCGGATCTCGCCGAGAACACTCCGCTGATCAGCCGTAACCCGGTCGCCCTGACGCTGCTTTCGGCCGGCGTCACGACACCCGATCCGAACAGCTTCAACAGCGGCCTGCGGACCGCCGGCGGCGGACGGCCCTACGTGAACGGCAATCGCGAGGAGGCCAATAACTTTTTGCTGGATGGGGTAGACAACAATTTCACGTCCGATAACCTGGTCTCCTACCAGCCCAATCCCGACGCCATCGAAGAAATGAAGCTCATCACCAACAACGCTTCGGCGGAATTCGGGAATTTTCAGGGTGGCATCGTTAACGTGGTGATCAAGTCGGGCACCAACCAGTTCCACGGCGATATCTTTGAGTATTTTCGCAATGACAAGCTGAATGCCGACAATTGGGGCCGCAACTGGCAGGGTCTGGCACGCACCCCCTTCCGCTGGAACCAGTTCGGCGGCACTGCCGGCGGCCGGGTGGTCAAGGACCGGCTGTTCTTCTTTGCCGATTACCAGGGCCTGCGCCAAGCCAATCCCACCGGCCTGAGCTCCGCCACCGTCATGCCGACACCCTGGCGAACCGGAGATTTTTCCTCCCTGTTGTCTACCACGGGACCCTTCTCCGTGGGCAAAGTGATCCAACTCTACAATCCCTTCTCGGCCCTCGACGCCAGCGGCAATCGCCAGCCCTTCCCCGGCAATATCATTCCGCAAAGCGTGCTCAGCCCGGCGGCGGCTAAACTCATGAGCAACACTACGCTGTATCCACTGCCGGAGACCAGCACCATCACCACTCCCAATTACACCTATTCGAGCGCGAGTTACATTGCCTCGGATCAGGGCGACGCCAAGGGCGATTGGCGGCCCAACGACAAGGACTATTTCAGCTTCCGCTACTCCCACGGGCGCCAGGATAACCCCGGTGTCAACACCTTCCCGTTGTTCTATAACAGTTTCAGCAAATCGCCCTTCCAGAATGAGGTCATCAACTGGACTCGCACCATCAGCCCCCGCATGGTCAACGAACTGCGCATCGGGGTAAACAACGTGATGCTGGACACCGGTGGCGCCGACAAAGGCCTCGGCAACATCGCCCAGAGCGTTGGCATCGGCAACCCCGGCGCCGGCCTGATGAGCTTGCAGGGCTTCTCCTACATCAGTTCCCTGGGCAGCGCGAACATCGGCACGCAGGAGTTGTTCGCCAACACTACCTTCCACTATGCCGACAACCTGACGCTGATTCGCGGCCGCCACATGATGAAGATGGGCGGCCAGGCGCTGCGCGAATGGATTGACGTGTTCTACTCGGGAAATGACGGCCGCACTGGATACATCAACTTTAACGGCCGCTTCACCGCGCAGAATGCCATCAACCCGGTTCCGACCATCGGCGAGGCCGATTTCATGCTGGGAGAGACCGATGACCTGGGGCGCGGCCTTCAAGGGAACACCTGGGGCCAACGGGCAACGATTTGGGGCTTCTACTTTCAGGACGACTGGCGCGTCAACAATAGCCTCACTTTGAATCTGGGTCTGCGCTGGGAATATCACACCCCCTGGGTGGAAGTGGATAATCGGCAGTCCAACTTCGGCATGTATTCCGGACAATTGGAACTGGCCGCGCCCCTTCCCGCCGGCCTCGCGCAGCCGCCCGGACCGGCTCCTCTCATAGAAAGCAACCGTGCGCTTTACAACACCTTCAAGAAGGACTTTCAGCCGCGCGTGGGCTTCGCCTATACCCCTAATGTACTGGCAAAGAAGCTGGTTTTCCGCGGCTCCTACACCATTTCTTCTTATCTGGAAGGCACCGGCACCAACCTCCGGCTGCCGTTGAACCCGCCGTACGAGTCGGAGTTCGAGGACAACTACAACATCGCCGGCACGCAGTACGAACTGCCGGGCAGCACTCTCGACCAGGGCTTCTCGATTCTGAATCCCGCGAATCCCTACCAGGGCGCCACAATCCGGCTATGGGATCCGAACGTCCGTCCCGCCATCGTTCAGCAGTGGAATCTCACCACGGAATACGAACTCAAGGGCGGCAACGTCCTCACGGTGGGCTACGTGGGCCAGCACGGAGACCGCCTGATGGTGGCCATGCCTTATTTCCAGAACCAACTTATCAACGGCCAGGTGGTGGAGGGTCCGTATCTTTCGGGCAATCCGGCGTTGCGCAGCGAGATCGGCCAGATTTCCGGCACCTGCTCCTGCGCCAAGCAGAAATACGACGCTTTGCAATCTACCCTGCGCCGGCGTTTCAGCATGGGCCTGGAATACCAGGTGGCCTTCACCTACTCGCGTGGCATGTCCGATTCCATCGGCTACTACGGGCAGGGCGCGCAGGCCGGCTCCCAGTCGGCTTATTGGCAGAATCTATACAACCAGCGGTCGGAGTTCGGACCGACTTATTTTGACGAAAAGTTCAACTTCGTCCCCTCTTTCGTCTACCAGTTGCCTTTCGGCCGTGGCCGCCAGTTCGGTAAAAGCTGGAACAGGGGCATTGATGCGGTTGTGGGCGGTTGGCAGGTGGGCGGCGTCCTGACCGCGCATACCGGTTTCCCACTCACCATCAAAGTGTCCACGGACGCCTCGGGAACCAACGCCCGCAGCGACCGTGCCGAAGTCATCGGCACTCCCCACGATCCGCACCAGATCGGCCCCGGCGCCACCTGGCTGGATGTCACGGCCTTCACCAGCCCGGCCCTGCACACCTTCGGCGATGCCGGCGTTGGCACCGACCGCGGCCCCGGCGAATTCCGCCTGGATCTTTCGCTCGCCAAGCAATTCCACATCACCGAGCCGAAATACTTCGAGCTGCGTGCCGAGGCCTTCGGCCTGACCAACACGCCGATCTTCTACAGCCCGGCGTCGCAGACCATTACTTCCACCCTCTTCGGACAGATTCGCAGCTCCGAAGGCGAACGCAATGTGCAGGTAGTGGCTAAGTTCTACTTCTAGCCCTGGCGAGTTCCGATTTTGACGCGGAGACGCGGAGACGCTGAGAAACCTGCGGAGAAGGCTCCCGGTTGCTTCGTGCTTTCTCCGCGTCTCCGCGTCCGGTTTTGCGACAGCGATCAATGAGATAATCCGATCCAGGAGGCACCTATGTCATTCCGCTTCCAAAGGCGCGACCTGTTCCGGCAGGGCGGGATTCTGGCCTTGGCGCAGGCCATTGGCGGTGGTATCCGCCGCGCCGTGGCGGCTCCGCTCGAAATCGGCGCCGATATGTACCGCTCCATCGGTGTCCGCCCCCTCATCAACGCCCGCGGCACCTACACGATCATTACCGGCTCGACCACCCTGCCTGAGGTGAAGCGGGCCATGGACCAGGCTTCCCGCACCTTCGTCAACATGGATGAGCTGATGGACGGCGTTGGCAAGCGCCTGGCCGAGCTAAGCGGCGCCGAGTGGGGTATCGTCACCGCAGGATGCGCCGCCGCCATCACGCACTGCACTGCGGCCGCCATCGCCGGCGGCAACCCCGAGCGCATGCAGCGACTGCCCAACGTCACCGGCCTCAAGAACGAAATCGTCATGCCGGCCTATTCGCACAACGTCTACGACCACGCCGCCCGCATGTTGGGCGCCCGGCTGGTGATTGTGCAGGAACCGGCGGAACTGGAACCGGCCTTCAACGACCGCACGGCCATGGTTTACATCCTGGCCGGCTTGCAGGATACCGGCCCCCTGGGCACTCAGGTGGTGGCCGAGGTGGCGCGCCGCAAGAAAGTTCCGGTGCTGGTGGATGCCGCGGCCGAGGTCCTCACCCTCAAGCCCAACGTGCACCTGGCGCGCGGCGCCAATGCCGTGGCCTACAGCGGCGGTAAATGCATTCGCGGGCCGCAGGCCGCGGGCTTCCTCCTGGGCGACAAGGACTGGCTCTCGGCGGCCTGGATCAACAGCGCGCCGCACCATGCCTTCGGCCGCTCGCTCAAAGCCGGCAAAGAGGAAATCATGGGCATGCTGGCGGCCATCGAGATGTGGGGGAAGCGCGACCACAAGGCCGAATGGGCGCAATGGGAATCCTGGCTCAGCCACATCGCCGCGAGTGTCGAGAAGGTGGACGGCGTCTCGACCAAGGTCCAGGAACCCTCGCGCGACCTTTCTAACCGCACCCCGGAACTCCATGTGCAGTGGGACGGCGCCAAACTCGGCATCACCGGGGAAGAAGTAGCCAAGATCCTGCTCGATACCGATCCGCGCATCGTGCTGGCGGGTTCCTCCGGCTCGCGCACGGGCAGCATGGCCAGCATGGTGTCGATCGTGCCGTACCAGATGTCGCCAGGCGATGAGAAGGTGGTGGCCGACCGGCTCTACGCGGTGCTCTCCCGGCCGCCCAAATTCACTCCGAAGCCGGCCCCCGAGGGGGCGCTTGCCAATGTGGCCGGCCAGTGGGATGTGCACATCGAGTTTCAGTATGGTTCGGCTGCCCACACCGTTGTCCTGGAGCAGGACGGCGCCAAACTGGTGGGCACGCATCGCGGAGAATTCGCATCCGGAGACCTCACCGGCACGGTTGCCGCCAATAGCGTGCGTTTCCAGAGTTCGCTGCCCACCGACGGCGTCCGCGTGGGATTCCAGTTCGCCGGCACGGTAGACGGCAACGCGATCGCCGGCACGGTCGGCCTGGGCGAGTACGGCGAAGCCCGCTTTACCGCCGAGCGCCACCACTATCGCACCGGCCGCCGCGGCTAGCCGCAGGCCCTCGCCGCCAGCAACCGCGCCGCGGCATAGGCTAACCGTGGTCGCTGCGGCGCACCGCTGGAGATTGCCTGCGGCGAGGCGGCCAACGGGAGCTGCTCGGCGCGTCGCCGGCGCTGCGCGTAGCGTGGCGAGCCCACGCGAGCTGCCCTGGGGCATCGCGGTTGCTGCGCACGGCGAGGCGGCCAAAGGAGCCGGCCCTGGGCACCGCCGTCGATTGCGTGCGGCGTGGTGGGGCAACGGGAGCTGCCCTTGGCACCGCCGTTGCTGCGCGCAGCGTGGTGAGCCAACGAGAGCCGGCCCTGGGTACCGCCGTTGCTGCGCGCGGCATCGGTTGTACGATACTCCTATATGCAACGTCCTATGCTTCGCGGCAGATTGCGTCTGGCTGCCGCTGTGGCTCTCGGCCTGGCTGCCGTGGTGGCCGCCCAGCAGGGCTATCGCGATACGCCCATTCTTCCCGGTCAAAAATGGCACGTCCACGATCCCGATCGGCCGCACCCGGCCGAGATCACTCCCGGCCCGACGTGCGGCGCCGCGCCTTCCGACGCCATTGTTCTCTTCGATGGAAAGGACCTTTCGCAGTGGGCCCAGCACGGCCGCGGCAACCAGTGGAGCAAAATCGTCCCCGCCCGCTGGAAGGTCATGAATGGATATTTTGAGGTCGCGCCCGGCACCGGCGACCTCTTTACCCGCCAGTCTTTCGGCGATAGCCAGATCCACATCGAGTGGTCCGAACCCCAGAACATCCAGGGATCCAGCCAGGATCGCGGAAACAGCGGGGTTTACGTCGCCAGCCGCTACGAGATCCAGGTGCTCGACTCCTATCACCAGTCCACTTACGCCGATGGCCAGGCCGGCGCCATTTACGGCCAAGGCCGCCGCTGGCCAACCCCATCCGCAAGCCCGGCGAATGGAACGTTTACGACATTGTTTATGAGGCGCCCCGGTTCGACGGCCAGAAAGTCCTGAAGCCCGCCTACATCACGCTGTTTTTCAACGGCGTAGCGGTACACAATCGCCAGCCGCTCGATGGCAGCACCGAGCATCGCATCCTGGGCCATTACCAGCCGCACGGCGATATGCCCCTCCTGCTGCAGGATCACGGCCACCCGGTGCGCTTCCGCAACGTCTGGGTCCGGCGCATGGCCGGCTATGACCAGCCCGAAAAGTAGTCCGGGGCCGGCGGGGGGCAGGGCCGTCACTGTGGCCGGAGCGGGCCGCCTGGCTACTTGACACTTTCCGACACAGGTCAGTTACAG
>DATJRE010000324.1:0-23515 GCA_035505095.1 Bryobacteraceae bacterium | reverse complement strand
CACGATCGACCACCGATTCGCGGCTGTACAAGTCGGCCAGCCCCGGCCGTGCAACCACGGCGACGTAGGCATGCGGAAAAACCTGGCGGACGGCGCGAATGGCGGGCAGCGACATCACCGCGTCGCCCAGCCAGTTGGGGGCGCGCACATACAGCCGCGAGATAGCGGAGGGATTCAGCCGCACGCATTTTTAGAATAACAGCGGGCCAAGGCGGGGCGTCCTCAGGCGAGGACTACGGGCAACCCGGCGCTCGCCAGGGCAGCCTCGACTTCGGCCGGACGCAGGCGCGTGGCGTCGTACTCCACTGTCAGGCTTTCCATCGAAGGATCGACCCTCACCTTTTGAATGCCGTACAGGGCATAGGCGTCCGAGATGCGCGTGAGCAGGGTTTCATCGAGGGGCTTCTGGAGGCGGAAGTGGATTTGCACCTTGGTCATATGTTCTCCAATATCGCGGCGCGCTCAGCTTTCCGCGATGACTCTTTCGTAAAGCTCGCTCAACCGCAAAGTGTAGCCGATGGACGTTAGCTCGATGGAGGACTCCAGCCCGGAGGCCTCCAGGAAAGACCACGAGGTTCCGTCCGGGTTGCGCCGGTACAGCTCCACTTCGTAGCTGTCCTGAGCGATCAGCAGTAATTCTTGCAGCGAGGGAATCTTGCGATACATGGCGGCCTTGCGGCCCCGGTCGTAAGCCTCGGTGCTGGGCGACAGGATTTCCACCAGCAGGATGGGATTGAGCAGCGTATCTTCGTGCAAATCGGCGAACAGCGACTCCCCGCGGACGACGGAGAGGTCCGGATAGGTATAGAGTCCGCTTGGCTGGGCCAACATCCGCATGGCAGAGCTGAACCATTCGCATTTCCCGCCCCTCAGGTGCTGGCCGAGCAGAGAGCACAACTTGGTATTGATCGCGTCGTGCCAGCGGTTGATGGTGGGCATGGCGTAGATCTTGCCATCGTGATATTCGTTCTTATATTCCGCCTTCCGCTCCAGCTCAAGGTACTCTTCGGGTGTAATGAACGGATTGGCCTGCGTGGACACGAAGCGGGCTCCTCGACGCCACTATCGCACAGTTGAAAGGGTCCAGGGGTGGTCCGGCGGTTGCTCCATCGCTACGCCGGCGTCCTCAACCTTCGCCCGCCGTCCCGATCAGATGGCGCGCCAGCGCCTCGGCCTGCGCGCGAATCTCCGGAACCGCGGTGGTTTCCAGCAGTTCCCCGCGCCGCGGTGGTCCGAGCGTGAAAAGCTGACGGGAAGCCCGCCCATCGGCGCCGCACAGGGCGCCCGGACCGCTGGTGCGGAATCCCAGCCCCAGCGCGTTGGCGCTGGCCAAGCCCTGCTCGACGAGCGAGCGCACCAGGCGGCGCGGCGAATCGCGGTAGTTCTCGTGGAGGCCCGTGCAGTTGACGATGCGGTCCACCTCCAGCAGGCGTTCTCCGCCCCCGCGCAACGCAATCCGCAATTCAATGGCGCCGCCGCGCCGGGGCGCCTCATGGATGCGCCCGGCCAGCATTTCCAGGATCCCCTGCTGCCGGCAGCGGTCAAAGCGCGCGCGCACCTCCGGGGCCATGCGATGCCGGTGAGTCTCCCAAAAGCTCCGCAGGTGGCGCTGGAAGCGGCTTTGCTCGGCAACCGGCAGGTCCCGCCAGAGCTGGTTGGAGACCGGGCGGAGACCATCGATGGCCGGCCGCCAGCAACTGCCCCCATCGAGAGCCGTACGGATCTCCGCGCGCACCTGGTGGAGTATGGCGCGCACGCTCTGCGGATGGCCGAACGCGGGCGGACGGCCCGCCGCGCTGGCCGGATCGTGTGCCTGGGGGCAGAGGCCGCGGCGCGACAGCATATAAATGCGGCAGGCCGTCTTCTGCGCCGTGAGGGCCAGGGCGGCATCCACCGCGGTGAGGCCCGTCCCCAGCAGCAGGATGCGCTCGCCGGGGAACCGCACCCGCAAAGCGTCACCGATCCAGGGCGAGAGGTGCCAGCGGTCTTCCAGCCCGGCGCGCGAAATGCCGATGCCCGGCGAAGCGGCCGGGTTGCCCAGCGCCAGCACCACCCGGCCGGCCCGCAGGTGCTCGCCGCTGTGGAGCGTGAGCACCGGCGCGTCTGGCAGCTCGATGCCGGTCACCTCGGCGCGGATGTGCCGGAAGGGAACGTCCGCCGCGGCTTCCCGGTGGACCCGCAGCAGGTCTTCGAGATACTCGCCGTAGACCCGCCGCGGGGCAAAGTAACCGGGCGCGACGGCCGGCCCCTGGCGGGCGCGCAGCCAATCCAGAAAATGCGCCGGAGCGTCCGGCAGGGCGCTCATTTTGGCAGCCGGCACGTTGAGCAGGTGTTCGTCGAACGGCGTGGAGTAAGCCAGGCCGCGCCCCAGCCGCGAGCGCATTTCCACGATGGCAACGGATCCCGCGAACCCCTGCCGCAAGAGCTGCACGACGACCAGCAGACCACTACACCCGCCGCCCACGATGGCGATTTCGCAAGTCTCCATGCCGCTAGCCCATTATGCCAGAGCGGATGGTTCCTCCTCCGCTGCGCCACTCGCCGTTCGCCAGCCGCAATATCCCATCGCGGCGCGGCCCAGCCTGGGTGGCCGCCAGCCGTTCGGCAAGCCGTTGCGCCGACGGATGGCGGCGGCTCCGCAACCGCCGCCAGGGTGGATTAGGCCACGGCCCCCGGCGCGCAGGGTCTACGATTCCCCGCCCACGCGCCCGATTTTCCAGAGAATCTGCCGCAGCATGCCCATGAGCACGGGGGCGTCGCGGGCGGCAATCGACAGGCGGCGGACCAGCCGGCGGGTCTTCTCCCGCGTGGAGGCGTCGGCCGGCGGGTGCAGGTAGCCGCTGGCTTCCAGCGCCTCCATCAGCAGCCCGGTGATCTGCTCGGCTTCGGCGGCGGTGGCCGGCTTGCTTTTTTCGGGGCGGGCGCGGGTGGCGCGCGGGTCGCGGGCCAGCTCGTACAGGCAGAGGGCTACCGCCTGGCCGAGGTTCATCGAAAGCCCCACTTCCGTAGGGATGCGCATCAGCCAATGGCAATGGCTGAGATCGGCGTTCGAGAGGCCGAATTTCTCCGATCCGAACAGCAGCGCCACCGGGCCGCGTTCGAGGGCCCGGCGAATCGCGCGCGCGCCGTACTCCAGGCGGCGCAGGGGGTGGTGCAGCTCGCGATGCCCCAGCGAGGTCGTGCCCACCACCAGCGGGCACTCGCCCACCGCTTCGGCAAGGCCGGCGAATTCCGCAGCGGACCGCAGCAGGCTCGCCGCCCCCACCGCCGAGCGCGCTTCGCGAAAGGCCACGTCGTACGGATTCACCACGCCCAGCCGCGAAAAGCCGAAATTCGCCATGGCGCGCGCGGACGCCCCGATATTCAGCGGATTGCGCGTCTCTACCAACACCACGCGCAGGTTGTCTTTCCAGTTTGGGCCGATGTTTCGATCCTAGCAGGCGCCCGTGCTACCCTGCCTGGAGAGCAGATCAGAATCGCCAGGAGGTTGACGCGTGAAGAGGGCCAAAGGCATTCCACCGGGGACGCAGTCGAGCCTGCAGGCGCGCGTGGAGCAGTACGCGCGCGAGCACCTGGCGGGCAAATACACCCGCATCGAAGTGACGTTTCGCGGCTCCAATGCCTACATCGATCTGTACAGCGAGCCCCAGCCGCCCTTCGGCGACCCGGCGCCAGGAGAGACGCAGGAGCAATACCTGGAGCGCCTGCGCAAAACCCCCACGCACCTGTGCCGCCTCAGCTACCTGGGCAACCCGGAGAATTGGCGCTTCGCGTTCTATACCTACGCGCACGAAAAGTACGAGCCCAGCAGTCTTCTGACCGGTTTGCCGGTCGGCACTCCGGAGGACGCTCTGGACACGTCAACCATGTGGCTGTGAGCGGCGGTTGGCCTATTCCACCGTCTGGATCACGGTTTTCTGGCGCGGCGGATAGACATACGGCGTAGCCAGGCTCTCGCTGCCATCCAGGCCGATGGCTTTCACGGCAAACCGCAAGTCGTCGATGGAAACATCCTTCAACGTGTAGCTGTTCACTTTGCCCACGTAGATTTCCTGCTCCCAAAAAGCCGAGGTGGTGGGGCGCAACAGAATGGCGTAGCCCTTGATGTCCTGCTCCGATCCGTTCGGCCGCCATTGCAGCACCGCGTCGTATCCCGAGCCGCGGGAGAGCATCGGGGTGGGACGGCGGCCGCCGCGCCCCTGGGCGCCCTCGCCGCGCCCGCCGCGCCCGCTACCCGCTTCGGCAGACGCCTGGGCGGCTTCGCCATTGCCGCCATTGCCGCCGCGCCCGCCGTCGGTTATGGAAGCCGCGCCATCGGTGGCGTTCGTGCCCCGGCCCCGGCCGCCGCGCCCGCCCCGTCCACCCTCAGCCCCATTTCCGCCGCGGCCCCTCCCGGCGCCGGGCAGCCGCGTCACCAGCGGAGCCTTGGGCGCCAGCGCCAGCGATGCCGCTACCACTCCGTTGAAACGGGCCACTTTGGTGGTGTAGGGCACCGACATGTATTCCAGCAGATCGGTGGCGTGGTGCTGGTTGGCGTAGATCTCGTTGGGCGTCGAAACGCGCACTGCCGCGTAGCCCTCCAACTGGAACGGGGTGTGGTCGCCGCCGCGGCCGATGCGGTCCTGGAAGAATACCGTGTTCACCTTGAAAAACGGCATGTAGCGCTCGGCCACTTCCCGCGCGTAGCGGGCCAGCGATTGCGAAGGCGAATCCATAACTTCGTCGCTATAGACGTTCACCGAGGTGTTGCTAAAGCGCCCGTCGCCGGCCACATCGGTGCCGATGATGTCGTTGTTCAGCACCGCCTCAATCACCTGGTTTTCCTTCTTCATCTTGGCCGAAAGAAGATTGCTGCCGATGAGGCCTTCCTCTTCGCCCGCAAAGGCCACGAACACCAGGGTCTTGTCGAATTCGTAATGGCTCATCACCCGCGCCAGCTCCATCATGGCGCCAATTCCGCTGCCATCGTCGCAAGCGCCCGGCGCGGGCTGATTGGCATTGCGTTCCTGCTCTTCGGGGGTGAGTTGCGGGCCGCGTCCAAAGCCGCCGCGCGCGCCGCCGGCTGGCTCTGCGGTGGGCGCTTCGTTGCCCGGCCCCACGGGAGTATTCCCGCCAGGCCGCCCCAGGTTGATAGTGTCGTAGTGCGCGCTGATCAGGATCTGCGTCTCCGGGTCCTTGGTTCCCGGCAGCACCGCGATCACGTTCCACAGGTCCACGTCCTTGAAAATCCGCCCCTGCTTCTTCACCCGGTACTTATCGAAGCGCACCTGCAGGCGCGGGCTATAGCTTTGAAACTCACTGAAGATCCACTGCCGCGCGGCGCCTACGCCGTGCACCGGATCGTCCGGGTTGGACAGCGTATTGCGCGTCTGGAAGCTGACCAGTTTTTCGATAGTGGCACGGATGCGGGCTTCGGAAACCTCATCCATGATCTTGGCGACCTGCGGGTTGACGGCGTTCTCATCCGCGGCCGTATAGCCGGCGGAGAGACACAACAGCAGTGCGAGAACGGGGAAACGGCCTCTACTTTTCATTACGAACCAGCATACCTATTCCTGGCGCAGAATTTCCAGTGGCTTGCGGCCCAGGATTCGAAAGCTGGCGGCCCACCCGGCCAGCGCCGCCACCAGCGCGGCCGCCGCCACGGTAAGCGCATGGGCGGCCCAATCGGGGTGGAATTGGATTTCCAGCAATCGCTTCAGCACCAGGGCCGCGAAGGCCGAAGCCAGCAGGCTGCCCATCAGCCCGGCCACCGCGCCCAGGGCCAGAAATTCCACCGAGAAAATCCAGGCAATCCGCCGGCGGCTGGCGCCCAGGGTCTTCAGAATCACCACTTCCTTCATGCGGCGGAACCGCGTGCCGGCCACGCTGGAAGCCACCATCACGGCGCCCGCCACAATCGTGAAGGCCGAGATGAAGCGGATCACCAGGGCGATGCGCTCCACCACGTCATCCACAATCTGCATCACATCGGCCACATTCACCACCGTCACGGTGGGGTATTTCTGGTAGACCACCCGCTGCAGGTTGGCTACGTCACCGGGCAGCACGTGCGCGCTGCCGTAATACACCGCCGGAAGTCCGGTAAGCTGGCCGGGGCTGAACAGGAACTCGAAGCGCGCCGACATGCGGATGGATTCGGTGCGCTCAATGCACGCCACGCGCGTGCGCACCGTCCGGTTCCAGATGCTCCAGTCGATAGTGTCGCCGGGCTTCAGATGGAGGATTTTGGCGGATTCCTCGTTGGCGCACACCGCCGGCGCCGTATCGCCCGGCTCCCACCACGCGCCGCTCAGGATGTCGGTATCGGCCGGCTTGGCCGCCATTTCGGTCACCGAGCGGGTGCGTAGAAAGCGGCGGTTGAACTCGCGCAGCGGCCGGTTCTCAATGGGTACGCCATCAATGGCGGCAATCTTGGCCGAAACCGCGAAGGCTACGTCGGGCGCCGCCTTCACTCCCGGTTGCGATTCGATCAGCTTCGCCAGCTCCGCGCGCTGCGGTCCCGGAATATCCAGCAGGAAGACGTTGGGCATGCCCGGCGGCGCGCTGCCGCGGATCTGGTTGACCAGCGCCTGCTGCACCAGAAACACCGTCAACGTGAACATCACCCCCACGCCCAAAGCCACCACTGCCGATTGCGCCTGGTTGCCGGGGCGGTAAAGGTTGGCTATCCCCTGCCGCAGCGACGCCGGCAAGCGCCGCGGCGCATGCCGCTGGAGAGCCCGCAGGCCGCGCAGGAACAGCCACGCAGCCAGGCTCAGCAGCACCAGCGCCACGGCCAAGGCGATCGCGAAGAAACTTCCGGTGCGCAGCGCATCGCGAAAATTGCCCTCCGTGAGCGTACCCGCCACCGCGCCGGTGCCGACCAGAATGGCGGCGCGGGTGAGCAGGGGCAGCGGTTTCCACCCGGCCGCCGCCTTCGCCGCCCCGCCGGTCTCCACATCGCGGCGGAAAATCAGCGCCGGGCGGATGGTCCGGATGCTCAGAAGCGGGGGCAAGGTGAAGAGCAGGGTCACCAGGCAGGCGATGCCGATGCCCTGCACACCGGGCAGAGGGTCCCACGAAGATGCTACATCGATGGTGAAATACCGCACGATCAGCCCCGGGAAGGCCGCCGCCACCGCCACTCCCAGCACCGCGCCCAATACCCCTCCCGCCAGGCCCAGCATCAACGTCTGCACCGTGTAAATGCGGATCACCTGCGCCGAGCGCGCTCCCAGGCACTTCATCACCGCAATGGAATCGAGTTTCTGCTGCAAATGGCCGTGCATGGCGCTGGCCACCCCCATGGCGCCGATCACCAGCGCGATCAGCCCGATCAGGCTGAGGAACGTGGTGGCGCGGTCCAGGCCGCGGGTGATGATGGGGTGCGTTTCCCGGTAATCCGCAATGGTGGCCTCCGGGAAGGTCTGCTTCAGCGTCTGCCGCACGCTTTCCACCGTGGGACCGGCTGCGGGAAGCCGGAACAGGTAGCGTTCGGAGGCGCGGCTGCCCAGGCTGATCAGCCCGGTGCGGTCCAGCCCCTGCCGCGTAATCATCACCCGCGGGCCGACGTTCAGGCTGCCGGTCATGCGGTCGGGCTCCGAGACCACCACGCCGGCAATGCGGAAATCCTGGCCGCCGATGTGCAGCGTATCGCCCACATGCGCGTCCAGGCGCAGCAGCAAATCGTCCGAAACCACCACCGAGTGATCGTCCAGCGCCCGCGCCAGCGGCTGCGGCGGGTTGAGCTTTACCTCGCCATAGAAGGGATATGCCGCCGGGTCCACCGCCTTCACCGAAATCAGCAGCGGATTGGGCGTGCCCGCCGACGAGGCCATGGTGACGGTTTCGGTGATCCAGGTGCGGCGCACGCCTTCGGCCGCCAGCCGGTTCAGCACGCCCTCCTGCTCGGGCGTAGGAAGGGCGAAGACGCGCGCCGAAAGGTCGCCGGCCATCAGCGTGCGGGCCTGGGATAGCAGCATGTGGCGGAAGGAGCGGCTGAAGCCGCGGACCCCGGTGAGCGATCCGACTCCCACCGCCACGGCCAGCACCACAAACAGAAAGCGCGATCGCGAAGCGCGCATCTCGCGCCAGGCAATCCGCCACGCCATCTTCCAGGACAACTGCGTCATTGGCTGACGACCAGCCCGTCGCGCAGCACGATGCGGCGGTCGGCCGATTCGGCCAGGGACAGCTCGTGGGTCACCATCACCATGGTGGTACCTTCTTCGCGATGCAGCGCCAGGATCAGGTCCAGCACCAGCCGCCCGGTGGCGCTATCCAGATTGCCCGTCGGTTCATCGGCCAGCAGGATCGGCGGACGCAGGGCGAAGGCGCGGGCCAGCGCCACGCGCTGCTGCTCGCCGCCCGAAAGCTGCACCGGATAGTGGTCGAAGCGGCCCCCCAGTCCCACGCGGTCCAGCAGTTCGCGGGCGCGCTTCTCCGCACCCGGCTGCCCGCCCGCCAGCTCCATGGGCAGCAGCACATTCTCCTCGGCGGTCAGCGTGGGGATCAGGTGGTAGGACTGAAAAACGAACCCGATTTTGCGGCCGCGCACCTGCGCCATGCGGTCCTCATCCAGGTGGGTGATGTCTTCGCCATCCAGAATCACCTGCCCCGAAGTGGGGGAGTCGAGGCCCGCCAGCAGGCCCAGCAGGGTGCTTTTCCCGCTGCCCGAAGGTCCCATGATGGCAGCGAACTGCCCGCGCGGAATCTCCAGATCGATGCCTTTGAGAATATCCACGCGGTGCGTGCCGGTGGGAATGGATTTAGTAAGCCCGCGAACCTGGATCAAACCTTCATTATGGCATCCGGAAACCGGCTGGAACCGGCGTTGCCCCATCGTGACAGACCTTTGCACATCCTTTACCCTGAAAGAAGAGACGATGCAGACCATCCATTATGAGCGGTACGCTGACCGGACCGGCAAACCGACGCCCCACGTCCGGCCGTTCTCCAGCCATAAATGACCCGGATGAGGAGATTCTGGTGGATCGCCCTGCTGGCCGCCGCGTGCGGCTGCCGCCCAAAGCAGGAGTCCCCGCCGCCGCAACATGCACCCGGCGCGGCACAGGCGCCCGCTCCCGCGCCGCCAGAGCCTGCCCCCGCCGATGCGCGCCCGGTAATCGCCTGTTTCGGCGACAGCCTGACCGCCGGCTTCGGCCTGGAACCGGGCCAAAGCTTCCCCGACCTGCTGCAGGCTGACCTGGACCGCCGCGGCTACCACTACCGGGTGGCCAACCTGGGCGTCAGCGGCGATACCTCGCAGGATGGCCTGGCGCGCCTTTCCCTCGGTCTGCAGGAAAAGCCGGCCATCGCGCTGGTTGAATTGGGCGCCAACGACGGCCTGCGCGGCGAACCCGTCGCCACCACCGAAAGCAACCTGGCGCAGATCATCGAGGCCTTCCAGAAGGCCGGCGCGCGCGTGGTGCTGGCCGGCATCACCCTGCCACCCAACTACGGCCCCGAATACATCCGCCAGTTCGACGCCATGTATCCGGCGCTGGCCGCGCGCTACAAGGTGAAGCGCATTCCTTTCCTGCTGGAGGGCGTCGGCGGCCATGCCGACCTGATGCAGCGCGACGGCCTGCATCCCAACGCCGAGGGCGCCCGGATTGTGGAGAAGACGGTCTTCCAGGCGCTTGAACCGCTGCTGCGGAAGTGACGGGCAACGCGAAGCGCGCGTGGGCGGGGCGCCAATTGATTAGGATGGAGTGGTGCTGAGCATTCGGAAAGTTCTTCTGCCCGTGGTGTTCGCGGACACCTCCCGGCAGGTCGCGCAACAGGCCGCCTGGTTAGCGCGCCGCTTCCACGCGGAGGTGATCCTGCTGCACGTGGTAACGCCTCTCCACTATCCCTACGGTCTGCTGGAGGGCGGGCACGAAATGACCGCACGGGACCTGCACGCGCACATTGTCCAGCAGGCTCAAGAAAATCTGGATCGCGCGCTGCGGCCGGAACTCGATGGGATTCCGGTCACGCGCGTGCTGCTCAGAGGCGACCCGGCCCACGAAATCGTCCAGACCGCCCGCCAGCGGAACGTCGATCTGATCGTGCTGTCGACCCGTGGCGAGGGGACCTTCTACCGCTTGCTGCTCGGCTCCGTGACCGCCAAGGTGCTGCACGAAGCCGATTGTCCGGTCTGGACAGGCGTTCACCAGGAAGAGACGTCGGCGCGGGAGTTCTCGATCCGCCGCCTGCTCTGCTCGGTGGAGTTGGACCCGCACAGCCGCCACACCGCTTCGCAGGCCGCCGAACTGGCCGCCGCCCTCGACGCCACGTTGACGCTCGTCCACATCACGGACAGCGTAGAGATCTACGGCCCCGGCGGATCCCACGTGGACCCGGTCTGGAAGGAGAAAATCGTCGGCTTCGCCACCCAGGAGATCGCCAAACTTCAGCAAGCCGTGGGCACCAAGGCCGAAGTCATCATCGATAGCGGCAACGTCCCGGAGTTGCTGAACCGGGCTGCCGGGCGAACCAAGGCGGACGTCCTGGTAATCGGCCACCTTCCCGGACGAAGCCACCTGGGGGACAACGGCGAAGGCTACGGCATCATTCGGGAATCGCACATCCCGGTCCTGAGCCTGTGAGCGCGCCGTGCGGCCCGACCTCAGGCCGAGCCTGTTCTCAGCGATCTCTCTTCCTTTGCGGCCTCGCTAGCGAGCACCGTCTGCGCAACCTTCGCGTCTCCGCGTCTCCGCGTCAGGTGTTGGGTGCCGTGGCTCCGGGCCTTGCCCGCTTTGAGTCCTTTCCGCGGTGAGGCAGTTTTTCGGTTCCCTTGAAAATCGGCACCACTTAGTCCCGCAGAATGCTGAGCCTTACGCAATTGCAGCCCCTCCCGTCTCCTGGGCCGAATCGCGTCCATTTTCATCCCGTCCCGTGCCGAAGCGAAGCGCCGCCATGGGCATTCACCAACTTCCCAACCCGAAGCCCGCCGTTACTGCAGCCGCTTGCGACCAATTCCCCGCCTCCGGTGAACCACCAACCCAATGGATTCTAAAATCCGTTTGAAGTCGCCGCAGAGACACCGCCGAGCCGCAGGGCAGGCGTGACTTTTCCCTTAGTTTTCTTTCTGATCAGCGTTCATCTGCGTTGATCAGCGGCTTTAGAGCTTTGGCGGGGCGGCCGCAAACCATTAGCCGCTGATGAACTCTGATGAACGCTGATAAAACCCCCCTAGAATCCGTGCATCCATCGCCGATTCTTCCCCGCCGGTCCCTTTGAAAATCGGCACCACTTAGTCCTGCAGAATGTGAGCCTTACGCAATTGCAGCCCCTCCCGTCTCCTGGGCCGACTCGCGCCCATTCTCATCCCCTCCCGTGCCGAAGCGAAGCGCCGCCATGGGCATTCACCAAGTTCGGAAATCTCTTGGCGAATGCATTCAACCATTTACGGACTTTCCCGTCCGCAACCCCCAAACCCGCCTGTTACTCTGTAATTGAAAAAGCGCTGCTCGCTCGCCAAGAGGCAGCCGTTTCGATAGTTCGTGCCGGCGCCCACTTTCATAGACTGGCCAGGGGCTTCAAAGCCGGAACCACACGGATTCAACGTTCGTCTTGGGCAGTGCGCCCGCGCGTGGGCGGCTGCCGTAAGGGGCGGTCACAGTGGCACACTCCCTTCGGGGAGCGCTCCTCTTCGCGAGGAGTACGGAACCGGTTCCCTATGTCCCGGCGTCGACAGCGCCGGTTGAATGCAGAGAGATCGAAAGAGAACACCAGCAACGTAGCGAAAACGAGCTTGCGGCGATTTACGAGCGGCCCCGTCAGGCGCTGCCGTTCCAACCACACAACTTCCCCGCTCCCACGCAACCAAACCCTCAAACCGTGAGCGGCTGGCCCGCGCAAGCCCTATCTCCGTGCCAGCCGTGCCCCTACCGCGCTTCGTAAAACGCGTTCAAGAAGAACTTATACGACCCGTGCGATTGCCCGCGCCACTGCGGCTTGAACCCCAGCAAAATCACGTGGCCTTTGCCGTAGATGGCATCCAGAGCCGCGACTTTGCCTTCGATCCGGTCGGGGCCGGCCAGGTAGCCGCTTTCCAAAGGCGACCGGTCGCGGTTGTAGCGTGCCAGCACCGTGCCTTTGAAGTCAGGGCGGGTGTCGAAGGCCGGGCCGCGCTCGAACATTACCGTGGTGTCGGGCAGCAGGCCGGCGGTCAGCGGGTTCTTGGCGTCCTCGATATGCACCTTGAGCAGCGCGCCCGAACAGAAGAACTGCGCGGCCGAAAGCCCCGCCAGGGCGTTGGTCACCGGCAGTTTGAATTGGTTGATGGCGAACATGCTGGCGTTGTTGAACGCGATCAGCGTGCCGCCGTCGTTGACGAAGTCCACGAGCGCCTGCACGCCCTCCGCGCCCAGGCCTCCGGCGTAACGCTCCGGAATGGTGCCGGGCCGGTGGCCGTTCAGAATCTGCCCCTCGGAAATATCGGGAATCACGATTGCGTCGTAGTGTTCCCGTAAGTGGCCGGCAATCACATCGGCGTTGTACAGGCTGGCGAAGGGAAACTGGTACTGCTCCAGAATCCACCGCGTCCAGCCTTCGTCGATGGAGGCCACCCACGGGCGATAGAGCCCGATGCGCCGCGCTTTAATCGGCTTGCCGCCCTCCTTGGCGTCCATCCCGCGCAGGCGATTCTCGCGCAGAATGCCGTCCAGGCGGCCCTTGTCCAGGCCGGTGACCGCCACATCGCCGCCCTCCAGCGAGACCGTCCCCTTATCTGCCAGGATCTGGTTGATTGCCCGGTAACTGGCGTTGGCGCTCAGTTCGAATGGCGCGGCCAAACCGGTAATCTCCTTCACCGAGCGCAGTGAATCCACATACTGCTTGGTGGGCGGCGTGGTCACCGCGTGCACTTCCACGCCCATCTGGTACGGCAGTGTCCAGCCGGTCACATCGTACGGGCGCTGCGTCAGCGCGGGGTAGACTTGCGGCTCGAACAGCTCCTTCACCAGCCCGGCGAACGGCTGGTTCATGAGGATCACCCAGGCGTCCGGGTTGGACGATTGGTGCACCTCGATGCCCTGCAGCATCAACTTTTCCATCAGCAGCGCGGCCGTGGGGGCATCGTGCTGCTCGCGAGGGATTTCGTACGCGTAGGGCGGTTCCTTCTCGAACTTTTCGATGGTGTCGCGCGCCGCACGGTACTTGTTGTAGATCAACTGCTCGCGGTACTTCACGGAAAGGTCGAGGACCGCCATATCCGCTCCGTACATGTACTTGCACGCGTCCGAAAGCCGCCACCAGCCGCCCTTCCAAGGGCTGGCGTACAGCATCTCCGTGCCCAACGCCTGGCGCACGGCGGGAAACTCGTCTACGGTGTAAAAGTGCGGCGTGGCGTAGCGGTAGAGCGCGGTTTCGGTGAAGAACGAGATGGTGTGGCGGAAGTTGCCCACGTTGTCCAGGTATCCGGGGTACCACACGTCGAAAGTCTCCTGGTGCATGGAGCCGGGCAGGCCGTGGTCGTCCAGATACTCCGCGATGGTGGTGCCAATCAGGCTCAGCCAGCGCAGCATCAGGGGGTGCATGTTGCCCGAAATCGGATCGGCGAAGGGCGGCAGATAGATGCGTCCCGGAAACGGCGCGGTCTGGTGCTGGGTGTAGAAAATCAGCGGCTCGGTTTGGAGCGTGGCCTTGATCACCTCGCGGCTCTCCAGCATGTTCAGCATGTAGCCGTCGCGGTTGTTGTCGTGCCCCACATACTTCTGCCAGAGCACCGGCACCGGGCTGACTTCGTAGGGCGTTCCAACATTCTGGCGATACCAGTTGGCCACAATGCTCTGGCCGTCGGGGTTGATCGAAAACCACAGTTCCACGATCAGGTTCTGCCGGATAGCTTTATATTCCGGCTCCTCGCTGGCCACCAGGTCGTAGCCAAGCTGAATGGTGTGCTGGTGGTTGGCCACCTCGCTGGCGTGCAGGCCGCCATCGATGTGGATGAACGGCTTCAGGTCGTGGGCCAAGGCGTGGGCCTGCTCGTCGCTGACGCCGCGGGCCACCGCCAGGCGCCGCGACACTTCCATGTAATGATCCAGTTGCGCCAGGTTCTCCGGATTGGAAATGAAGGCCATCCAGAACTCGCGGCCTTCGCTGGTCTTGCCCACGTTCACCAGCTTGATGCGGTTCGAAGACGCCGCCAGCTTCCGGAAATACGCCAACGACTCCTCGTAGTTGGCCAGGTGAAAATCCGCGCCGGGCTTGTAACCCAGCACCGATTCGGGAGTGGGAATCTGGGCCCACGCGGCCGCGCTCGTCAGCAGGAAAAGCGCAGCCAGCAACGGCGCCCCCGCAGCCCGCCAGACGCGTTTTCCGCCCATGGGCACTCCTTTGAATCTCGTGGATATCATCGTATTTCTCACGGCAGCACCGCCAGTTTGTATTGGTCCAGCAGATCGTCCAGCCGCTCAGCGCTGAAATCCCGCGTGCGCAGGTCCACTGCCAACTTCAGCAATTGCGCCGACCAGGCCGCGTCGCCGCGCGCCACATTGGCGTCTTCCACCTGACCGCGCAGGTCGTCCAGCAGCGGCAGGCGGTCGCGCTGGAACGCGTCCAGAGCGGTTTCCAAAGCCTTGCCCTGGTCGGCCGCAGCCGGTCCACGGGCGGTGAAGTAGGCGCGGTTGCGATCAAGCAGCGCGCTCAACTGGGTTTTCACCGTTTCCGCCTCCCTGCGCCAGGCAGCCTGCTGCGCATTCCCTCCTCCTCCGCCTCTGCCGCCGCGGCCTCCTCGCCCTCGGCCCCCGCCGCCGCCGGCCTCCTCGGAAGCCTCCGCCATGGCGGGCGAGTAATACAGCGCGTTGAACAGGAACTTATAGGTTCCGTGCGATTGGCCGCGCCATTGCGGCCGGAATCCCAATAAAATGATGTGGCCCTGGCCATAATCGGCATCCAGCGCGGCGGCCTTGCCTTCGATGCGGTCGGCGCCCAACAGAAAGCCGCTCAGCAGCGGGTTCCGATTCCGCGGATAACTCGCTAAGACCCGCCCGCGGAAATTCGGCCGCGTATCGAACACCGGGTTGCGTTCGAACATGATCGCGGGAGCCTCCGGCAGCCCCGCGTTCACCGGGTGATTGGGATTCTGCAGCTCCACGCGCAGCAGCGAGCCGGAGCAGAAGAACTGGCTGGAACTCAGCCCCGCCACCGCGTTGGTCACCGGCAGGTTGAATTGCTCGATGGCGAACAGGCTGGCGTTCCCCAGGGCCACCAGCGTGCCGCCCTGGGTGACGAATTCGCGCAGCGCGTCGGCGCCGGTTTCGCCGATACCGCCGGCATACTGGCCGGGCACCGTGCCGGCCGCCATGCCGTCCATAATCTGGCGTGCCGCGGCTTCGGCGAAGATGATGGTGTCGTAGTGGTCGCGCAGGTGGCCGGTCTGGATATCGGAATTGTGCAGCCGCGTGTAGGGGAAGTGGAACTGTTCCAGTATCCAGCGGGTCCACCCCTCGTCGATGTTGCCGGCCCAGGATTCGTAGATCCCCAGGCGCGGCTTCTTCACCGGCCAGGCCGCCGGCGCCTCTTTCTGCGAACTGGCATCCACGCCGTCTTTCTGCAACACTGCCGCTACGGCGCCCGAAGCGTAGATGGTGCTTTCGGACTTGGCGAAGGTCACCGTGCCGCCGGCGGCCAGAATGTCGTTGACCGCTTCCATCGACGCATTGGAATCGTGCGAGAAGGCGAACACTGGGCCGGAGCCATCCACTTTGCCGCGAATCGGCTCCACCTGGTCGATCTTGCGCAGCGTGCCGCGAATTTCTTCGCTGACCGGTTCGCCCACGGCCACCACTTCCACACCCATCTGCATGGGGAGGGTCCAGCCGGTCACGTCGTACGGTGTCTGGGCCGGCGCCGCTTGCGCCGCCGCACCGCGCCCCCCACCACCACCGCCGCCGCCCGCCGCACCACCTCCGCCGCCGGCGCCGCGTCCGCCGCCACCTCCCCGTCCGCCGCGTCCGCCACCACCACCACCACCGCCGGCAGCCGCAGCCGGAGCCGCCGCGGCAGTGGGAGCTTCCGCAGGCGCCGCAGCCGGAGCCGCCGCCGCACCGCGCCCGCCGCCCCCTGCGCCGCGTCCACCACCGCCACCGCCACCACCGCCCGCTCCGCCGCGTCCTTCAGCCGTGACCGGCGGCGGATGCGGAATCTCGGGATACTTCTGGATATCGAACAGCTCCTTCACCAGCGACGCGAAGGGCTGATCCATCAGCACCACCCAATCACCTTCGTGGTAGGTAGCACCGTTGGCGGTGAACTCCTTGGTCGCCTGGTGTACTTCAATGCCATCGATGATCAGCTTTTGGACCAGCAGCGCCGCGGTCACCTTGTCGCGCTGCTCGCGCGGAATCACATAGGCGTAGGGCGGATCTTTGGTGAAGCGCTCAACCACGTCCTTGCCCGCGCGGTAACGGTCGTAGAGCAGCTCTTCGCGATTCTTGGCCGCCGTATCCAGCACCGACATGGACGACCCGAGGTTGTACCGCACGGCATCCGCCAGCCGCCACCAGCCCCCGCGCCAGGGACTTGAGTAGAACACCTCCGCATGCAGGTCCTGCTTGTCGCGCGGGAAATCCTCCACCGTGTAGAAGTGCGGCGTGGCGTAGCGGTAGAGCGCCGTTTCGGTAAGGAACGAAACCGTGTTGCGGAAATTGTTGACGTGGTCCACGAAGCCGGGGTACCAGTCGTCGAAGCGCCCGCGATGCATCGCGCCGGGCATGCCGTGCTCATCCAAATAGGCCGCCATGGCCGTGCCGAACACGTTCACCCAGCGATACATCAGGGGGTCCGGGTTGAGCGACACCGGATCGCCGAAGGGCGGAATCCAGATGCGCGCGGGAAACGGCGCGGTCTGGTGGTGGTCGTAGAAAACCTCGGGATAATATTGCAGGTCGGCCTTGGTGATCACCTGCGACTCGATCATGTTGTTCATGTAGCCGTCGCGGTTGTTGTCGTGGCCGATGTATTCCTGAAACAGGCCGGGCATGTTGCTCACTTCGTAAGGCGTGCCCAGGTTGCTCTTGTACCAGGCGGCCACCTGGTTCTGGCCGTCCGGATTGATGGAAAACCACAGCAGCAGAATGTCGTTATCCAGGATCGCGGCGGTGTCGGCGTCCTTGGCGGTCACCAGGTTATAGGCAAGCTGGATGGCGTGCTGCGCCGGCGCCACCTCGGTGGCATGCAGGCCGCAATCGATGTGTACGATCACCTTGCCGTTGCGGGCCAGGTCGTGCGCCTGGGCGTCGGTAAGGCCTTTGACCAACGCCAGCCGCCGGGAGGTGTCGATATATTTGTCCAGGCTGGCAAGGTTCTTGGCCGACGAGATGATGGCGATGTACCAGTCCAGCCCGCGGGTGGTTTGGCCCACCTTCACCAGCTTGAGTTTGTCGGTAGCCTGCGCCAGCTTTTGAAAATAGCCCAGCGATTCGTCGTAACTGGCGAGGAAAAAATCGTCGCCCGGCTTGTGCCCCAGCACCGATTCGGGCGTAGGAACCTGCCCCAGAGCAACTCCCAGACACACGTAGAATGCAGCCGCACACCACAGAGACTTCATAAGAGGGTAGCCTACCACGCCCTTTCCTGTGCGCGCCACCCCGGCATCGGCGCAGAGGGGCGCGGAAGGGGCGCGGATCGTCTGGGCCCGCGCCCTGCATCACGCGCTCAACTTTCCCAGCGCGGCCGTCCAGGCTTTGGGCGTGGTTCCCAGGGTGCGGCGGAACATCTCCACGAACGCGCTTGGCTGGCGGTAGCCGATCCGGAAGGCCACCTGCTTCACCGAGTGGCCCGAAACCAGCGGTTCCAGCGCCTTCCTCAGGCGAACCTGCCGCCGCCAGGTTTCGAAATCCGAGCCGACCTCTTGGCGGAATTTCCGTTCGATGGTGCGGACGCTGGCGCCCGCCGCCGCAGCTATGGCGGAATGGCAATCTTGCGACAAGCCCGGAATTGACGCATGATAGGCGCATGTCTACGCACTCGGGGCTGGCCCGGTACAACCTCATCGGATTCGTTACCATTGTGGATGTGGAGCGCGCCAAAGCCTTCTACCGCGACACCTTGGGCTTGCGCCTGCTGAAGGAAGAGCCGCCCTTCGCGCTGGTGTTTGAAGCCAACGGCATCATGCTGCGCCTGGGCATGGGGAAGGAGCTTCCGCCGGCGCATGGAACCGTGCTGGGGTGGGAAGTGCCGGATGTGGCGGCGGCGGTGCGCGACCTGCAACAGGCCGGGGTCCGGTTCGAGCGCTACCCGCAGCTCCCGCAGGATGAACTGGGCATCTGGAGCGCGCCCGGCGGCGCCAAGGTGGCGTGGTTCAAAGACCCCGACGGCAACGTATTGAGCCTCTCTTCCCACCCGGAGCGCCGGCGTTGAACCTGATTCATAGCTGGCTTTGCAAGTCGGAGGGCTGGAAGCGCAAGGTGGCCGAACAGGTGTTGCCGTGGACCCTGGAGGGCATCGAGTTGCACGGCAAGGTGCTCGAAATCGGCCCCGGTTACGGCGTTACCACCGACCTGTTGCGCACCCGCGTCGATCAACTGGTCTGCGTGGAGGTGGATCAGCGGCTGGCCGAGAGGCTGCGCCTGCGCACGGTAGACCAGAACGTCGTCGTGCTCTGCCAGGATGCCACCCAGATGCCCCTTCCGGATGCGATGTTCGACGGGGCAGTGTGTTTCACCATGCTGCACCACGTCCCCTCGGTGGCCCTGCAGGACAAGTTGCTAGCCGAGGTGGCGCGGCTGCTGCGCCCGGGCGCGATCTTCGCCGGCCGGGACAGCCGCTACAGCCGCCGGTTCCGGCTGCTGCACCTCTTCGACACCATGACGGTGGTGGACCCCGCCGGCTTTCCGGACCGCCTGAAGGCGGCCGGATTTGCCGAAGCGCAGGTGGACGTGACTCCGGACGCCTTCCGCTTTCGGGCGCGGAAGGCTTGAGTTACTGCCGCATGGCGTAAGTCTTCTGGGCTTCCTTCAGCAGGGCCTCGGCCTTGGGCATGCTGTCGATGGCTCTCTGCACCTCGGGATCGCTCTCCCAGCGGGCCTGGTCGGCGGTCTTTTCGTCGTAGCAGCGGTACAGGAACTCCCAGCGCAGTTCGCCCTTGATCCAGTCGCGATTGGCGTCAAATTCCGCGTCCGTGAAGGGCAGGTTCACTGAATGCAAATACTCCTTGTACCGCTCCAGCGTGGCGTCATCCGCCTGCCAGGTTACCGGCAAATCCGTCTTGCGATTGGCGAAAAACACGTTGCCAAAGCGATAAAACGAGTTAGGGGCGCCGATCACCGGCTCCGTGCGCCGCTGGAACGTATCCCGCTTCGCCGCAACGTACTTTTCATCCGGGGTGATACCGCCGCCGCCGAACACCTTGCGTCCGCTGTCGGTCGCCTTCACATCCTGGGGATTCTGGGTATTGGTGTCGTGGTGGGAGTAATAATCCCAGAACGACTCGTGGGTGTAATCGCGCTGGATCAGCCGCCCGCTGGGGGTGTAGTAATGGGCGATCGTGAGCAGCAGCGCACCGCCTTCCCGCAAGGGGAACTGCGCCTGCACTAAGCCCTTGCCGAAGGTGGTCTCGCCCAGCAGCCAAGCCCGGTCATGGTCCTGCAAAGAGCCGGAGACAATCTCCGAAGCCGAAGCCGATTCGCCATTCACCAGCACCACCATGGGGTAACGCTGCGCCAGCGGATTGGCCTGTGCGCGGAACACCTGCTCCTGTTCGGCGCGGCCGCGGTGCGATACCACGATCTGCTGATCGCGCAGGAAGCGCCCCGCCAGAGCCACGGCCTCGTTCACCAGGCCGCCCAGGTTGTTGCGCAGATCCAGGATCAGCCCGTCCACGTGCTCTTCGCCCAGCTTGCGCATCCCGGCTTCCACGTCCCGCGATACATTGGACGCCTCAAAGGTCTTCACGTTCACGAAAGCGATCCCCGGCTTCACCCAGAAGGTGTTCACGGAACTGGTTTCGATCCCTCCGCGGGTCACCGTGACGGTGATGGGGTCCGACCCCACGCGCGTCACCGTGATGGTCACCTGGGTGTCCCTGGGACCGCGCAGCATGTCCGCCACTTCACTGGAATTGAGGGTCGAGCAATCGTGGCCGTCCACTTTGGAGATGGTATCGCCGCGGCGTAACCCGGCCTTCCACGCGGGCGACCCGATAAACGGTTCCATCACTACGGTTTTGGGGCCGTCCATGATGATCTGCATGCCCACGCCGTAGTACTGCGCGTGCATCTTCCGCTGCATCTCCTTGTAGTCTTCCGGATCCACGAAACTGGAGTGCGGGTCGAGCGTGTGCAGCATGCCGGGAATCACCCCGCGGTAAAAGGCGTTCTGGGTGTTCACGGGATCGGCGTAATTCTTCTCGACCAGCGCGTACGCATCCATGACGGAACGCACATCGCGATCCAGGTCGTCACCCGAGGTGGAGGAGGAGGCCGCGCGGGCGCGGATCCCCGGACCGTAAACCGGCGCCAGCAAGACCGACGCGGCAACAATTAAAACGGCAAAACCGGTAGTTCTGATTTTCATGACTTAACCGAGCTGAGGCGGTCGATCCGGATCAGACATCCCTTCTTATGGCTATCATATCGGTAAAAGCCGCCTTTTACCAGAGTACCTCAGGATCCGGACCGGTTTTTGGGCCACCGTTACCTTCCGGAGGTGGCGGAATGCCCACCCCCAGCGCCCATCCCTTCACCCCATGAACCGTGAGACGCCACCGGCCCGAAAACGTTTCGGGTCATTCCGGGGATTCCGCCCGCCGCAGCATCTCGATCAAGACCGTCCGGACTTCGCCCGAATCAGCCACTTCCCGCAGGAATGCCACCCGCCGCCCGTGTACCCGGTCGCCAGTCTTCAGCCGGAGATGAAAACCCAGGCGGTCCACCGCCGTCATAGAGGCCTCGTCGGCGTCTTCCCCGGTGAACCGGCGGGCAATCCGCACCAGCGCGTCCCGGTGGTCGGCATTCATGTGGCGGAGGATCTCCGGCGCGGCGTCGGCCAGGGGGTCAGGGCGGGCGTTCGCGTAGTCCGCAGCCGTCACCCAGCCCATCACGCCGAAACCCCCGATGAAGTAAACGTCCGCCACTTCCAGCCGGTGGTAGGCA
This sequence comes from Bryobacteraceae bacterium, assembly GCA_035505095.1. GTDB lineage: Bacteria > Acidobacteriota > Terriglobia > Bryobacterales > Bryobacteraceae > JOPF133. The sequence goes on along the minus strand of DATJRE010000324.1, from coordinate 2,450 downwards.
AAGTCGCTATAGGCCTGCCAATACTTGGCGTTCTCGTAGCGCGAGAGATACAGGTCGCGCGCCTCCGCGGCCGGAACTTCGGCGGTGGTACCCACCAGCGTGACCCGCGCGGCGCCCAGCGGATCGCCCGCCGAATCGGGCTGTGTAATCAACAGGCTGGCGCGCGGATCCTGGTGCAGATTTTGAGTGTGCATGGCCATGCTGCTGATGAAAATCACCGGGCGGCCCAGAACGTCGGCCGCGTAGGGCATCACCGAGCCGAACGGAAACCCGGCGCACCGGCTGGAATGGGTAGCCAGGGAGCCTATGCGGGCGAGGGACACCAGCGTCCGCGCGCGCTCGGCCAGTGAGGGTTCGGGGACTTCGGGGAGCACGGGGCCTGATCCGGCGTGACGTGTGGACACTCCTTCATCGTAGCGAAGCGGGCATTTTTTTTCAGATTCCGGCGTCACGCCTCTAATCCTCCCGGGCCAAACCGCCGATAAGAACAAACAGGACTGGATATGCTCACCACCTCCGCCACACTGACAGATTCCGCCCCTGGCCCCTCTGCCGGGCCGCCGCCGGGGCCAACAGCGTCCCGCGATGGGCCGCAGGCTGCGCTCTTGCGCAAAATCGAAGACCTGGAGCAGTTCGCCTACGTGGCGGCGCACGACCTTCAGGAACCGTTACGCATGGTGGCCGGATACAGCCAACTCCTGGCCGAGCGGTACGGCGCCACCCTGGATCCGGCGGCCGGCGAGTTTCTGGCGTACGCCCTGGAAGGGGCGCGGCGGATGCAGGATCTGGTGGATTCGCTGCTATTGCTGGCGTGCGGGGATCCGAAAGCCGATACGCGGCGCCCCATCAGTTCCGCGGAAGTGGTTTCCGAGGCCCTCGCCAATCTACGGCTGGCCATTGAGGAGAGCCATGTCAAGGTCCGGTTGGGAAGGCTACCGGAGGTGCTGGCTGACCCGGCCCAACTGATGCGGCTGTTCCAGAACCTGATCGGTAACGCCATCCGCTACCGCTCGGGCCGCTTGCTGGAGATTTCGGTGGAGTGCGAGGAACGCCCGCGCGATTGGCTGTTCCGGGTGACCGACAACGGAAGAGGATTCGCCCATCCGCCCGCCCCGGGCCTCGGGCTGGAGATCTGCCGGCGAATTGCCGAACGGCATGGGGGGCGCTTGTGGGTCGGTTCGCCGGGAGGGGGCGCGGTCATTTGTTTCACGTTGGCCAGAAGTTGAGGAGGGGGGAATGCAGGAAAAAGCACGCCGAGTTCTGTTAGTGGAGGACAACGAGGCGGATTCGCGCCTGGTGCGGGAGATGCTCGCACAGGTCGAGGGCCAAACTTTCGACCTCTATTGCGCGGAGTCCCTGGTGGCCGGGTTGGATGCCCTGGCGCACGGCGAGTTCGATGTGGCCCTGATCGATCTGACTTTGCCGGATTCCCAGGGCCTGGCGACCTTTGAGACCATTCAACGCCACGCCGACAACCTGCCCATCGTGGTCTTTACCGGGGTCACCAACGAAATGCTGGCGCTCACCGCGGTAGCGCGCGGGGCGCAGGATTACCTGGTGAAGGGCCGCATGACCAGCCAGGCGCTGGCGCGGGTGTTGCGCTATTCCATGGCGCGGCAGCTCAACGCATCCCAAGGCCGCACCGAAAAGGCCCGCGCCCCGGTGATCGGCTTCCTGGGAGCCAAAGGCGGGGTGGGTTCCACCACCCTGGCCACTCACTTCGCGGTGGCCTGGAAGCGCCAAACCGGCGAGAAAGTTCTGTTTCTCGACGTGGACAGCACTTCTTCGTCCGCCGAATTCCTCTTGCGCACGAACTCCCGCTATTCCATCCTGGACGCGGCCACCAACCTGCATCGCCTCGATCTCACCTTCTGGCAGAGCCTGGTCACCCAGAGCCCGTTGGGCATCGACGTGCTGCCATCGCCCGGCGTGACCAGCTATGGCGAACCACTTGCCAGCGAGCGCGTCCGCCATGTCCTGCGTTTTGCGCGCCCGCTGTATCAGTCCATTGTGGTGGACCTGGCGCGGTTGAATCTGCTCACCATGAACCTTTTGGAGGAGACCGGCACGCTATACGTGGTGACCACCGCCGAATTGCCCTCCGTCAGTGAGGCCGGACGGGTATTGAAGAAGCTTTTGGAACTGGGGATGGCGCCCGAGCACCTCCGCCTGGTGTTCAACCGCGTCCCCAAGGGAACCCTGAACCCGGTGCCGGAACTGGAAAAGGCGCTGGGGTATCGCGCTTATGCCACCATCGGGGATTTCCCCGGCGAAATGAACGAAGCCTACGGCTTTGGGCGGTGCCTGGATGAGAACCTGGTCCTGCACAAACAGGTAGCGGATATGACTGCCAAATCGACCGGCGCCCGTACACCCGGCCGGGCCCGTGGATTGCGGCGATTCTTTTCGAAAGCCCTGAGCCCGCAGTCCGTGGCGTAGCCCACCGTCTC
>DATJRE010000323.1:0-35270 GCA_035505095.1 Bryobacteraceae bacterium | reverse complement strand
CTGCTGGCCGAGACGGTCGATCAGGACCGCGCTGCGTACATCAGACAATACTTCAAAGCCGAGTGGCCTCTCCGTGAGCTGTACCATCTCATGATCAACTCGTCACTGGGCGATGATGTTGTCGTCCAGGCGATTCTCGATTCGGTTGCCGTTGTGGAAACATCGACTCCCTCGCGGTGATGCCTTTGATGTCGCGTCCGATGAAGTGAGGCCACAGCAATGGAATATGTGCGCCCGACGAATCGCCGCAGCGGTTCTGGTAGCGCTCAGCCTCTGGATTCAGTGCGCCCGAATGGCCACGCTGATCAATTGGGGCCTCACATACCTCGCCCATAAGCAGCGGCTCAGCCTGGTGCACTCCACTGTACTCATGTTCCGGGTCACCAGTCTGAGGATCGGGTTGCACCTCGGGCAGATTCTGGTGTGGGCGGCATTTTATCGCTGGATGTGTTTTCCCAGTTGGGGAGTCGCTGTCTACTTCTCAACCGCCAGCTATTCCACGATCGGCGACGGTGATCTTGTCCTTCCCACAATGTGGCGGATCCTGGGCCCTGTCGAAGCGGTGACCGGCGTGCTGATGTGTGGCCTTTCGGTGAGTCTCCTGTTTGCCATCGTGACGCGCCTTGTCGACCGAGTTGTACGGTCGTCACCGATCTTGGGCCGGGTGGCCGGTGGGGCATAAATTCACTGCCGGCCCAACGTCCGCATTAGCTGCGCGCGATATGTGCCAACAACCTATGCCCGCTCCGGGCCGCGGAAGAGCTTGGGGAGCGCCGCGTCCCAGAGTTCGGCAGGCCGGTAGCCCCGTGAAATGGGCACGTCGCCAGCTTGCTTTCGGTCCAATGCGGGGGCCCTCAGCTTTCTCGTGTATACACGCCGCGGCAAAAAAGTGCCGCGGACATCGTCGGATGAAACCTCGGAAACGATGCAAAAAGGCACCATGAGCACCCGCGAGGAGAAGCAAAGCCCCGATCAGCCGGGTCTGACTTTCCGTGGGATGTCACCGCAGAAAAGCAGAGCGTAACCTCTCAAAACCCCCAATGGCGCCAAGCCGTTGCTTCGCAAGCCCATCGTAAGCCATCTGACCGGGCCGCGCTCGGTGCGACCGGCGCGCTTCAATTCCCAGTTTCCGCATTTTGTAAACCAGCGTGGTGCGTGGCAAGCCCACGAGTTGGCCGAGATCCTGGTTTGTCGCTGCCACCACCCGTACGTTGACGCGGACGGTCTAGCGAGAATTCCGGACCTCGCCCAACATCCGATCGCTCTCTCTCGGGTCCGACACGCGGTAAACTCGGCCGGCCGTATAGTGATCGACAATCTTGTGCCTAGGCCGGTTAAAGCGCGCCGCGAGCCACGTCTCGGCAATCGCGAAGCCGACACCGTTGCCAAATCCCTGCCCAAGTGGTCCCGTGGTGACCTCGATGCCGGGCGCCAGACCACGCTCGGGATGACCCGCCGCTTTGCCCCCCCATTTTCTGAAACGCTTGATCTCATAGAGGGCACATCGTAATCAGAGAGGTACAGCAGGCTGTATAGCAGCATCGACCCATGTCCCCCGGACCAATACGAAACGATCGCGGTCGAACCACTGCGGTTCGCGGGATTATGCTTGAGAAACTGCGTCCAGAGAGCGTAGGCCATGGCAGCAGCGCCCATCGGCATGCCGGGCCGTCACGCGCCAACGTCTTGTTGGACACTTCCAGTGAGCACGCGGCAAGCGTCATTGCGACATATGAAAGCAATCGCCGGACCATTTCGAGCGAGCCGCTTCCTCAAGTTCTGGGATGCCATGTCCGTTGACTGGAGTCGATGCGCCATGCGTGACCCGCGGCCATATTGCGTCGATCGGCTGAGTCGGCCCGCGAACATCGGTCGATCCGGCTTTGCCTGGCAGCCCTTCTCTTCAGGGTCAGGGCAATGGCCCGAAGCGTGCCTGTATTCATCGCGCCCGAGGTGACCGCCAATGGATAATGCGATGGATTTCCTGCTCCGGCACGGCTACATCGTAATCTTCGTTGCGGTATTCATCGAGCAGATCGGTCTCCCGATTCCATCCGGCCCGGTGCTGTTGGCGGCGGGAGCGTTGGCCGGGTTCCACCGTCTCTACCTGGCGCCGGTGCTCGCGTTGTCGCTAACCGCGTCGCTGATCAGCGACTCTCTTTGGTTTGCGCTGGGCCGGCAGCGGGGCGGCGCGGTGCTGAGGTTTGTCTGCCGGGTCTCCATCGAACCGGATACCTGTGTCTCCAAGACTCATTCCGCGTACCTGCGCTATGGCCCGGAGTCGTTGCTGATTTCCAAGTTTCTGCCGTGGTTCGGCACCCTGGGACCGCCTTTGGCCGGAATGTTTAATCTGGCCATTTGGAAGTTTATCCTCATCGATTCAGGCGGCGCTTTGCTTTGGGCCGGAGCGTATATCGCAAGCGGCTGGCTCTTTCGCAGGCAATTGGAAGATGTCGTCGCCGCGTTGTCTAGATTCGGCGCCACCATCGGATACGCGCTGGGCGCGGGTGTAGCGGCGTATCTGATTTTCAAGTTGGTCCGCCTGTGGCGGCACCATCGCGGCTACCGGACTCACCGCATGACCCCCGGCGAACTCAAGCAGCGCATGGAGGCGGGCGAGCCGCTGGTGGTGGTAGACCTGCGGGCAGACACCGAGAGGCACCAGGGATGCATTCCCGGCGCCATGCTGGCAGAGTACCGCGACCTGGACTCTCTGGTGCCCGTCATCGGCGCAAAAGAGGTTGTGTTCTACTGCTCCTGCCCCGATGAGCTCACCAGTGTACGTGCCGCTCTTCGCTTGAAGCGTCACGGCGTCACGCGCCTTCATGCGTTGCAGGGCGGCTTCCCCGCTTGGCGGGCGCTCGGCTTTCCCGTGGACGCGCCGCGATCCAGCGGAGCACCAGTCTAAGTCGCCCGCCGTCCATTTGGCAGCCTGCCGAAACGCCGACATCTGCTGACCGCCAACCAGCACGGGTGAACGCCCGGCAACCAGTGTTTTCAAACGGGTGGGGGTAGGATGCACTGGCAGTCCGGATGCACATACACCAACGAACTCCCGAGAAGGGCAGGTAAATATGACCGGAGACGCCTTCGAGGCCTTGCTGGCCCCAAATCTACCGTCGGTGCGACGATTCGTACAAATGCGCTTGAGGACTTCCGATTACACGGACGACGTGATTCAGCAGACCTTGCTACGGGCATTCGCCCATCGCGATCAGTTACGCGCCGACTCCAAATTCAAAAGTTGGCTCTGCTCCATCGCGATGAACGAAGTACGCATGTTCTTTCGGGCCGGCCGGCCCACCATATCGTTGCACGCATTCCCGCAGATCGATTCCCGCGATTCCGGGCCATCGCCGCTCGCCAGAGTCGAAGAGACGGAGCGGCTGGAATGGCTGGAGGCCGCGATGGACAGACTCTCCGATCGGGATCGTGAGACGATTCGCCTGCGCGATATCGAGGGAATGAGCCTCACCGAGACGGCGGAGGCGTTCGAACTCTCCGAACCGGCTGCGAAGTCCAGTCACTTTCGGGCGCGGCGGCGCCTGGCCTGTGCGCTTCGCAGTATGGAGCGGCGCCCGCGAGGCAGCCAGTGACCGCGAGCGCCGGCAACGTTCACCACCTCGCTTGCCTGGAAATGCGTGGCGGAAATCATTTGGCCAGGTACGCGGCGCGACTGCCGGGGCTGAGCGCCTGGGTTTCGTGCAATCCACTGCGGCCGTCCCGCAGCGGCGGCGATCTTTATTACCTGTCGGCCTGCAGCCACGGGTCGATTGCCCGTGTGGTGATCGCCGACGTTTCGGGCCATGGTGAGAAAGTAAGCGCCGCGGCGGTCCGTTTGCGGCACGTTTTGCGGCAACATATCGATCTGTGGGATCAGTCGGAGTTGATTCGCGACCTGAATGAATCCTTCTTCCGGGACGAACATCGCGTCAAGTTCGCCACCGCGTTTCTAGGCAGCTTCGCGTCCGAATCGGGAGATCTGCTGTTCACCAATGCCGGCCACATGCTTCCCCTTTTCTACCGTGCCGCGAGCCAAGAGTGGAGTTACTTGCAGGATTTCATGCCGGCGCTGAAGGAAGTCAGCGATCTGCCTTTGGGTCTGATTCCCGGAACCGATTATCACCAGGCCGCCTCCAGGTTGGCCCGCGGGGATCTGCTGATTCTCTACACCGACGGTATCAACGAAGCCCAAAATGAAGCCGGCGATCAACTCGGGTTGGAGTGTTTGCTATCGACGGCGCGCAGTTTGCCCGTCAGCTCTGCCACGGCTGCCGGCGAAGCACTCATGACGGCGGTGACGCGATTTCGGGGAAATGCCCTTCCGCAAGACGACGCGACGGTCGTGGCCCTTCTGTGCGAAGGAGACGAATGACGGGATTCCAGGTGAGCTTCGCGATGGTGAGCGATGCGCGTTACCTGCCGGTCGTCCGCGGCGCCGTCGGCGCGCTTACCGCGGCGATCGGTTGGGACGAAGTTGAGTGCCGCGCGATCGTCTTAGCGCTGGACGAGGCGATCGCAAATGTCATCCGCCACGCGTATCGCGGCCGTTCCGACGGCCTGATCGAATTGCAATGCCGCGAGAGCACGGACGGACTCGAGATCTCCATGCTGGATACCGGCGAGCCTCCGGATCCGTCGAAAATCTGCGCGCGTGAAGTTGGCGGCGATCAACCCGGCGGCCTCGGCACCCACATCATCCGGAACGTGATGGACTCGGTGAGTTATCAGCGCACCGAATCCGGAAACCGGTTTCTGGCCGCTAAGCGGCTGCGGAGAAATACGTGAAGATTTCGGTTCGAGATGTCGGACCTGCCAAGATCGTCGAAGTGGACGGAGACGTCGACCTGGGCACTTCCGGCACTCTCCGCCGGACCCTGTTCGCGGCTCTCCCCGAGACATCGATTCTGGCGCTCAATCTGGGATCGATCCGCTACATCGACAGTTCCGGCATCGCGACCTTGATCGAAGTGCTGAACGATTCGCGGCGCCTCAACAAGCAATTCGTGCTCTTCGGCGTGAGCACTGCCGTGGAAGAGGTCTTCCGGCTCACGCACGTCATCCGGATCTTTCGGATCGCACAGAGTGAGCGGGAAGCCTTGGGAGACGCCTGATGTGGGTCGCGGCGATTGGCGAAGCGGCGGAAAGGCAGGTCGACTACGTCGGCGATCTGGCCCTGTTGTTCGGCAGGTCGGCCCGCGCGCTGGTCCTTTCGCCGCTCAAGCGCAGACGCATGTTCGATCGGGCGACCCACCAGGCGATGGCCGCGGGTGTGGGTGCACTTCCCATCATGTCCCTCATCACGTTCTTCGTCGGGGTCATCATCGCCCTGCAGGGAGCTTACGAGCTGCAGCGCCTGGGGGCGATGCAGTTGATGGCTTCGGTGGTAGCCATCTCCATCACGCGCGAACTTGGGCCGCTGATAGCCGCCATCGTGGTGATCGGCAGATCGGGCTCGTCGTTCGCCGCCGAGATCGGCACCATGCGCGTCACGGAAGAGCTGGATGCTCTCGAAACCATGGCGCTCGACCCGGTGGCTTTTCTGGTGGCCCCCAAATTTCTGGCCATGGCGGTGATGATGCCTTGCCTGGCCATCTGGGCGGACCTCATGGGCATTCTGGGCGGCAGCCTGTTCGGTGTGATCGGCGGCGGTTTCACCTTCGGCAGCTATATGAATGCCACGTTCGAGGCACTGCTGTTCCGCGATCTCACTAGCGGCTGCATCAAGAGCGTAGTCTTCGGAATGGCAATCACTGCGGTGGGCTGCTATGAGGGCTTTTCGACCGGCGCCGGCGCCGAAGAAGTCGGCCGGTCCACTACAAGGGCGGTGGTGATTTCGCTCCTGTTGCTGGTGCTCATCGATCTCCTCTTTACGATCCTGTTTTACGCGGCGCGGGGGGTGAGGTAGCGAGATGGCTGACCCCGTCATTGCGGTTAACGATCTGCGCGTCCAATTCGACGATCGCGAGATTCTGCACGGCCTCACTTTCGAAGTAAGGGAAAACGAAACCCTGGTGGTGATCGGCGGTTCCGGCTCGGGGAAAAGTACGCTGCTGCGCACGCTGGTTGGGCTGGAGCGTCCGTCTTCCGGACAGGTCCACATCAAAGGGATCGACATCACCACGGCTCCCACCCCAGTGACGGACGACATTCGGAAGAAAGTCGGCATGGCATTCCAGGGTGGCGCTCTCATAGGCTCACTGACAGTGGGCGAGAATATCGCGCTGCCGCTGTTGGAACATACTACGCTCGCGCCCAACACCATCGAAGTGATGGTGCGGATCAAACTCGAGCAGGTGGGGCTGAGCGGCTTCGAACACTACAATCCTTCGCAACTGAGCGGAGGCATGAAGAAGCGCGCGGCGTTCGCGCGTGCCCTGGCCCTGGACCCCGAGATCCTATTTTTCGACGAGCCTTCGGCGGGCCTGGACCCCATCACCGCCGCCGGCATCGACGATCTCATCCTCAGCCTCAAAAAGGCATATGCAATCAGCATGATGGTGGTGACGCACGAATTGGCGAGTGCCTTCTTGATCGCCGACCGGATGATTCTGATCGACCACGGCAATATCGCCGCCATGGGGACGGTGGACGAAGTGAAGCACAGCCCGCATCCACGTGTCCGCCAGTTCCTGGACCGCGTTGCCGACACCACCCAGGACGATGACGTAGACCATCTCCGCATGTTCACGGAAGGACTCAGGTGAAAGCCATGGAAACGAATCGCGAGCGGACTCTGGTTGGGCTGTTTGTTCTGATCGCTGGAGGACTGTTGTTCGGTACGCTGCTGGCGCTTTCCGGCGGCGTGGGGAACCCGACCGTTCCGCATCGCACGTATTTCAAGTTTGCCGGGGGTGTACAGCCGGGCGCGCCAGTGCGCTTCGGCGGGCTGGCGGTGGGCAAAGTGACGCGGGTGCGCGTTGACCCCGCAAACTCCACGCGAATCGAAATCGCCATGGAGGTCGACAAAGATGCCCCGCTGAAAACCGATAGCGTCGCCAAGATCACTGCCCTCGGTCCGTTGACCGACAACTACATCGAAATTTCCACGGGCACCGAGGGCGCGGCACGCGCGCAGCCGGGATCGACATTGCAATCGACGGAAGCGTTCGGGCTGCCGCAGTTGAGCGATGCCGCGCAGACGCTGGTGCCGGAGCTCCAAAAGGCGATGCAGACGCTCAATCAGAACCTGGATGGCATGCTGGTCACTATCGCGCGCGCCAACGATGTGCTGAACGACGGCAATCGCAAGAATATCGCGAATTCGCTAAGCGGCATCGCGCAAACCGTAGCGGAAGCGCGTCCCAAAGTGGTGGATTCGCTCGACAACCTGAACGGCATGCTGAATGACGCGCGCCCGAAAGTGTCTGCCAGCCTGACCAATGTGCAACAACTTACGGCCAAACTGGACCCGGTGCTGGACGATCTCAGAACTGCTACCACGCGCGCCAACCAGACATTAATCCACGTGGACGCGACGCTCGTCGAGAACCAACCTGACATTCGCGCATCGATCGCCGGATTGCGCGCGACGGTCGCGAAGTCCGCAGCTTTGCTCGACCAGTTCAATCAAATAGTGGACCAGAATTCCGACAATATCGACGCCCTGCTGGAAAACATGCGCATGACCGCTGAAAATCTGCGGGTCCTGACGGAAACAGTGGCGCGCTCGCCCGCGAGCCTGATCCGCGGCGTGAAAGCGTCGGAGCGCCAGCCGGGCGAGATTCGCAAGTAGAAGGGGGAAGAAAATGCGTGCCGTTTTCATCTGCGTGATCGTAGTTCTGGCTCTGCTCAACGCGGGTTGCCTCGATTCCAGACCAGTCCACTACTACACCATCGAAACGCCGCCCGCTCCGGTTATTCCGGGTGCGCCAGACGGCCCCGTACTCATGGTCGGCGATATTTCCATGCCGCCCGGAACGCAGGACGGCCGGATTCGTTATCGCGTCGGTCCCAACGAGGTGGGGGCCTACCAATTCCAACGCTGGACCGAGCGCCCGGGAACCATGATTTCCGAGTCGCTGGTCGAGACGCTGCGGGCATCGGGCAAATTCCGCAGTGTGATGGAAACGAGCAGCGCCGTGGCCAGCGACTACCAGTTGCGTGGGGAGCTCTACGAGTTCGACGAGGTCGATAGCGATACCATTCAGACCTGCATCTCGCTTCGGGTAGACTTGGTGAATCTAAAGACCAGGCAGGTTGTCTGGGGGGATCTCATAAGGCACGAGGAGCCAGTCCGCGGCAAGAACGTGCCGGAAGTAGTGGCTTCTCTCGATCGGAATCTGCATGCGGTGGTGAAAGAAACGGTGGAGGGAATCGGCCATTTCCTGGAGACCCAACCAGACCTGTCTCGTGCTGGCAGCAACTAGAGCGACGCTGAGCTACTCTTATGACGAACGGGAGGGTGGACTAATCGAATGAAGAAACTGTTATGGACTCTCATTTTCTGCGTCTCTGCCCACGCCCAGCTAGCGCTCAGCGCGAACGATCAGGCCTGGCTTGACACTACCATCGGAAACGGGACGCTCGTCGATCTGCGCTGGCCCAACTTCAGCGATTACACCAAGCATCTGCACAAATTCTACGGTTTCAGCAACGATTCCCTCTGGTGGGTCAATGGAACGGAGCCAACGTCGCAGGCGCGGCAGGCGATCGCACTGCTCCAGCAGGCCGCTCAGAAGGGGCTCTCGGCGGACGACTACGACGGACCGCGTTGGAACGACCGTCTGGCCAGCCTAAAAGCGGCGTCTGGCCAGCCCGCTTCGCAAGCCGCGGTGAAATCGACCTGGCTCTCACCATTTCGGTGGTGCGTTACATTTCCGATCTCCACATCGGCAAAGTGAATCCCAAGCGCCTGGCGTTCGAGCTCGACGATGACTCCAAGAATTACGATCTGCCGGAATTCCTGCGGGACCACGTCGGCGGCGGAAGCGACGTCGCGGGCGCCCTGGCACAAGTCGAGCCGCCATATCCCGGTTATCGCCGGACGCTGCGGCTCGCGCGCCTCCTCCGTCTGGTGGGCGACCTTCCGGACGACGCCGGCGTCCCTCCCGATCGGCTGATTTACGACGGTCCGCTGGTCGACGCTGTGAAGAGCTTCCAGCGCCGCCACGGCCGCGATATCGATGGAAGAATCGGCGCCCAGACGCTGGCCGATTTGAACGTTCCCCTGAGTCACCGCGTCGAGCAGATGCAATGGACCCTGGAGCGCTGGCGCTGGCTGGCCGACATCGACCGAAAATCTCCCATAGTGGTCAACATCCCGGAATTTCGCCTGCGCGCTATGACGAGAATTTCAATGTCGGGTTGACCATGAACGTGGTGGTCGGGAAGGCTTACGGCGACAGTACGCCGGTGTTCAGCGAAAACATGCAGTATCTGATCTTCCGCCCGTACTGGGACGTGCCGTACTCCATGACCCGCGCGGAAATCGTTCCCCACCTCGAGAAAGACCCGGACTACCTCGCGAAGGATCGCTTGCAGATCGTCGACACCCTCCGCAACCCGGTCAGCACCGGGCCGGTGACCAATTACCTGATCGAACAACTGCGCGCCGGGAAGCTCTTCATCCGGCAGATCCTCGGCCCCAAAAACTCGCTCGGCTTGGCGGTATTCCTCTTCCCGAACAGCTACGCCATCTATATGCACGACACCCCGGCGCCCGAGTTTTTCGCGCAATCGCGGCGGGATTTCAGCCACGGTTGCATTCGGCTGGAAAGACCGGCCGATATGGCGGCTTGGGTATTGCGCGATAAGCCGGGCTGGGCGCCGGAGAAGACTCACGCGGCCATGACCAGCGGACCGGACGCCCAGCAGATCAATCTCCCACACCCGATTCCGGTCCTGATCGTGTATGCCACGGTCGTGGTGCTGGAAGACGAGCTGGTCCACTTCTACGACGATATCTACGGTCACGACGCGGCCCTTGAGAAAGTGCTCGCCAAGGGTTATCCGTACCCCTTGTAATTGCGATACTCTATGAGCGCAAAACCGGGAAACCAGATCGCGCCTTCTGCATCTTACTGTCGAGATGTTATCCACACGTTGCCGACACGGCGCGGCGCTGTTCGCCGTTTTCCTGTTCTTACACTCCCCGCGAGCCCGTGCGCAGACAAACCCTGCGCAGCCCGCCCAGCAGCTTGACGATCTGGTGGCGCCCATTGCGCTCTATCCGGATTCACTGGTCGCCCAGGTGCTGGCTGCTTCCACTTACCCTGTCGAGATCGCCGAGGCCGCGCAATGGCTTAAAGACCATCCCAACCGGAAGCCGGCGAAGCTCGTGGACGAAGCGAAGAAAGAAAGCTGGGATCCCAGCGTCAAAGCGCTCGTCGCGTTCCCGCAGGTGCTTACCATGATGGCCGAAAGTCTCACCTGGACCACGCAGCTCGGTAATGCGTTTCTGGCCCAGCAATCCGACGTGATGCAGGCGGTCCAGCGCATGCGAGCCCAAGCTGAGGCCAAAGGGACGCTGCATTCCACTCCCCAACTAAACGTCTCTACCGAGGAGCAGGGCGGCCAGAGCGCAATCACTATCCAGCCGGCAAATCCCGAAGTCTGGTATGTGCCTTATTACAATCCACTCTATGTCTGGGGACCGCCGGTGTGGGGAGTTTATCCCGGGCTGGTCTACCCGGGTGTGGGAGTGGGTTTCGGATTCCTGCCAGGCATCGATATCGGTCTCTATTTCGGCGGCTGGGGCGGATGGGGTTGGGGAGGATGGGGCTGGGGGCCGAATTGGTTCGGCGGCGGCATTTTCATCGACTATTCGTTCTTTCACCGCTACGGCTTCGGCGAATTCCACGGGGAACTCGGCCGCGGCGTGTGGGCGCACGATCCCGCACATCGGCTCGGGGCGCCCTATCCCAACCGCGAGGTGGCTGGCCGGTATGCCGCTGGCGGCGCACGGTTCGGAGACGCACCCGCGTTCAATCGCAGTGCAGCCGCGCCTCGTTTGGGAAGTCCCGGGTTCGAGCAGCGCGGCTATACCGGGAACCACAGCGTTTTTGGCGGATATCACGATGGCGGAATCACGCGCATGCAGAGCGACCACGGTTTCTCCAGCATGGGAGCCGGCCGCACCATGGGCGGATTCGGCCGAGGGAGGCGATAACTCAATGACACTCAAACTCTGGATCGTTTACACGGCAATCGCAATTGCGCCGGCGGTGGCGCAGGAGCGCTTCGATTCCCCGGAAGCGGCAGCGCAGGCCGTCATCGACGCAGCCAAGAACCACGACTCCGCCCGCCTCACCGCCGTTCTGGGCGCGGACGCGCGGGCCGCTCTGACTTCGGGCGACACCGCTCAGGATCGCGCCGAGCAGACCGAATTCGCTAACCTCGCGCATACCAAACACCAGATGGATCCCTGCCCCCTGGACGCGAATCGTGTGATTCTCTCCGTCGGCGAGGCCGACTGGCCGTTTCCGATCCCCATCGTGCGCACGGGCGGCAAATGGAGCTTCGACGCTTCCCAAGCCGATGTGGAGATGCGCGCGCGGCGCATCGGCTCGAACGAGATGGACGTGATCGAGATTTGCAAAGGCTACGTGGAAGCGCAACAGAAGTACGCCGAGGATCAGGCCAAGGGCGGAATGCCCGAGTACGCATCGCGGCTCATGAGCACCCCGGGCCACCACGACGGGCTCTATTCGGAGGGCGCCGGCGAATCCCTCATTCCCGAGGGTCTCGCCCAGGCGGGTTCCAAGCCCTACCACGGGTATTACTTCCGCATTCTGGAAGGGCAGGGTCCAAACGCTCCCGGCGGAGCGCACGCTTACATGGTGGGCGGCAAATTAATGGGCGGCTTCGGGCTGGTGGCCTGGCCCGCCGAGTATGGAGTCACCGGCATCCACACGTTCATCGTGAACCACAACGGCACGGTCTTCGAGAAGGATATCGAGCCCGCCGACGGGCCTGCGCTTATCACACGATTCGACCCCGACGGCTCCTGGACCAAAGCGGAATAAACTCGGGCCAGCAGCGGCGAACGCTGCCCACGTCCACGTGCACGAAGTTCGATTCGCGGTAGTAGCCCACTCCCCCGCGTTGCAGGCGGAGCGCCGCGTCTCGCACAGCGGAGGTCGCTACCCCCGGCAAGCGGATATCGATGGCTTCCGCTTGCATGTGCAGGCTGTGGACCGCGACACCTGGATTGGCGCTCCGGGTTCGCAGGAATTCGTTGGTCTGCGGATTGCGATATCCGCAGATCACGTCGATCTCGCCTCCGGCATCGTTCAACGACGCCGTCAGATGGTAGAGCAGGTCGAAGAGCCGAGGCTCGAAATGATGCACCGCGCCTGTAAGGGGATCGCGAAGATAGCGGTCCAGTTGCGCCAGCGCGTCCGGCAGATAACGGTCGCTGGGCGATATACGATATCGAGGCGCTCATTGGTGTGGGTGGTGTAGAAGCGCAACCGGTATTCGCGCGCTAAAGCGTCGGCGGACTGCAGGTTTCGCCCGAGTGTCACGGCCAGCAAAAACACCAATAGCCACCGGGCGTCGAGGCGGATTCCCAATTTCATCTTGAACTTAAAGCTTAGCACTCGCCTGCGGGACTTAATCGCATGGGTCGATCGACGTGGCGCAGCCTCTCAGGCTGCCGTGCCGGCACATCTTCGGAGGTGAAGGCAAAGCGCCCCGCAGGCCTCGGGCGACCTGAGCCCGCAAGCCCGTCGGCGATTGCTTTTGCCGGCGGAAGTACTGCCCCAGCACACCAAGCAACACAAACGCAATGATCTTACGATCGTTCATTTCCGAATTCTCCTGCTGCCTCGTACTGGCGCTATTCACTGCCACCCATGCAATCGAGCGCCCACTCATAAACTGGCTGTAACCCGGGGAAGCAGCGACTCCGCCTTCGATCGGTGACGATCCACCGTCACGTGGCGCCGACGTCGGTCACATGCGGGCGGGAATGCCGGCAGCTTAAGCCGCGGCACGTGAAGTGAAATCGGCGGCGCGCTGGACCAGGAAGGTGCGACTGCAATCGCCAGAGAGTTGCGGAAGCTCCTGGCGGACGTCTTCGCGCCGTATTTGAAGACGAAGGGCTTCCACTGGCACATCAGCGGCCCCCACTTTCGGGACTACCATTTGTTGCTTGACGACCTGCGTGCTACCCACGCACTCTGCGCGGAACATAACGATGTCGCCACTACCAGTTTGATTGAGGTCTGGATCGACCGAGCCGAACGCCCCTCCTGGTTCTTGATTGAGACTCCGGCTGGCGGTTCGAGTGAGCCGGCGAACGTCTTCGGCACAAGGATCAACGCCGGTTGAACACTTCGCTCGCATGTCACGTTGAACGAGGAATGGCCTCACGTGTGCACTTCCGCCTGGGTGGTGACTATGCGGATCATCAAAAGCACGGTCCCGATCTTCTACACGGCAGCGGCAGCATGGGCGAATCCCGCCGCCCAGCCACTGAGCCCCACAAACATCTTCGCTCCGGCCTCGACGCCGGCCGATGCCATCTCCAGGCTTTCTTATATGGTGCTCACGGTGACGGGCGTCATCTTCCTGACCGTGTTCTCCTTGCTCTTGTGTGCAGTGGTGAAGTTCCGGGCAAAGGCGAGCTCCGGCCCGGGCGAGCCGGCGCAGGTATATGGCAGCACGCAGGTCGAACTGGCGTGGACCGTGATTCCGGTGCTGATCGTAGTGGTTTTGTTACTGGCAACGGTGCGGGCCATCGGGAGCATTCAAAATGCGATCGAGCCCCCCGGCGCTGTCGAAGTGTCGGTCATTGGCCACCAATATTGGTGGGAATACCGCTATGCCCATTCCAATGTCGTCACCGCCAACGAGCTTCACGTCCCCGTCAGTGACCCGGCGCACCCCACTCCGACCGTTTTGAAGCTTCTCTCCGCCGACACGGACCACAGTTTCTGGGTGCCGCGCCTGGCCGGGAAAACAGATTTGATTCCGAACCATCCCAACAGTACTTGGATCGACCCTCACGAAACCGGCCTCTACCTCGGCCAGTGTGCGCAGTATTGCGGCGTGCAGCACGCCAAGATGCTCTTGCGGGTTTACGTGCAGACGCGCGACCAGTTCGACCGTTGGCTCGAGAACCAGAGCCGGCCGGCGGTCGACAGTGCCGGCGTGATCGAGGGCCGGCGCACGTTTGAATCCACCGCTTGCGTCAACTGTCATACTGTCCGGGGCACCCCGGCTGCCGGCAAGGTCGGTCCCGATCTGACTCACTTGATGAGCCGCGACACCATTGGCGCAGGCGCGGTGCTTAATACCCCCGCGAATCTGCGCCGTTGGATTCAGGACCCGAGTGTGTTCAAGCCGGGATGCTTGATGCCGTCGATGGGACTGAGCGATTCCGAACTCGATGCCATTACGGCTTATATGGAGACCCTCCGCTAATGTCCACAACATCCATCCCCGTGGAAAGCGCGGGTTCCGATCGCGATCCCCTTGTCGAGGCGCTTCACCAGTGGGTCACGACGGTGGATCACAAACGTTTGGGTATTCTGTACATTCTTTACGCCTTGGTGTTCCTCGTTTTCGGGGGCATAGAAGCGACCATCATGCGCATCCAGTTGATTCGGCCGCACAATAACTTCGTGTCGCCTGAGGTGTTCAACCGGATGTTCACCATGCATGGGACGACCATGATTTTCTTCGCCGCCATGCCGATGGTGTTTGGGTTTGCGAACTATTTGATTCCCCTGATGATTGGCGCTCGCGATATGGCCTTCCCCCGGCTCAACGCCTTCAGCTTCTGGACGAGCGCTTTTGGCGGCTTCTTGCTCTATTTCAGTTTCCTGGGCGGGAACGGGCTTTATGGGGCCGGCAATGCTCCTGACGTCGGATGGTTCGCTTACGCGCCTCTCACCTCGCAGACGTTCTCGCTGGGACACAGCACCGATTTCTGGATTCTTGCTCTGTTTGTTTCCGGCATCGGCAGTATCGGGACCGCAATCAACATCATCGCTACTATCTTGTGCATGCGCTGCCCTGGAATGACCTTGGGAAAGATGCCGCTCCTTGTCTGGCTAAACCTCACCATGGCCGGCCTCGTCATTCTCTCCATGAGTCCTTTGACGGCGGCGCAGTTGATGTTGCTTGTCGACCGCTACCTGGGGGGACACTTCTTCGACGCCCAGGCTGGCGGTTCGGCGGTTCTGTGGATGCATTTCTTCTGGATTTTTGGCCACCCGGAGGTTTATGTGCTCGCCATCCCGGCATTTGCTTTCGCCTCCGAGATCATTCCGGTCTTCTCCCGCAAGGCCATCTTCGGATATCCCGTGATGGTGGCCGCTACCATCGCGATCGGATTCATCTCCGTGAGCGTGTGGGCGCATCATATGTTCACCGTGGGCATGACAGCGGCCGGCAACACATTTTTCGTGTTCTCGACGATGGCCATCGCGGTTCCCACCGGGATCAAGATTTTCAATTGGCTGGCCACCATGTGGGGCGGCAAACTTCAGTTCCGAACTCCCATGCTCTTTTGCACGGCCTTCCTCTTCCAGTTCCTGATAGCGGGTTTAACGGGTGTCATGCTAGCCGCCGCACCCTTCGATTGGCAGCTCAGCGGCTCCTATTTCGTGGTGGCGCACTTCCACTACGTCATCGTGGGTGGCATTCTATTCACGGTCTTCGCGGCATTCTATTATTGGTTTCCCAAAATGTCGGGCCGCATGTACAACGAGGCGCTCGGCAAGCTGCACTTCTGGTTGTTTCTCATTGGATTTCATCTGACCTTCGATTTCATGCACATCCCTGGCATACTCGGCATGCCCCGCCGCATCTACACCTATGAGCCAGGCCGCGGATGGGACACGTTGAATTTGATTGTGACCATCGGAGTGGCCTTTCAAGCCGCCGGCACTCTGGTATTCATTGGCAACTTACTGTGGTCTAAGTGGCGGGGTACAGCGGCCGGAAGCGATCCCTGGGACGCCTGGACGCTCGAATGGTCTACGGCATCGCCGCCGCCGGCGTACAACTTTGCGGTACTGCCGGAGGTCAAAAGCCGCCGGCCTCTCTGGGACCTCAAACATCCCGAGGATCCCGATTGGCACTACGAGTAGTTTTATGAGCGCATTCACCATGACTGTTTCGGAGCATCCGCCGCAGTGGCGCCTTCCGGCGCGCGGACGGGTGGCGATGTATGGCCTGATCGCCGCCGAGGCGGCGATATTCACTATTTTCGTAGTCGCTTACCTCTTTTATCTGGGTAAGAGCGCCACCGGCCCACAGGCCAGCGCCGTCCTGCACGCCCCGGTTCTCTTGACGATCTGCCTGTTATCGAGCAGCCTGACGATTCATCTCGCCGTCAAGTCCCTCAGAAGTGGGGACGTGCGCCGCTTTGCCTGGTGGTGGGGTGGCACTGTCGTTCTGGGCGGAATCTTCCTGGCCGGCACTGCCAGGGAGTGGCGCCACCTGGTTTACCAGGATGGCCTGACCATACAGACCAATCTCTTTGGGACGACATATTACTCCCTGGTCGGCCTGCATGCATTTCACGTCGTGGTGGGCCTCGCCGCGTTAACCGTGGTGTTGGCTTTCGCCATCCGCGGGGATGTACGGCAGGAACACGGCGAGCGCACCGAGGTCCTCTCCATGTATTGGCATTTCGTGGACGCCGTGTGGGTTGTAGTCTTCACGGTGGTATACATCATTGGCCGCTGAGAAGGGACAGAAATGAATACCGGGACACTTACGCCGAATTCCGAGGTCGTAAACCAGACGGTCGAGGTTCCCGCGCCTACCGCGTGGCCCATTGTTCTGGCATTCGGAATCGCGCTGCTATTTGCGGGTATGGTAACCAGTGCAGCCGTCAGCGTCTTAGGCGCGCTGCTCGCCGTCAGTGGGTCGGTCGGCTGGTTTCGGGATGTATTGCCGGAGGAACGTCATGAATGCGTCACAGCGGATCCTCAGGTCCCGCCAGTCAGAACCGCGCGCCCCAATATCGACAGAACGACAATCGCGCCAGATCGGCATCGCGTTTGGCTGCCGGTCGAAATCTATCCGATTTCAGCGGGTCTCAGAGGCGGCCTGGCCGGAAGTGCGGCCATGGCCATACTGGCGATGATTTATGGAATATTGAGTCAGCGGAGTATTTGGTACCCCATCAATCTGCTGGCAGCAGGCTTCTTTCCTACGGCCGGATCACAAGCCGTTGCCGATTTGACCAGCTTTCATCTATCCATGTTCCTTATCGCTACCGCTATTCACCTCACCACCTCGATGCTTGTCGGCTTGCTGTATGGCGCCATGTTACCGATGCTTCCGCGGCGCCCGATTCTGCTGGGCGGCCTGGTGGCCCCAATCGTATGGTCCGGCGTAGTTCACAGCGTTCTCGGACTCGTCAACCCCGTCCTCGACCAGCACATCGACTGGATCTGGTTCGTCATTTCCCAGATGGGATTTGGCGTGGTCGCCGGCATCGTCGTTTCCCGGCGGGAACGCATACCCACCTGGCAGCGGCTACCGTTCGCCCTCCGGGCAGGCCTGGAAGAATCTGGCATGCACGATGAGGATCGTGAAGGAGGCGAACGGTGATCCGGCATTCGATCCTGTTACTGGCTTCCCTTTTAGTTACCTCCGCCTGTGGCCTGCATCAGGCGCCTGGACAACCGGGCGCAAATTCCCCACCCGCTAAGATTCTAGACTTCAGGCTTCTCTACGGGAGGAATTGCGCCGGATGCCACGGGGAGAACGGACACGGCGGCGCGGCCATCGGGTTACGCGACCCGGTCTACCTTGCCATCGCCGACGACGCCGCAATCGCACGCGTCACCGCCGACGGGGTGCCGGGAACCGCCATGCCGGCCTTTGCGCAACGCTCGGGCGGAATGCTGACCGATGACCAAATCGGTGCCATCGTCCGCGGTATTCGATCCCACTGGGCGAAACCTGACTTCTTGCGAGGTGCGGAGCCTCCGCCTTATACCGCCTCCCAAACGGGCGATGCGCGGCGTGGTGCTGGTGTCTACGGAACGTTCTGTTCCTCCTGCCACGGTCCCGACGGGACCGGAGGCGTGCGAGCCGGTTCTATCGTGGACGGCGCTTATCTCCAGTTGGTCAGCAATCAGGGGTTGCGCACGATCGTGATCGCCGGCCGTCCCGACTTGAGTGCGCCGGATTGGCGCGGCGATCTGCCGGGCCGGCCGATGTCGCCGCAGGATGTATCCGACGTAGTGGCGTGGCTCGTCGCCCAGAGGCCGGCATTGCCCGGTCAGACTGATTTCAGCGCGGGTATTCGGGGAGGAGTTCGATGACCAGGCGCGGAATGCTCTTGAAACTCGGCATCCTGTTGAACGGCGCAGCCGGCATAGTTCTCGCTATTCCCATCGTCAGGTACCTTCTCTCTCCCGTGCTCCGCGAGCGGAAGCCAGGGTATGAGTCGTGGCTTTCGCTCGGAGCCCTCGCTCAATTCCCGGCAGGGCAAACGCGGCTGGCGACGTTTCGAAACCCGCAAGCCGGCCCCACGGATGGAGTGACGGCGGATATTCCGTGCTGGGTTCGCAATATCGACGGCCGGAAGTTTCAGGTCTTCGCCATCAATTGCGCGCACCTCGGGTGCCCCGTGCGATGGTTTCCGCAATCCGGGCTCTTCCTGTGCCCGTGCCATGGTGGCGCCTACTATTCTGACGGTTCGCGTGCCTCCGGGCCCCCGGAACGAGGCCTGTTTGAATACCGTTACAAGCTGGAGCAGGGAAACCTCCTGATCGAGGCCGGTGAGATGCCTACCGCCGGCGCTCCCTCCGCCAGCCTGATCGACATCTCACCGGGGAGTTCACCATGCGTTTGATAAAAAGCGTAGGAGCGTGGCTCGATGCGCGGCTGCAACTGGCCGCTCCCATTCGCGAAACCCTGGAGCATCGCGTTCCGGGCAATACCGCCAGTTGGGCGTATGTCTTCGGCAGCGCGGCGCTCACCGTCTTCGGTCTGCAACTCGTGACCGGCATTCTTCTGGCGCTGGTGTACGTCCCGTCGGCCGGAGAAGCGTGGAACAGCCTGCAAATTCTCAATCATCAGGTCACCCTGGGGTGGTTCATCCGCGCGCTCCATGGCTGGGGATCGAATTTCATGCTGGCCATCGTCCTGCTCCATATGGCGGAGGTCTTTTTGTTCGGAGCGTACAAATTCCCCCGGGAACTCACGTGGATTGTCGGCATTCTCCTGCTGCTGTTGACGCTCGGGATGGCCTTCACCGGCCAGGTGCTGCGCTTCGATCAGGATGCCTATTGGGGATTAGGCATCGGAGCATCGATTTCCAGCCGCATTCCGATTGCCGGGCCCTGGATCGTGAAACTGCTGCTGGGCGGTCCCATCATCGCCGGCGCTACGCTCTCGCGGTTTTTTGCACTGCATGTTTTCGTGATCCCCGGATCGCTGATTTTGTTCGTTAGCCTTCATTTGCTCATGGTCTTGAAGCTCGGAATCAATGAATGGCCGATGCCCGGACGAGTGGTGCGGCGCGCCACTTATTTGAAGGAGTATCACGAGTTGACCCAGCGGGACGGCATTCCGTTTGTGCCTGGCGCCGTGGCTAAGGACCTGGTTTTCTCGGGTGCTATCCTGCTGGCCCTGGTCGTGTGCGCTCTCGTGTTTGGCCCGTTCGGACCCGGTGGCCAGCCAGACCCGACCATCATTCAAACCGCGCCCCGGCCCGATTTTTTCTTCTTGTGGCTTTACGCCGTGCTCTCGCTGCTCCCGCCGTCCCTGGAAACTCCCGTTCTGCTGATCGGTCCGGCCATCGCAATTGCGGTACTGGTGGGGCTGCCGTTTTTCTCCGGGGAAGGCGAGAAAAGCTGGAAGCGGCGTCCCATCGCGGTGCTCTCCATTCTGCTGGTCGCGGTCTCACTGGGCACATTCACCCACCTGGCGATTCGCGCTCCGTGGAGTCCCGTGATGGACGCGTGGAGCGGCGACCCGATTCCGCCAAAGTACCTGAAGAATCGTACGCCCCTCCAGCGGCAGGGAGCGCTTGTCTTTCAGGTGAAGCAATGCCGCAATTGCCACGCCGTAGGAGGCTCGGGAGGCGAGCGCGGGCCG
This sequence comes from Bryobacteraceae bacterium, assembly GCA_035505095.1. Taxonomy (GTDB): domain Bacteria; phylum Acidobacteriota; class Terriglobia; order Bryobacterales; family Bryobacteraceae; genus JOPF133. Next base: position 15,254 of record DATJRE010000323.1, on the reverse strand, counting down.
GCGCTCGACGCGGTTGCGGTACACCTCACGCACGATCAACTCGTCAGGCAAGTGATCCAAGGCGGGGGTAACATGCCCGCCTATGGCAAGAATCTTAGTCCGGCGGAAACCACCGCGCTGGTGGCCTTCCTCCAGACGCTGTGCCCCGTTGGTCAGGCGCCGGCGCGCGATGCCTCTCGTGACGCCATCGGAGCCATCCAATAGGCGCTCATATGCATTCCTGGTCCCTACCCGTCGTCCTTATACTGGTTTCCATCATTCTTCTATACTTGCGGGGCTGGCGGCAACTTCAGAAGGCGTTTCCAGGTGTGTTGCGGCCATGGCGGCCCGCGGCATTTGTGGCCGGGATGCTTGTCGTGTTGGCGGCTTCAGGTTCTCCTCTTGCCATGCTCGATCACCACTACCTCACGGCCCACATGGCGCAGCATCTTCTTCTCATGACAATAGCGGTTCCACTGATTCTGTTGGGCGCTCCGGTAATCGCACTGCTCCAGGAGTTCCCGCCGAGCATCTCCGGACTTTTCCATCGGCGCTCAGTAAAGCGATTTGTCCCCGTGTTCACCCATCCTGTGTTTTGCTGGCTGGCCTGCACCGCGGTGGTGATCGGTTGGCATATTCCCGCTGTGTTCGAAGTCGGGATGCGATCGGAACTCGGCCATGCGGTCGAGCAGTGCTCCTTCCTCGCTGCCGGAATCCTGTTTTGGTGGCCTGTCATCCAGCCATGGCCCGCGATCGCGAGATGGCCGTCATGGTCGATCCCTGTCTATCTCTTCCTGGCCGCTTTGCCATGCGACGCTCTTTCGGCCTTTCTCTGTCTGTGTAATCGGGTGGTTTATGCCCATTACCTGCCGGCTCAACAGTCGTTCCAGGGCGCTGCTCTAAAGGACCAGTCCTGCGCCGGAGCGTTGATGTGGGTTTGGGTCACTTTCGCTTACCTCACCCCGGCGGCGGCGCTCACCTTCCGCTTGCTTTCGCCCGAAAAGCGCTTCACGGAGAAACAGGTGGTCTAATTTGACATTGTCGGTCGGGTTATGCGTGGGCCGGCGTCAGCTTGCAACGGACTTTAGTCCGTGGAAGTGGTTACGCCTCCAGCCACTCCAATCGTCGCGGTTTCCACTTGAGAATCGGCTTCGCCTTCGCATTCTCGCTCATGTGCTCTGGCGCTGGAGCACCCACAAACTTAGTAAACGCCAGCAACCGCACGGCTGCAGCTAAGGGTCATCATCCACCAGGTTGTAGACTCCGGGCTGCGCCCCCTGGCAGAGCCACCGTTGCGGTCGCCGCATCGTGGATACGCACAAACGCCGTTACTCTCGCACCAGCGAAAATTCCCTTGCAACTTCCGGTTTTTCGCAAGGGATAGCGGCCTTCGAGACCTCGCTTCCGGGAGCGGCCAGACGGGGCGACCTGAAGCCCTGCGCTACCCTGGTGGAGTGATTCGCAGGACCAACGCCGATCTCATTGTCCAGGCGCTGCTCACGGTGGGCGTCGAGCGGCTGTTCGGCATGCCGGGTGGCGGAAGCAATGCCGACATCATCGAGGCCGCCCGGCGCGCGGGACTTCCGTTCACCCTGGCGCACACCGAGGCGGCGTCGGCATTCATGGCGGCGGCGCAGGCGGAGATCACCGGGAAGCCGGGCGCGTGCCTTGCCACGCTAGGGCCGGGTGCGGCATCCCTCATGAATGGATTGGCGCACGCGTTTTTGGATCGCGTTCCGCTGATCGCCATCACCGATTGTTATCCCGGCCAGGCCGCCGCCGGACGCGGGCACCAGGCGCTCGCGCAGAGCGACATGTTCCGGCCGGTCGTTAAGTTTACCGCGCGGCTGGAGCGAGGCTGGGTGGCCGAGCGCATGTCGCAAGCAATCGAGGTGGCGACCGATGGGCCGGTGCATCTGGATGTTTCGGCGGAGGTCACGGCGGCCGATGCGGAGGCCGAAGTCACGCCACGCCGAGTGTCGCCGCGGATCGTGCCGCCGGTGAAGGTGGACTCACGGCGGCCCGTTCTCCTGATCGGCCTCGCGGCGCGGACTGCCGCCATCCCGGCGCTTTGCGAGCGCTTTAGGGTGCCGGCGCTGGTGACATACAAGGCCAAGGGCCTGGTTCCCGATCGCCATCCCTGGTTCGGCGGTGTGTTTACCAACGGCGCACTCGAGCGCGAGATTCTGGAATGCGCCGATACCTTTGTGGCGGTCGGATTGGACGAGGTGGAACTGCTGCCGCGGCCGTGGATTTACGCCCAGCCTATGATTCGCGTGGCTGCCGATCAGTTGGAGAGCGCGCTCACGGCTTGTGAATGGGAGGCTTGCGAGGTCCGGCGCCTTGCGGATATGCAGCGGCAGCGCATGCGCGTGGATTGCGCCGGTGAGGGCATCTTGCCGCATCGAGTGGTGGAAATCGTGGCGGAGTTCTATGCAGGAGCTCGGGTAACCGTAGATGCCGGAGCGCATATGTTGCCCGTGCTGTCGCTTTGGCCGGCCCAAGAACCGCGCGGCCTGCTGATCTCAAACGGTCTCTCCACCATGGGATTCGGACTGCCGGCGGCTATCGGCGCCGGGCTGCTAGACCGGCCGCGGCCCGTTGTAGCGTTCACCGGCGATGGCGGCCTGCTGATGTGCACCGGCGAACTGCGGACGGCCGCGCGCGAAGGGCTGCCGGTGCGTATCATGGTGTTCGACGATGGCGAATTGAGCCTCATTAAGGTGAAGCAGGTGGCTCGCGGCTATTCGACCGATGGCCTCGGGATCGGTGGCGTGAATTGGGCTGGTTTGGCGCAGGCGCTCGGCGCCACTGGATGCCGTGCGGCGAACGAGGAGGAACTCCGCACCCACCTGCGCGAGACTATGGACGTGCCGGGTCCCGTGCTGATCGCCGCTAGAGTGAACGCGCGCGCCTATGAGGAAACCATTCGAATGCTGCGCGGATGAGAGAAGATAGAACGATGCCCGAATCGGTGACCCGGTTGCTTGCCGAGACGTTGGCGGGTCTGCGTCCGGAGGACATGCCGTCCGAAGTGTTGGAAGCGACCGAGCGTACCGTGCTCGATTGGTTAGGGTCGGCGCTGGCAGGTTCGTTGGAGGCGCCGGCGCGCATGGCGCAAACAGTTGCCGGGGGCTTCGGCGCTTCGGAGGAGGCTACAGTTTTCGGCACGGGACGCGCGTCTGCGGCCGCGGCGGCGTTCGCCAACGGTGTCGCCTCACACATCCTGGAACTGGACGACGTGCACAAGGGATCGACGCTGCATGGCGCGGCGCCGATCATCCCGGCGGCGCTGGCGGTGGCCGAACGCGAGCACGCCGGCGGCCGCGCGTTCCTGCTGGCGGTGGCCGCGGGCTACGAGGCCGCTTTGCGCATTGGTGAGGCAGTGAATCCGAGCCACTACCGCTTCTGGCACCCCACCGGAACGGCGGGCACATTCGGCGCCGCGGCGGCAGCCGGGACGTTGCTGCGACTCGATGCCGGGCAGATGCGCGATGCCTTGGGAAGCGCGGGCACGCAGGCCGCCGGGCTGTGGGAGTTCAACGCCGATGGCTCGATGAGCAAACACCTACATCCTGGAAAAGCGGCCATGAATGGGGTGCTCTCCGCCGACTTGGCCCGCGCCGGCTTCACGGGAGCTTCGCGGATTCTGGAGGGCGAGCGCGGCTTCTTCCGCGCTATGAGCGAGCGGCACAATGCCTCGCGAATCATTGCCGGGCTGGGCGTGCATTGGAAGATCGCGGAGAATTGCTTCAAGATGCACTCCTGCTGCGGACACACGCATACTGCGATTGACGCGGCCCTGGCGCTGCGGTCGGTCGGGCCGGCGTGCGCGGCCCATATCGAGATGTATGGACCGGGATATGAGATCGTCAAGGAGCGCAATCCCCGAACACCTTACCAGGCCAAATTCAGCGCGGCGTACACGGTGGCCGCGGCCCTTGTGGAGGGACGCGTGGGGCTGGAGCAGTTCGCAACCGGTCGTTTCGGGCCCGACGGTGTTTGCGATCCGGCCATCGCCGCGCTGCTCGCATCGACGCGCGTGACGGTAGCCGGGGATCTCACCGCCCGCTACCCGGCCGCCTGGCCGGCGCGCGTGACCGTTACCTTGGAGAGTGGCGAGACGCGCATGGCGTGCGCCGACTATCCGCGCGGCAATCCTGAGAACCCTGTGTCGACCGAAGAATTGGAGCAGAAATTTCACGCCCTGGTGAGTCCGCGATTCGGCAAGGACGCCGCGCGCCGGGCGATCGAAACCGTCCGCGCGCTGGAGGCGTGCCCCGATATGGCGAACGCCTTTGCGCAGATCCTATGAAAGATATCAACCCGCGATCCCACCTCTTCGAGGAATACCGGCGGCCGATCCGCGAATTGTGCCGCGGGTTCCCAAGTGCTTACTGGCAGAAAGTGGAGGAGCATTCGGCCTACCCGGAGGAGTTCGTGAAGGCGCTGACCAAGGCCGGGTGGCTCGCGGCGCTGATCCCGACGGAGTATGGCGGCGGTGGCCTGGGCGTGGCGGAGGCGTCGGTGATCCTGGAGGAGATCAATCGTGCCGGCGCCAATTCGGGGGCTTGTCATGCCCAGATGTACACCATGGGCACGGTGCTGCGCCACGGGTCGGAGGAGCAGAAGCGCCGCTACCTTCCGGCCATCGCAGCCGGAGAACTGCGCCTGCAATCGTTCGCGGTCACCGAGCCGGCTGCCGGCACGGACACCACCAGGATTCAGACTTTCGCCGCACGCCGGGGCGACCGCTACATCGTCAACGGGCAGAAGGTCTGGATCTCGCGGGTACAGCACTCCGACCTGATGCTGCTTCTGGCGCGCACCACGCCGTTGGCCGAGGTCCGGAAGAAAACGGAGGGCCTCTCGGTGTTTCTGGTGGAGTTGCGCGGCGCGCCGAAGGGGCTGACCCTCCGGCCCATCCGGAACATGCTGAACCATGAGACCAACGAAGTCTTCTTCGACGACCTGGAAATTCCGGCCGAGAACCTGATCGGCTCCGAAGGCGCGGGCTTCCGCTATATTCTGGATGGAATAAATGCCGAACGCATTCTGATTGCCGCCGAATGTATCGGAGACGGCTTCTGGTTCATCGACAAGGCGCGCCGTTACGCTGGAGAGCGGGTGGTCTTCGATCGGCCGATCGGCCAGAATCAGGGTGTCCAGTTTCCGATCGCCCGCGCTTACGCCAACGTACGCTCGGCCGATCTGATGCGCTATGAGGCGGCGCAGTTTTTCGATGCCGGCTCGGCGTGTGGCGCGGAGGCCAATCTTGCCAAATTGCTGGCGGCCGATGCTTCCTGGGAAGCAGCCAATGTGTGCCTGCAGACGCACGGCGGATTCGGCTTCGCTGCCGAGTATGACGTGGAGCGCAAGTTCCGCGAAACGCGGTTGTACCAGGTGGCCCCGGTGTCCACGAATCTGATCCTTTCGTATATCGGCGAGCATGTGTTGGGCATGCCGCGGTCGTTCTGAGGCGCATGAGCGGCAAGCTTCCCTTAGATGGTCTTGGCGTGGTGGCGCTGGAGCAAGCGGTGGCGGCGCCATTTTGCTCGCGGCAGCTTGCGGATATGGGCGCCGACGTCATCAAAGTGGAGCGGCCCGATGGCGGCGATTTCGCGCGCTCCTACGATGGCGCACTGCACGGCCTCTCGGCTTACTTCGCGTGGCTCAATCGCGGCAAGCGTAGTATCGTGCTCGATCTGAAATGCGACGGCGACCGCCAGACGTGCGGCCGCCTGGTGGCGCGTGCCGATGTGCTGGTGCACAACCTGGCGCCCGGTGCGGTGGAGCGCCTGGGGTTCGGCTACGACGAGTTGTCCGCGCGCCTTCCGCGATTGATCTGGTGCGGCATCTCGGGCTACGGACCGGACGGACCCTATCGCGACCGCAAGGCCTACGACCTGCTGGTGCAGGCCGAATCAGGCGTGGTCAGCCTCACTGGCACGCCGGACGCGCCAGCCAAGGTGGGTATCTCGATTGGCGATATCGGCTCCGGTTTGTATGCCTATTCCTCGATTCTCGCGGCGCTGCTGAGACGGGAGCGCACGGGCCGCGGCGCCCGCATCGATATCTCTATGCTCGAGTGCCTCGCCGAATGGACGATGCCGCCGCTCTATGCATGGCAGGGCACGGGCAGAATTCCGGAGCGCGCCGGGCTGCGACACAACATGGTGGTCCCCTATGGCGCCTACGACTGCTCCGATGGGCCGGTGATCTTTGCCATCCAGAATGAGCGCGAGTGGAGCCAGTTTTGCGAGCAGGTGCTGGAGGCACCCGGTCTGGCCGCCGATGGGCGCTTCGCCGGCAACGGGAAGCGGCTGGAGAATCGGGTAGAGTTGGAGGCGCTGATCGAGCGCGAGTTCATGCGGCACACGCGCGCGGAGATCCTGGCGAAACTGGAAGCGGCCGGGATCGCCAACGGCGCGGTGAACGATGTCGCTGCCGTGGCCAGCCACCCGCAACTCACCGCGCGCGGACGGTGGGCACAGGTGGATTCGCCGGTTGGGCCGATCGCGGCCCTCGTGCCGCCGCACAATCTGCGGGATGCGCCCCCGCGCATGGGATCGGTTCCGCGATTGGGCGAACACACGCAGGAGATCCTGCGGGAGTTGGAGGAGGCATGAGAAGTTTCGAGGATTTTCACACCGGGCTGGTCATCCGGCATTCTTTAGGCCGCACCATCACAGCGACCGACAACGCCTGGTTTACGCTGCTCACCGTCAACTCGAACCCCATTCACTTCGACCGCCACTACGCTGCGCAGACCGAGTTCGGCCAGCCACTGGTGAACTCCACCCTTACGCTGGCGGTGGTGACCGGTCTTTCGGTGGCCGATGTGTCGCAGAATGCGGTCAACCTGGGGTGGGACGAGGTGCGCATGCCGGCCCCAGTGTTCGAGGGCGACACCCTTTACGCGCAGACGGAAGTGCTGAGCGCGCGCGAATCCAAATCGCGGCCGCACATGGGCGTAGTGGAGATCAAGACGACCGGGTACAAACAGGACGGAACGGTCGTAATGGAGTTCCGGCGGACGATTCTGGTGTACAAGCGCGGCCACGCGCCGCAGACGCCCATGCCGGCTATGAGGAAGAGCTGACTACTGGTTCCAGATTCGCTGCGCCCGTCCGGCCGTTGAGCCGCGCAGCGGCGTCTTTCAGTTTCCTTCCAGGGCGCTGTCTTCCGGGTGGCTCCGGGAGGGGTTCTTCGCCCTGCCGTTCCGCGTCATCGGAGGTTTCGGCAAACAGCGTTTCCAGTTCCTCATCGGAAAAGCCAATGACATGGAGGTCCAAACCCTCGCGTTCTAATTCGGCGAGTTCTTCGGCCAGAACCTTCTCGTCCCACCCCGCGTTTTCCGAAAGCTTGTTGTCCGCGAGGATGTATGCACGCCTTTGCGTCTCGGTGAGGTGGTCCAGGACCACTACGGGCGCCTCCTTCAGACCCAGCTTTCGGGCCGCCAGCAGGCGACCGTGGCCGGCGACGATCCCGGCGTTGCGGTCCACTAGGATGGGCGCGTTGAAGCCGAATTCCGCGATCGAAGCTGCGATCTGGGCCACCTGCTCCGGCGAATGTGTACGGGCATTCCGGGCGTAGGGCACCAGGCGATCCACGGGCCAAAGTTCGATCCGCTGGGCGAGTTTCAATGGGTTCAAGGGCGGTCTCTCCTGTGTCCCGGCAGGTTCACCCTTAGGTGACTACCGGCTACTTGACTAGCCGCAACCCCCTCGGCAATCTTTCAGTCGTGAACTACCAGGCTCCGCCCGCCTTCTCTCAGTGTCTCCGCGACGCCGCGCTGAGGCCTTCCCCACCCCCACTCCATGTGGACCCCGCATTCAGTTTCCCCCTCATCGGGTGTATTCTGGAGAGTCAAGGGGGGCCCCGATCGTCAAGTTCTGCGTGCTGGCCAGCGGCAGTTCCGGTAACGCCGCGTTGCTCGCCACCGATAACACGCGCATTCTGGTGGATGCCGGCCTGAGCATGCGCGAAATCGCCCGGCGGCTGGCCGCCATCGGCGAAGACCTCGCCCGCATTGACGCTATCCTGATCACCCACGAGCATAGCGACCACGTGTCCGGCCTGCCCGTGCTGGCGCGCAATAAGAACGTCCGCGCCACCATCTATATGACGCACCTGACGGCGCCCTCCATCGAGTGGCACGAAGCCCCGCCCGCGCGACTCGAAACCTTCCAGGCCGGCGCCGGGTTTCCCGTCGGCGATATCGAGGTGCAGAGTTTCAGTATCCCGCACGATGCCCGCGACCCGGTGGGCTTCCGCTTCGAAGCCCAGGGCGTTCGCATCGGCGTAGCCACCGACTTGGGCTACATCCCGGTATCGGTGAAGTATCATTTGCGCCGCGCCGACCTGCTGCTGCTGGAAGCCAATCACGACCTCGACATGCTCAAAGTCGGCCCCTACCCGTGGGCGGTGAAACAGCGGGTGATGAGCCGCATGGGCCACCTGTCGAACCTGGTGATGTCCGACTACCTCTTAGAGGATCTGGATTCTTCCACCGCCCACCTGGTACTGGGCCACTTGAGCGAGCACAACAATCACCCCGAAATCGTGCGGCTGATGGCCAGCCAGGCGCTCCAACAGCGCGGCCTGCGCGCCAGCCTGGCCATCGCCGCGCAGCATCATCCGTCGGAAATTTTCCAATTTTGATCTCCCATGATTCCTCGATACACGCGGCCTGAAATGGGCCGGATCTGGAGCGACCGGAACAAGTTTCAACAGTGGCTGGAGGTGGAACTGGCCGCCTCCGAAGCCCTGGCCGAATTGGGCGTGGTGCCCGCCGAAGCCGCCGCCCTGCTGCGGGCGCACGCCGGTTTTGACGTAGCCCGCATCCACGAAATCGAGCGCGAAGTGAAGCACGATGTGATTGCTTTCACCACCGCCGTGGCTGAGACCATGGCGCGCGCCGGCCACGCCGAGGCTTCCCGCTGGCTGCACTATGGGCTGACTTCCAATGACGTCGTCGATACCGCCCAGGCGCTGCAACTCCGGCAGGCGGCCGCCATTCTCATCACCGGCCTGGAGGATCTGCGCGATACGCTCGGCCGCCGCGCGCGCGAGTTCCAGCACACCGTGCAGATCGGCCGGACCCATGGCGTGCATGCCGAGCCCATCACCTTCGGCCTCAAGCTGGCCATCTGGTACGAAGAGGCCGGCCGCAACCTGGCCCGCCTGCGCGAGGCCGCCGAGGGGCTGCGGGTGGGCAAGACTTCGGGCGCCGTGGGCACCTTCGCGCACATCGGGCCGGAGGTGGAAGAGCTGATCTGCGCGCGCCTCGGCCTAAATCCCGCGCCGGTCACTTCCCAGGTCATCCAGCGGGACCGGCACGCGCACTTCGTCGCGGTGTTGGCGCTGGCCACGGCCTTGTGCGAGAAAATTGCGCTGGAGGTCCGCCACTTACAGCGCACCGAAGTGCGCGAGGCCGAAGAGTATTTCGCCCGCGGCCAGAAGGGCAGCTCGGCCATGCCGCACAAACGCAACCCGGTGACCTGCGAACAGATCTGCGGCCTGGCGCGCGTGGTACGCTCCAACGTGCAGGCTGCCTATGAAGATATCGCCCTGTGGCATGAGCGCGATATCTCGCATTCCTCGGTGGAGCGGGTGATTCTGCCGGATTCCACCATCCTGGCCGACTATCTGCTGGATAAGACCACCAGGTTAGTCGGCCAGTTACTGGTTTACCCCGAGCGCATGCGCCGTAACCTGGAGATGACCCGCGGGCTGGTCTTCTCCGGCCAGTTACTGCTGGATTTGGCCGCCGCCGGCATGCTGCGCGAGCAGGCCTATCGCCTCGTGCAGGCTCACGCCATGCGGGCGTGGGAAGAGGAGTCGGACTTCCGCGCCGCCGTGGAAGCCGATCCCGCAATCCGCGCCGTGCTGGACGCCGGCCAGATTGCCGAAGCCTTCTCGCTGGAGCGCCAGCTTCGCAATGTGGACCGCATCTTCGCCCGTGTGTTCGGCCCTGCCGCAGCCGGTGAGCCGGGGGCCAGTTAGTCCCGCCCGCGGACGGCGCGCGGCTCGCCATCGAGGCAGAGCCGCGACCGTAAGTGGCGTCTGCCGCGCAACTGCACAACATCTCGCGGTGGAAGGCCCAGGTCGCAGCCCGCCGGCGTGCCGCGGCTCGCCATCCAAGCGGAGCCGCGACCGTGAACGAACGCACCTCGCGTCGCACGCCCCGGATCTCACGGGCTAAACTGTGGCCTGTGGGCGCCAAAGAGAGAGGTGCAGTGGAGAATTCCGGCGCGGTTGCCGCGGTACGCCCACTCCCAGCCTTGCTGTCGCAGGTGCTGGTGGCCTTCACCATCGAGCTGGATAACGAATTCGAGCGGCGCATGAAGGGCATGCACTTCCTGCTGGGCTGTCTCGAAAGGTGGGCATTCGTCGTCCTGGCACCGGATCCCGGCAACCAGCGGGCCATCCCGCTCCGCGCACACCGCTTGGCCGGCCGGACCCTGCGCGATGGCTGGGGCCGCGGGCGCGGCATTCGCTCCGGCTGGCTGGTGCATCTCACTACCAAGGGCCGCCAGGCGCGCGAAATCTGGCCGCCACTGCCGGACGCCATCGAGCGCCGCTGGAAAGAGCGGTTTGGCAAGCACGAAATCGGCCGCCTGCGCGATTCCCTGGAGCACGTCGCCGGGCAACTGGACGCCGAATTGCCGCAGGGGCTTCCGTATTGGGAGGCCGGCGAACGGTTTCCACCCCGGGCCGAGCGCGTCGCCGCGCGTTTGCCGCTGTCGGCGCTGCTCTCCCAGTTGCTGCTGGCTTTCCGCTTGGAGTTCGATGCCCAATCGCCGGCGCCGCTGCCGCTCTGCGCGAACACGCTGCGCGTGCTGGAGGCGGGCGCCCTGCGCGCCGCAGAGATTCCTCGCCTCACGGGCGGATCGCCGGAGACCACCGGCATCGGATGGCAGATCAAGCCCTACGTGGTCGTAGAACCCGATCCCGCAGCCACCCGCGGAAAAGTAATCCGCCTGTCGCCGCGCGGCTTGCTGGCGCAGCAGACCTACCACCAGTTGGTGGGGGACTTAGAGGCGCGTTGGAGCGCGCGCTTCGGCAAGCAGCCGATCGGCAACCTGCGGGAGGCCTTGCACGGGTTGTTCGAAGCGCATCGCGGAGACCGGCCGCTGCTGGCCGAGGGATTGGTTCCCGGGCCTGGCACTGTACGGGCGGCGGATCAGACTCCCCAACTCGGCCGCCGCAGTGTGGGCACGGCGCAGCGCCAGCGCATGCGCGACCTGGTGGCGCAGACCGAGGCGTTCCTCCGCAATCCCGCCGGTGCGCTCCCGCACTACCCGCTGTGGGATATGAATCGCGGTTTCGGTCCGTAATTGAAAATCCTGCCGCAACTTTCCTCCGCCTGCCGGGGTTCATTCCAGCGTGCACTTTCCGAGGGTTCTATGAAGGGTTCCACGAAGTTCGCTGTCTTGCTTCTCGTTCCGTGTGCGTTTGCACAAACTACCGCCACGGTGATGACCCCACGCGCCGCCGCGCGGTTTCTCGATCAGGCCACCTGGGGACCGACGCCGGCTTCTATTGCCCAATTGCAGCAGATGGGCATTACTAAGTGGCTGGCGGCGCAGTTTGCGCTGAATACTTCCGATCTGCCGGATCAACCTATTCTGGCAGCCAACGGAAACAGCAACAATAACCTGGCTCCGGTGCAGCTCGCGTTCTTCCAGAACGCCGTAAGCGGCCAGGATCAACTGCGCCAGCGAGTTGCCTTTGCGTTATCGGAGATCTGGGTGGTTTCGGCCGTTTCCACCAAGCCTGCCTACGCCTTCCCTCCGTATTGGCGGATCTTTCGCGACAACGCCTTCGGCAATTACCGCGACTTGATTGAGGCGGTGAGCCTGAGCCCGGCCATGGGTAACTACCTCAACATGGCCAATAACAATAAGGGTAATGCCTCCAAGGGCACGGCGGCCAACGAGAACTATTCGCGTGAATTGATGCAGTTATTCACCCTGGGGTTGACCGAGCTCAACGCCGACGGTAGCCCGGTTCTGGATTCCAATTATAACCCGGTGCCGACTTACGATCAGAGCGTAGTCACCAACCAGGCCAAAGCCTTCACCGGATGGACTTATCCCACCGCGCCGGGGGCCACTGCGAAGACCAATAACCCGGCCTATTACACCGGCCAGATGTTCGCCGTGGAGGCCGAGCACGACACCACTTCCAAAACCATCGTCTCGGGAATTGTCATCCCGGCCGGGGGGACCGCCGCAGAGGATCTGCAATCCGTGCTGGACGCGCTGATGGCGCAGAAGACCATGGCCCCGTTCGTCAGCCGGCAGTTGATCGAACACCTGGTGACCAGCAATCCCAGTCCGGCCTACATCCAGCGGGTATCGAGTGTCTTTCTGGATGACGGCACGGGCGTGGAAGGCAATTTGCAAGCGGTAATCACTGCTATCCTGACGGATCCCGAAGCGCGGGCCGGCGACGACCCCAGCGCCACGCCGAACCCCAATTTCGGACATATGCGCGAGCCGGTGCTCTTTATGGCCAACCTGCTGCGCGGATTGAACGCCACCCTGGGAGCATCCAGCACGCCCTATAACGACGCCACCCTGATGGGGCAGGAGCTTTTCTACCCGCCCACGGTGTTCAGTTACTTCTCTCCGCTCTACACTCTGGAAAGCGGGCAAACCGCACCGGAATTTGGCATCTACTCCACCCAGACCGCTGCGGAACGCGCGGACATCGTAAACGCAGCGATCTACGGCACGCTGGATAAGAGCACTACGGTGGATTTAACGCCGTTCGAACAATATAAGGATAATGTCAGCGGCCTGGTGGATTACATCAGTTACGTGTTCCTGCACAGTGGCATGTCCAGCGGACTCGCGCAAGCGGCCACCAGCGCGGCTTCCGCGGTGACCACGCCGGCGGCGCAGGCTCAGGCGGCGTTGTATGTCGTCCTGACCTCCGGCGAATACCAAATCATGCAATAGGGGAAAATACCATGTTTAGCCGTCGAGGATTTATCAGGATTGGAGCGGCGTCGGTGGGAACCATGGCGCTGCGCCCCTTCGGGCTGCTGCCCACGCTGGCGCAAAGCGGGCCGGATTACCGGGCGCTGGTCTGCATCTTTCTGTTTGGCGGGAATGATTCCAATAACACCATCATTCCGCTGGATGACGCCGATTACCAGGCGTATCAGTCGGCTCGCGCCACCCTGGGGCTGCCGGTCAGCGCTCTGGTGCAGGTCGCCAGCGTAACCGGCGCGCCCTACGGCTTTCACGCGCTGCTGCCGGAATTGGCCAGCCTGTTTTCCAGCAAAGAACTGGCGGTGGTGGCCAACGTCGGGTCGCTGGTGCAGCCCATCACGCGCGCGCAATACCAGGCGCAGCAGACGCCCGTGCCCATGAATCTGTTTTCGCATTCCGACCAGCAGGCGCAGTGGCAGACCTCCGTGGCGCAGGGCAGCAGTACCTCCGGCTGGGCCGGGCGCGCGGCCGATTACATCGCCGCCCAGGGCATCAATTCGTCGAGCTTCCCCACTTTCCTCTCGGTGGCCGGCAACACCCTGGAAGGCAGCGGATCGAAGACGCAGCCGGTGGCCATCGCGCCCGGCGGATCGCTGAAACTGGCCGGCTTCGGCACTTCGGCGGCGTCGCAGGCGCGCTGGACGGCGCTCAACCAACTGCTCACGGCCAATAGCGGCGTCTCGCTGGTGCAGGCGGCCAATACCACGCTGGCCAACAGCATCACCGACGCCACGGCGCTCGACAACGCCCTGAGCAAGGCTCCCACGTTGACCACCCAGTTCCCCAAGACCTCGCTGGGCGAGCAGCTTCAACAGGTGGCGCAGATTATCTCGGTGCAGTCGAGCCTGGGCATGCGGCGGCAGATCTTCTTCTGCTCGCTGGGCGGCTTCGACACCCACACCGGCGAACTGGGAACCCAGAACTCGCTCTATCCGCAAGTGAGCCAGGCGGTGGCGGCCTTCTACGACGCCACCCAGGAACTAGGAGTGGCGCAGAACGTAACCACCTTTACGGAGTCGGAATTCAACCGCACCTTCCAGCCGACCTCCGGCGATGGCAGCGACCACGGATGGGGCGGCCATCACCTGGTGGTGGGCGGAGCGGTGCAGGGCGGACAGATCTACGGCAAGTTCCCGACCTTTGAATTGGGCGGCCCCGACGACACCGACGTGCGAGGCCGCTGGATTCCCACCACCGCCATCGACCAGTACGGCGCCACCCTGTGCTCGTGGTTCGGCATTCCGGCCTCGGCGCTACCCACGGTGTTTCCAAACCTGCCGAACTTCTCCACCGCGAACCTGGGATTCCTGGGATAGGGCGGCGCGCCTCCGCGGCCCACGCGGACCGGAGATTCCTTCCTCGGTTGCCGCGGCCAGCACGGGCGGCGGAACCCGCGCGCAGGCGGCGGACACACCCTGGTCTGCTGCTCGCCTCCCTCGTCCGGCCGGTGCAATCAGCAGGCCACCCGCACAGCGGCGGAACCCGCGCGCAGGCGCGGCAGACATCCCGGGGTTGCTGCTTCGTCTGCGCGCGCGGATTCGATAGTCCGCAGCCGTCGCAGCGGGCAGCGGACCAGAGATTCTCCTTCCTTCCCCCGTCGCCGCGGCAGCACGGGCGGTGGAACCCGCGCGCAGGCGCGGCAGACATCCCGGTTGCTGCTTCGTCTTCACGCGTGGATTCGATAGCCCGCGCCCGTCGCCGCAGGCAGCGGACCAGAGATTCCTTCCTCGGTTGCCGCGGCCAGCACGGGCGGCGGAACCCGCGCAGGCAGCGGATACACCCTGGTCTGCTGCTCGCCTCCGCTGCCGGATTCGATTGCCCGCGGCCGGCAGCGGACCAGAGATTCCTTTCTCAATCATCGCGGCCAGTTCGCTCTGCGGGCCGCCCGCACGGCGGCGAAGACATCCGGTTGCTGCTTCGTCTTCACGCGTGGATTCGATAGCCCGCGGCCGGCGCCGCAGGCTGCGGACCAGAGATTCTCCTCCCCCCATCGCCGCGGCCCGTCGCGCGGCGCGTGTGCGCGGCGCCCAACCGCAACTCGTGGTGGATCGCTGAAACCAGTGGCCTGTGCGACGGCGGATCTGCTGCTGGCCAGGGATGAAGGCAAGACGTTTGCAGGCAACTCTTGCCCCGGGCGGGGAAACCCGGAGCGCGGGCCGGCTGGCGATCGGGTTCCCGGCCCGCGAGGGGTAGAAGGGTGGAGGCAGTTACCGCCAGTAGCCGCGATGGAAGCGGTAGCCGCGGCCTTCGCGGCGCCACTCAGGGGCT
>DATJRE010000322.1:0-14465 GCA_035505095.1 Bryobacteraceae bacterium | reverse complement strand
CCCCCGATTCGACAACGTATTCGTGAATCCCGCCGCCTATCGAGCCTTTCTTCAGACGGGCACATGGACCGATAAGACAAGTTCCGAAAGCCGGCGCCGAAAAACGTGACCAACGCGCCGGGCACAACGTTCGCTACGACTGGAAACAGTGCTTGACATGACTGGCAAGTTTCACCAACGAGGGGTTCCCATGGCTTTGAGCGATGGTCCAATAAGGCGCGCGAATGAGAGGGGTTGCGCCACTGCCCGACTGGCGTTCTCGGGGAGACAAGCGCCAATTAGATCAGCGGACCGCGGCTGGACCGCATCGATATTCATGTGGAAGTGCCCCCTACCAGGACTTGCGCGGCAACCCGCCCCTCGGAGTCTTCGGGCGAAATCCGGGGGTGCCGTGGCGGCCGCGCATGACGTGCAGCGGGCCCGCGGCTATTACAACTCGCAGATGCCTTCGCGCATGATCCGCAAGCAGTACGCCCTGGACGATTCGGGCGAGCGCACGCTGGAAATGGCGGTCCGCCGTGTGGGCCTCTCGGCCTGCGCCCACGACCGCATCCTGAAGGTAGCGCGCACCATCGCCGACCTGGGCGGCTCCGCAACGGTGTCGGCAGGCATCATGCCGAAGCCGTGCAATACCGCAGCCTGGATCGCAATTATTGGAATTGAGCATGGCGCGCGGCCTGCCATCCGGGCGGCGCACCGTGGACGCAAGCGGTCTGGCCGGTTCCAACGCTGAGGCGCGCTTGCCTGGCGCGGCGGCCAGCCCGCCGTTAGCAGCATCCCATTTTGACTTCATTCTCCTCAGTCACCGGCGGGCCAAAGGCTTCGGCGGGCGGTTCGGCGCCGTGCAGCACGGCCAGCCAGCGGCGCGCCGCGTCAAACACTACCAGAATTACCCCAGCGATGAAAATGCCCATCAGGGTGGAATCCAGGTATCCCGTGAAGACCTGCCCGGGTTTGGAAGTCAGCGGCCAGAAGATGTCCCGGATCGAGAGAACGCCGGCGGTCACCGTGGTAACACCCACAAAACACATGGGGACCAGGGCGATGGGAGCGTATTTCGCTTTCCCCATGTTGATTAGGAATGTGGTGACGATGGCCAGCGCGATGGTGGCCAGCAACTGGTTGCCGGTGCCGAATAGCGGCCAGATGGTGGAGATGGTTCCGGTATAAATCAGGTACCCCCAGCCGCTCACCACGCAGGCGGTGGCCACCAGGTTACCCGGAAGCCAGGCGGGGTTGGCGAAGGGCTTGTGCACGCGGCCCACGAGTTCCTGCAGCACGTAGCGGGCGACGCGCGTTCCGGTATCCACCGTGGTGAGGATGAACAGCGCTTCGAACATGATGGCGTAGTGGTACCAGTAAGCCATCAGCCGGTCCATGCCGGGCAGGCCCTTGAAAATCTGGGCCATGCCGACGGCCAGGGAAACCGCGCCGCCCGTGCGGCCGGCCAGCTTTTCGCCCACTTCCCGTGAGAACAGGTCGAGGTTGACGGTGTGCAGGCCGAGTTTGGAGAACACTTCGGGAGTGCTATTGATGGCGAAATAGTCGCCGGGATGCATGGAGGTGGCGGCGATCAGCGCCAGCACGCCCACCAGCGATTCGCACAGCATCGCGCCGTAGCCGATGAAGCGGGCGTCGGTCTCCTGGTCGAGCATCTTAGGCGTGGTTCCGGACGCCACCAGGGAGTGGAAGCCGGAGATGGCGCCGCAGGCGATGGTGACAAACAGGAACGGAAACAGCTTGCCTTTGATGATCGGCCCGCCGCCCGATACGAACTGGGTGAAAGCCGGGAAGCGGATATCCGGATGCACCAGGAAGACGCCGATGATGAGAATCGCGATGGTGCCCAGTTTGACGTAGGTGGAGAGGTAATCGCGCGGCTCCAGCAGCAGCCACACCGGCAGCACCGAGGCGATGAAGCCGTACGCCATCATCAGAAAGGTGATCTGGTGTGGGGTGAAGGTGAGGGCGCCCGCCCCGGCTGTCCCGGCAAACCAGTGGCCGGCGATTACCGCCGAAATCAGCAGCACCACCCCGAAGATGCTGGGGCCGGTGATGGTGATTTTTCCGCCGTGGCTCTTGAACATCCACACGCCCATAATCAGGGCGATAGGGACGGTGGCCCCGATGGTAAACACGCCCCAGGGGCTATTGGCCAGCGCGTTCACCACCACGATTCCCAAACCGGCGAGCGTCACCAGCAGAATAAAAAGCACCGCCACCATAGCCACCAGGCCGGCGAAGGGGCTGATTTCGGTGCGCGCGATTTCGGCCAGCGACCGGCCGCGATGGCGTACCGAGGCCACCAACACCGTGAAATCCTGGACGCAGCCGGCCAGCACGGCGCCCACCAGCAGCCACAGAAAGCCGGGAGCGAAGCCGAATTGGGCCGCCAGTGTGGGTCCCACCAGCGGACCGGCGCCGGCAATGGCGGCGAAGTGGTGCCCGAAAAGCACCCACTTGGGCGAAGCCACGTAGTTGTGGCCGTCTTTGAAGGCGTGGGCGGGAGTAGTCCGGCGGTCGTCCAGCGCCAGGGCTTTGGCCGCGATAAAGGCGCTGTAATAACGGTAGGCAATGGCGTAGACGCACAAGGCGCCCAGCAGAACCGGGAAGGTATTCATCGGCTCGTGTACCTCCTGTCGGGGGAAGACCAACCGGTCCGCCGTGTCGAAACTGATGGAGCCTCAGTTCGGCAAGGTGCCGTGCGTGAATGGGCGGCAGATGAGCGTCACCAACGGCGTCCGCCCACAATTCGGAGTAAATACTCCTATTAGCTGTTTAATACCACAGTGCAGGGGAAATCAGAATCAGGTAAAACACTTAGGAGTTGCTGGGTGAAACGCGGGGCAGCGGGAGGGTCCGCGATCCGCCTAATATCGCCCGGGACGTTCGCGCCGCCGGAACAACTGGAACCAGGCCCCCAGCAAGGCCAGCAGCGAAGCCACCGTCAGGCCGATGGCGGTGGAGACGCCACCCTGCTGGAAGTGGTAACTCGTGAAGACGTAGCCCCGGATCAAGAGGACGGCCACCGCCAGGCTCCACAAGAAAAACAGGAACCGCCACTTGGATACCATCGCCAGCAGCACCGAAATCAGCCCGAACAGGGACCCGGCGAGGACCACCCAAATGAGCGTCGAACCGGTCCAGGGGAGCATGTCCAGGTGCAGGTCGGGACCTCCGGAAGCAAGCGCAAAACCCGAGACGGCGATCAGAAACAGCGCCAGCAGGCCGTCAAATACATAACTGAACAGGCGCAACAAGGTCTTCACCGCTTCCAAATCCCAACCTCCTTTTAAAACTGAAAGGTTATTCTAGCAATAGTGGCGGTGCCAGGCGGTGAGTGGAACTGGCACCGGCTCAACATTTTTGGGGATTTCCCGGCCCGGCCACCGCAACGGCGGAAAGCGCGCCTCGCCGGGTTGGAGATCGGCCGCCGAGCGGCCCAAACTGTACATCCGCGAACTTTGGCCCTCGATTTGACCCTTTACTCCCCAGCAACTAGAATGGTGAACGGGGGGCTTTTACCTAGTTCGATGAAAAGCGATGGGCCGCTTCGGGCCAGGCATCAGGACATCTTGAACGCGATTGTCCGAGCCTACATCGAGACGGGCGAGGCGGTCGGTTCGCGGACGGTCTCCAAACGGCGCAGCCAGGAACTGAGCCCGGCTTCGATCCGCAATGTGATGGCCGACCTGGCCGATGACGGCTATCTTTCCCAGCCCCACACCTCGGCCGGCCGGGTTCCCACGGCCAAAGCCTTTCAATTTTATGTCCGCAGCCTCACCGCGGTGCGCATCGCCGGCGCCGAGGCGGACCGGTTGCGGCATGAATTCAGCGGCTTACAGACGTTGGGCGCGCACATGGAACGCTCCAGCTACATCCTCATGGAATTGACCCGCAATGTGGGAATCGCCGCAGCCATTCCGTCGCTGGCCCAGCAACTGGACCAGGTGGAGCTGGTGCCGCTCTCGGATCGGCGCGTGCTGATGATCCTGGTCACCAGCGATCACGTGGTGCGAAACCGCGTGGTGGCGCTCGATCAGCCGGTTTCCGCGGAAGAATTGGGTTCGATCCGTAATTATGTGAACCGCAATTTCAGCGGCTGGCAACTGGGCGAGGTGTGCCGCGAGCTGCTCCGCCGGATGACCGAGGAGCGGGCGCTGTTCGATGCGGTGATGCGCAATTTACAGTTCTTCTTCCAGAAAGGGCTGTTCGAGGTGAACACCTCTCCCGAGGTACACATGGAGGGCGCTTCCAACCTGCTGGGCCTGGATCTGCACCTCACACGGGAGAAAATGCGCGAGCTGTTGAGGGCTTTGGAGGAGAAGCAGCGGCTGATGGAATTGCTGGACCGGTTCCTGGAGCCGAGCCCCGGAGAGTTGCAGGTACACGTTGGCCTGAGTGAGGCTCATCCGGCAATGAAGGATTTGGCGTTAATCGGGATGACGGTGCGTATGTCCAGCGGCTTGCCCGCCAAAGTGGCCGTGTTGGGACCTATGCGGATGCATTACGAACGCGCCATGGCGGCCGTGTTGCAAACCAGCCGGGCGTTGGAGAGTGCGCAGTTTTAGACTATTGGCGCGCCGTGGGCCGTGCGGTCCGCCGGTGGTGCTTTGCTAAGCTAAAGAAAGTGGATAGTCAGGATCTCAACACAAATTCTCCGGAAGTGTCCCAGGAAGAGGCCCTTCCGGCCCCTACGCTGGAGGATCAACTGGCCGGGGTGACGGCCGAGCGGGATCGCCTGGCGGCTGAGAAGGCCGAGTTGCAGGATCGCCTCCTGCGCACGCGCGCCGAGTTCGATAACGCCCGGCGGCGCGCGGAGCGGGAACGCTCCGATTTTCTTCAGTTTTCGGCCATGGATCTGGTGCGCGACCTGCTGCCCGTGCTGGACGATTTCGAACGCGCCCTGAAAGTGGAGGGTGCTTCGCCGGACTATGCCCGCGGAGTTGGCCTGATTTACCAGCGCCTCTACGAAACTCTGAAGAAAATGGGCCTGGAGCCGATCGAGACCGTGGGCCGCGGTTTCGACCCCAACCTGCACGAAGCCGTACAGCGGGTAGAGACCACCGAGGCCGAAGACCAGACCGTCCTGGGCGAATTTCAGCGCGGCTATAATTTCAAAGGAAGACTCCTCCGGCCCGCCATGGTAAAGGTGGCGGTCAAACCGTAAGTCCTGTGAAACCAGTGGCAAAAAGAGATTACTACGAAGTTCTCGGTGTGGAGAAAGCAGCCGGCGACGCGGATATCAAGGGTGCTTACCGCAAGCTGGCGCTGCGCTTCCACCCCGATCGCAATCCAGAAGATCCGCAGGCCGAAGATAAATTCAAGGAAGCCTCGGAAGCCTATAGCGTACTGAGCGACCCCCAGAAGCGCGCCGCCTACGACCGGTTCGGACACGCCGGATTGCAGGGCGCCACCGGGCAGCCCGGCTTTAACCCCGAGTCTTTCACCGATTTCAGCGACATTCTGGGCGATTTCTTCGGCTTCGGCGACCTGTTCGGCGGTAGCGGCAAGCGCCGCACCCGTGCCCAGCGGGGCGAGGATATCCGCTACGACCTGGAAATTACCTTCCATGAGGCGGTGTTCGGCATGAGCGCCGATATCCAGGTGCCGCGCATGGAGCAGTGCGACCGCTGCGACGGCACAGGCAGCGAGCCGGGCACCCGGCCGGCCACTTGTCCCACCTGCAACGGGCGGGGCGAAGTCCTCTTCCAGCAGAGCTTTCTGTCCA
Source organism: Bryobacteraceae bacterium (assembly GCA_035505095.1). GTDB lineage: Bacteria > Acidobacteriota > Terriglobia > Bryobacterales > Bryobacteraceae > JOPF133. The sequence goes on along the minus strand of DATJRE010000322.1, from coordinate 8,734 downwards.
TCCGGCGGACCTGCAGCACGTGCGGAGGCTCCGGCCAGATCATCCGCAACCCGTGCAGCCAGTGCCGCGGCCAGGGTTACCGGCAGGCGGTGCGCAAGATCAAAATCAACATCCCGGCCGGTGTGGATGAAGGTACCCGGCTTCGCCTGGCCAGCGAAGGCCAGCCCGGATTGCACAACGGCCCCTCGGGCGACCTGTATGTCTTCCTGAAGGTGAAGGAGCACCCGTTCTTCGAGCGCCGCGAAAGCGACCTGTACTGCACCATCCCGGTGAACATCGCGCAGGCCGCCCTGGGCGCCGAAATCGAGGTTCCCACGCTCGAAGCGCCGCTGCGTTTGAAGCTCCCCGAAGGGGCCCAGAACGGCTCGCAGTTCCGCTTCCGCAACAAGGGAGTCCCGCACCTCAACGGCAGCGGCCGCGGCGATCTGTACGTGCGGATCGATATCCGCGTGCCCAGCCGCCTTACCCGCGAACAGCGCCGTCTCCTGGAGCAGTTGCGCGACACCCTTCCGGTGGATAACGCGCCCGCCGAGAAGGGCCTGTTCGAGAAGGTCAAAGACTACTTCATGTAGAGGCGGGTCTGCCAAGCCGCGGTAGTCGCCGGCGCCGGTGACGCAGCGGACTCACCCGCGAGTCTGGCCCCCCAACGAGCGGCCAGCCGCCAGTACGCAGCGGTGCCCGGCCGGGGCGCCGTTTCCCGTCCGCGGAAGTCGATCCGCTGGTGCTCCCCAGCCTCGGATGGCGACTCACCCGCGCCCGGCCCAGCCGCCGGTGCTTATTTGCCGCGGCCGGCCCTGCGCGGTCTACAAATTCCGTTCCACCCAGTCCAGCATCTCTTTCTGCCCGGTCCCCTGCCCCTGAGCTACTTCCAGGTTGAGGTAGCGGAAGCCGCGCACCGCGGCAAGGCGCGAAAGCGAACCGTCATCCGCCGTGGCGGGGTGCTGTTGCAGAACCACGTTGTAGGGCGAAGCAGACAGTTTGCGGAAGTCTTGCGGGTCGGTACACAGCAGGAAGGCGTGCGGGTTGTCCGGTTCGCGGAGCGATACCGCGTCGCTGATGGGCTGCTCAGTGGCAACCGAGTATCGGGCGGAGTTGTTGTGGAGGGCGATGGTCAGGCCGCCCGGCGGCGGCATCAGTGCGCGCACCAGTTTCTCCCGGCCGCGGTCGAGCAGCGCCAGAGCCGCCTGGATGCGCCCGGGTGGCCAGCCGCGATTCAACTGCTTCAAGTTGGCCTCCGCGCCGGTGCGCGAAAACATACGGTTGGGGTCGAGCCTGCCGCCCGCGATCTCCACCTCCCGGGTATGGCTCTCGATGATGTAAGCGATGCCCTGGTGGACCTCGATATGCCGCACCAGCACCTGGCGGGCGGTCTCCTCGTTCCCGTGAATGACCACGTAGCGGCGCCCGGCCCGGCCGTTGCGGTGGATGCGGAAGCGCGCTCCCGCCAGCTCGATGTGGCTGGGGCGCCAGAAGGGGAGCCAACCCAGGATCGAACCGGCCGCCAGAAACTCGCGCCGCGAACAGGCAAGGCCGGCCCGCGTACCGCTCACTCGCTCTCCTCCACCGGAGGCTTCTTATGTTTGGGTTTCTTGGAGCGCCGCTGGTCGTCGATCAGCTTACCGGCAGGAATAGTGCCCACCCGTTCGCGGGCGATGGCCTTTACTTCCTTGGAGACATTAAAGCGCTTCTTCCTGGTCGGCAAGCATCCTCCGGACCGCGGAGGCCAGCATTTCCGGACTAAACGGTTTGGGAAGAAACATCACTCTTCCGGGGGCGGCGGCCTCCATGGCGGCCATATCCACAGGATACCCGCTGGTGGCGATGACCCGTATTGCGGAGTTGCCCTTTAGCAGCCGCATAGCGAGGTCCTGCATGCTCAGGCCCTCCATGCTCGCGTCCAGCACCGCCGCGGCAAATTGCGGTTGCGCGGATTCGGCCGCTGCCAAGGCTTGCTCGGTGGTATCCGCCGTCACTACCGAATGCCCCAGGCGCTTCAGGTAGACACTCATCATCTTCAGTAACGGCGGCTCGTCGTCTACAACCAGAATCAGTCCCGTGGCCTTGGACCCCTCTTCCTGAGTCGGTATCATGCGCTATATGCGCTTCTATACGGAATATCTCACATTTCAAACGGCACGGCACCGTGAATATCTGAATATAACTAACAAAGTAGAGCAGGCAGTTGAAAAATCCAACATACAGGACGGTATGGTACTAGTTTCGGCAATGCATATTACCGCCGGAGTGTGGGTCAATGACGCCGAAGATGGCTTAATCGCCGATATCGACGAGTGGCTGGAACATCTGGCGCCTTTCCGCGAGGACTACCGCCACCATCAGACCGGGGAGACTAATGGCGATTCCCACTTAAAGAGCCTGTTGGTGCACCACCAGGTGATTGTACCGGTAACCGGAGGCAAACTGGACTTTGGCCCGTGGCAACAGGTTTATTACGCGGAGTTTGATGGCCAGCGGCGCAAGCGGGTGATTATTAAGGTTATGGGTGAGTAAGGCGGTATCCGTGGAACCGCAAGGCGGAACGCGGAACGGCGGCTTACAGTACCGGCATTACTAGGAGTATGTTACCGGGAGACGGAGCCAAAGATGCGGACCCGTACGACATACTCCCGGTTGCGGCGATGAAACGGGCGGGGAGTGGTTTCTTTGGAAGAGACGGGGCGGGGAATTATGTGGCCGGGGGCTTCAACCGGTGTTTCCGGCATCGGAGGAAGCCCCCGAGGCACCCGGGGTCCGCTGACCGCTTGCGGCTGCAGACCTGGGTTGGCGCGTGCAGTAAGGGGTTAAACGGCGGCGGCGGTCATGGACTCATCGGCGGAGGGGCCGTACATACCGGGGATGGCAACGTCGTTGAGCCGCAGAAAGACTCCCAACTGCGCCCGGTGATGAATCAGGTGGTTCATAATCACAGTGCGTATCACCGCGGCGCGCGGCATCGACAGGATGGTGTTGCCGCCGAATTTCAGGCTCCATATCTGCTGCCATTTCTCGTCGCTGGTGGCCTCAATCCTGGGCCGCGCATCGGCCACGGCTTTGTCGAAGATTTCCAGCAACTCGGCCCGCGAGGTGGCGAGATGCGGCTTGTAATCCGGGGGTATGTCGAGCACGTCCTGATCCAACGTGGGTCCGACCCAGGTGGCGAGCTCCGCCACGTGGGTAGCCAGCCGGCCCATGGTCATTGACTTAGGGTGGGGCCGGTAGTCGAACTTTCCATCGGGCACGCACTCCAGGATCTTGCGCGTGTTTTTCATCTCGGCGTCGAACTCCGGTAATAGCGATTGACTAAAGGGCATATGCTCTCCTCTCTGATTTGCAACTTACAGGAAAACCATAACAGGCATTGCGGACAATTTTAGTCCGCGAGTCGTGGGAGACTGGGTGCATGCTGGAGACCTCGGCGCGCCTGTTGCGATTGCTCTCGTTGTTTCAGGCGCAGCGATACTGGACCGGCGCGCTCCTGGCCGAGCGCCTGGAAGTGACCGCGCGCACTTTACGCCGCGATGTGGACCGGCTGCGCAGCCTGGGTTACCCGGTGAACTCCACTTCCGGCACGGCGGGCGGCTATCAGCTCGCCGCCGGCGCCACGCTGCCCCCGCTGCTGCTGGATGACGATGAAGCCGTGGCGGTGGCGGTGGGCTTGCGGACAGCCGCCAGCGGCACGGTAACGGGCATCGAAGAAGCCTCCGTGCGCGCGCTGGCCAAACTGCAGCGCGTATTACCCGAACGGCTGCGCCGCCGGGTTACGGCGCTCGACGCGTTCATCCTGCCGCTGGCCAGTCCCGGCCCCAGGGTACACGCCGATACGCTCTCGACCATTGCGGGCGCCTGCCGCGATTTACAGAAGCTGCAATTCGGGTATCACAGCCGCGAGGGCGCCGCCAGCCAGCGCGAAGTAGAGCCACACCGGCTGGTGCATACCGGGCGGCGGTGGTACCTGGCGGCTTTCGATGTGAGCCGCAACAACTGGCGAACCTTCCGCGTGGACCGCATTGAACCGCCGCTGGTCGCGGGCCAGCGCTTCACCGCGCGACAGCCGCCCGATGGCGACTTCGCGGCTTACGTTTCGCGCAGCGTGGCTTACGGTCCAGACTTGCACCAGGCCAAGGTGATTCTGCACGCTTCGGTGGAGCAGGCCGCCGAGCGCGTTCCGGCAGTGGCCGGCACGCTCGAATCGCTTGACGAACACCGCTGCCTGTTGCACGCCCGCTCCAGTTCGCTGGACGCGCTGACAGTGCACCTGGCCTGGCTGGGCTTCGAGTTCGAAGTCCGGGAGCCGCCCGAGCTGGCCGAATGCATCCGCTTGGTGGCGGCCCGCCTCAACCGGGCGTGCTCTACTCCGATCGCAGGGCCTGCATAACGTCCCCCGGGCGGCGCGGGCCGCCGGCAGCATGATGGCCGCCGGCCAGTGGCACCAGCGGTAACGCGCACAACGGCGCGGCTGGCTACTCCGATCACAGGGCCAGCATCACATCCACGCGAGCGGCGCGGGCCGCCGGCAGTACGATGGCCGCCGGCCAGTGGCACCACCGGGACCCGCACAACGGCGCGGCGGGCTCTACTCCGATCACAGGGCCTGCATAACGTCCACCCGGGGCGGCGCGGGCCGCCGGCAGCACGATGGCCGCCGGCCAGTGGCACCACCGGTAACGCGCACAACGGCGCGGCTGGCTACTCCGATCGCAGGGCCAGCATCACATCCACGCGGGCGGCGCGGGCCGCCGGTAGCACCGAGGCCACCACCGCGGCGGCCAACAGCACCAAGGCCGCACCGGCCACCGGCACGACTCCGGGCAGCCGCATATCCGGAAAATAGCTGCCCGCCAGTTGCGCCAGGGTGAATCCGCTCGCGGCGCCGGCGGCCACCCCGGCGGCAGCCATCACCGCGCCCTCCCCAATCACGCCCGCCAGCAGACGGCGCGGCTCGGAGCCCAGCGCCAGGCGGATGCCGAATTCGCGGGTCCGCCCGCTGACAGAAAATGCCAGTACGCCCATCACCCCCACCACGGCGATGGCCAACGCCACGGTCGCGAAGCCCCCGAACACCAGCGCGTTCAGCCGGTTCGGCGTGAGCACCTCGGCGCGGATGTCCTCCAGGGTGGCCGCGCGTTCCACCACCTGGTCTACCGACATGGTGCGAATGATGCGCGTGACCGGCGAGACCAGCGCGTAAGGGTTGCCGTGCGCGTGTACGAACAGCCGGCCGCCCCAAAGCTGCTCCTGCCCGAAGGGGTGGTACACGGTCATCACCGGACCCGGCACCACGCGCTCGTCATCCACATCGGCCACCACCCCGATGATGCGCCGCGGCGCCGTGCTGACGTCAATGAACTTCATCACCGGATCGGTCCAATACAGGCGCCGGTTGACCGCATCCCGATTGGGAAACATGCGCTGCGCCAGGGTCTGGCTGACGATCACTACCGGCTCGCTGCCGTGCCGGTCGGCATCGTTGAAATCGCGCCCTTGGAGGATCGGGACGCCCAGGGAGGCGAAGAATCCCGGCGAGATGGTGCGGAAGCGGGCGCGTGGATCTTCCTCGCCCGGCGCGCGCACGTGGCCATCGGCCGAGAACCCGAAGCCGAAGCCAAACGTGGCCGCATCGCGCCACGGCACCACCGTGCCCACGGAAACGCGCTCCACGCCGGGCAACTCCGAAATCCGCCGGATGGCCTCGCGGTAGAAACTCACAACCTGGTCTTGCGTCTTCCCGTAGGACATGACCGGCACATTGATCGCCAGCACCTGGCGGGTGTCGAAGCCGGTCTGGGCCGCCTGCAGCGAGAGCAGCGTCTTGAGCAGCATGGTGGCGCCGGCCAGCAGCAGGAACGACGCGGCGATCTGGGTGATGGCGAAGATCCTCTGCCGCCGGGCGGTGTTGCGAGTGATGCGCAGGCTGCCGCTGGCCAGGCCGAATCCGCGCGAGCTGTCCGCCGAGGGCAGGCGCGGGATGAACGCCAGCAGCACCGCCGCCACTACCGCCAGCACCGCCGCTACCCAAAGCATGCTGGAATCCACTTTGAGATCCAGCGCGCGCACCGAGAAGCGCGAGGCGTACCGCGCCAGGATGGAGAGCATGGGACGCGAGATCAACACGCCCAAGGCCGCGCCGGCGCCACACAACAGCAGACTTTCGGCCAGCAGTGAGCGGCGTAGCGCGCCCGTGCTGGCGCCCAACGCGGCACGGATGGCCAGCTCATTTTCCCGCCGTACGGTGCGCGCCAGAATCAGGTTGGCCACGTTGGAGCAGGCAATCACGAACACCAGGATGGACGCCGCCAGCAGAACCCAGAGCACGGTGCGGGCGCCGGAGGTGATCTGGTCGCGCAGCAGCACGGCGTCGATGCGGCAGTCGCCGTTGGTGGAGTATGCCTCGGGATGCACCTTCCGCATGGCTCCGTAGACGGTGCGCAGCTCGGCGCGGGCCTGTTCGAGAGTCGCCCCGGGCGCCAGCCGGCCGAACAGCTCCGTCATGCGGTGCACCCGGCCCATCACCATGGTGGCCGAGAGATGGTGCGGGCTGGTGACGATGTTGGCGATGATTTCGGTTTCCGCCGGATAAGGCACCGAGGGTTCCAGCACCCCCACAATGGTCGCCGTGCGCGTGCCGAGGCGCACGGTTTTGCCGAGGACGGAGGCATCGCTCTTGAGCGCCGTGCTCCAGAACCGGTAAGTGAGCACCATGGCGCCAGCCGCGCTGGGGCCGTCATCGCGCTGGTCGAGCAGGCGGCCGAGCACCGGATGCAGCCCCATCACGTGGAAGTACGTGCCGCCCACCACGCCGGCCTGGACTTCGCGCGGCTCCCCAAGTCCCACCATGGTGAAACCGATGGTGGAGAAATCGCCGAACTCGCTGATGGTCTTGACACGCGCCTGCAGGTCGCGCAGCTCCGGCACCGAGAAATGGGTGTTGTCGATGCCGATGCCGGGGGCGCTCTGGTGGATGTAGATCAGCCGGTCCTCGTCGCGATTGACCAGGGGCCGGAGGAGCACACCACGCACCAGGGCGAAAATGGCGGCGTTGGCGCCGATTCCCAGGGCCAGGGTCAGGATGACGGTTACGGTAAGCCCTTTGGCGCGCACCAGCGAGCGCGCCGCGTGCTTCAGCTCGCCCGAAACGCCGGCGATGGAGGCGAACGCGGATCGCTTCGCCGTTTCGGAGAGGGGTAAGGGTTGGGCATGCCTCGGGGTCATGGGGATAACTCCTATTTGCTAAAATTCAAGGCGGCCGCGGCCGGCCTTCACCTGTAAGTCGTTCGAGCCGGCGCCGGATCGACAGCGATGTTCATTTTTTTTGGAGGGGATGGTCTGGGAAGGCGGCCGCCACCCCAGGTGGCCCCTTCAGCGGATCGAACTCGGTTGCACCAGGGACGGGCGCGCCCAGGTAGCGAAGGAGTTGCTGGTCTGTGCGGGGGCTTGGGCGGGGCGAGCCAGCTTCTGGACGGCGCTGAACTCGTCGCTACTCCCGGTAGAGGAGGTGGGTGGAAGGATTGAGATAGCCTTCCGCAGCGCCGCGATCCGCTTTGCGCGAGGAGGGAGCGGAGAGTTGGGCTGATCGGAGGGCTGCACCCGCTGGATATAGCGGAGCAAAGCCGCCGGATCAAAACCGGCGCGCGACATCGCCGCGGTAGCCGAGGTGTCCGCCCGGAACTCCATGGCGCGCCGCTGTCTCAGGAGAAACATCGGGACATTGCCGGTTTCGTACATGAGGCAAAGCAATTGGTTCCCACACATGAAATCCGGCTGTTTCAAAAGAGGGGCGAGGGCAATCGCCTGCGCGAGCATGCCCGCGAACTCCGCTTCGTCTTTGGCGGTCTGCAGGAGACGTAACGGGACGAAAATATGACCACCGGGCAGCAGCAGCGCCTCGGGCAAGCCGTTTTCCCAAAAGTCGACGACTACGAAGCTGTAGGGGACGGCGCCGGCAGGCAACTGGATTGCGAGCCGGGCGCCAAGCTGCGCTACGTAATCCTGGACCGCCTGGGGCTCGACCGGGGTGGTGAACAAATGTACGGTTTCGAGCATCTGCCTTTCGGCCGCCGCCTGTCTGGCGGGGATGGGATTCTGCGCCGCGAGCGCCACGCAGAGAAAAGGCAACCACAGGAAACGCATAGCTGCTATCACCGTGGCACAAAAAACGAGGGGACGCAAGGGGAGGTTGGCGGAGGCTGCCTGCCAACCGGTTGGGCAGTCCGGGCGCGCCATACCTAGCGGGATCACCTGGCCGCTTCCGGCGAGATGGGGAGACGGTCAGCGCTGATTGAGTCGCTCCCCGGTTAGTTCCAGTGGTGAGCGTGAGGCGGCTGGCTCGCAGACTGCCAAAGCGAATCTGCCTGGTGCCTGCCCTAGGCCGCAATGATCGTGGTCCGCCGCGTTGCCGACCGAATAAACGGCCCGCGCCGGCGCCCCACCACAACGTGTTTGTTGCAATTGGCGCACCCACGACCGATGGTGGCGCGGTATTCTCGCTGTCCGCGGCCTTCCCGCTCGCGCGGCGACGGCCTTCGATGCGCACGGTACAGGGAGAATTCCGCGGACGGCGAAGCAGTGCTTTCCGCAGAGCCGGTTGCCCCAAAAAGACCGGCTGCCCGCCGTACGGCACGCGCCCTGCCGATAGTGCAGGATTTGAGATATACTCCGCGCATGGGAATCTGGCTGCAGAATCGCAATGGGTTTGCGCTCGGAAGAGGGGCCCAGTGGAGCAGAAAATGAGGGTCCT
>DATJRE010000321.1:0-6151 GCA_035505095.1 Bryobacteraceae bacterium | reverse complement strand
CGCCAGGTATTGCCCCACCGCCAGCGCCGCGATCACCGCGACGCACAGGGCGATATCGGCTGAGATGCGCTTCTCCAGGAGCGCGGAAATGGAATTGTAGAAGGTCTTGTATCCCGCGAGCAGCGTAATGGGAATCGCCGTGTCGATGCCCCATACCGTGCGCAGGATGCCCACCCAGTTCAGCAGCAGCAGCACGCCGACGAATCCGGCGAAGGTGTAATAGCGGATGCGCTCGCGGCGGTCTTCATCCATGGTTAATGACCCGGGGTGTAAGTGATCCACATCGGCGATACCCAGACAATCTGCCCGTCTTCCTGCTCGCCGCGCACGTAATAGTAACTCTTCTTACCCGGGGTGGGCGAGTTATCCACCCAGGAGAACTGCACCTCCGCGGAACCCGGCTGGGTGGAGTAGACATACGCATTGTCTTTGACCACTTGCACCTTGGTGAACCTGGCTGTGCCGGTGAGCTTTACTTGCAGGGCCGGCAGCGACGCGGTCTGGAAGACATCGCCCATCATGTGGCCTCCGCTGCGCACGTCGGCCAGAATATTGTCGGTGGAGGCGTACACGTGCCGCTGTTTCAGACCCTCCAGGACGCCCTCGCGGGTGCGTTGCTTCACGTAGATGTTGCAATAACTGATGTGGGTGGAGATATGATCTGAGCTGGCCTCGAAGCCCAGCATGTAGCCCTTTTCGAGCGCCAGGTTGACGAAGCCCTTGGGCCGCCATCCGCCGATGGAATCGTGTTCCGAAGGCGCGCGGGGGCCATCGGGAATCTCGTAATTCTGGCGGTCGCCCTGGTAGATTTCGACCACCGGCTCCACGCCCGGATCGTTATCCCGCCAGTCGGTGCCCATGTTGGTGGCGCTGGTGTGCGAGCCGACGACGCCCCCGAAGTATTTGAGGTAGGCGTAGAGCATCTGTGTATCCGGCGCGTGGCCGGGCGCGTCCTGTGCCGAAAGCGGCAGGCGCGGCAGGACGCGGATGCCACACTGGGCGAAGATCACATTGCGATGGCCCTCCGGATAAGCCACGCTGCGCTCGTAAGCGAACATGGGAACGAACACGCCCGGCGTATAAAACAGGTCGGTGAACTTCTGTTCCAGCCACCAGGTGTACTCGCGGCCATTACCGTTGTCATGATCGCAGCAGCCCACCCAATCGAGGGAGCCGGCATCGAGGATGTAGCGCCACTGGTCGAGCAGGGAGCCATCGTTGCCGCCATCCATCGAAATTTCGCTGTGCCGGTGAAACTCGCCGCGCACGATCTGCAGGGCCGCGGGGGCGGGGCTGCGGTACGCGCGCAGCCGCGCAATGGCCGCGGTCTCCGCGCGGAAATCGGGCGCCGGCCCCTGCGCGCCGCCTGCTGGTTTCAATGCCATGCTGCCCGTGGCGGGAGCGAGCGCAATCCGCGATGCCCAAAGGTCGTCGTTCAGCACATCGCGCTGGTTTGCCGGATGGAACTGCCGGCGGCCATCCGCCGAGCCGATCACCATCAGCCCGCCGTTTCCCGCCGCCACCAGCGCAGGCCGGTTATCCAGCAGGTTGTCGGTGTGGTGCAGATACATCGCTGGACTCCACCGCGCGCCATCGTAGGAGACCAGGTGTTCGGTCCACACCGTGCCCACGGAATCCCACCATACCGGGTGGGCGCTGCGAAAGGCCAGCCAAACGCGGCCGGAACCGTCGATGGCCAGCCGCGGGTAACTGTTGCGGGCGGCGGTGGCGTTGGCCGCCGATTGCGACGGGCGCCGGTCCGCCGCGCGCGCGGGGTCTGGATTGAACGCTTCGGCTTCATCCTGCACGCCCGGCCGGTCTACGCGGGGGCTGGGGATGCCGGGCAGCACCGCGCCGAGCGAGGCCTGCGTCTCCACGCGCGCGCCATTCGGCTCGATGGCCACCAGGCGGATCACGCGCCCCTGGTAGAGCGCGATGCCCTGCGTGTCGTACGCGCCGAAATCTTTGCCCCAGGCGCGGCCGCCCTCTTCGTAGGCTACCCAGAGGCGCCCGGCGGCATCGTACGCGAGCGAAGGATAGGCCTCATACTGCGGCGTTGCGGCAACCGCCGTTTCCGCGCCCCAGGAGCCCGCCGAAGCCGCGGTTCGCAGGAAGACGTCGTAGTTGCCGTTGCGGTAGGAATCCCAGGCCACGGTCACGCGCCCATCTTTGGAAGCGGCGATGGCCGGATTCCATTCGTTGCCCGCGGATTCGGAAACTTTCACCGGCGCTCCAAAGCCGAGGCCGTTTTCGACAGCCGCATAAATGGCCGCTCGCCCGTTGCGCCAGCCTTGCCAGGCCACCCAGACATTGCCTTTCGAGTCGGTGGCAGCGACCGCTTCGATATCCGAACCGGCGGCCGCGGTAATCTGCACCTCGCGCCCCGGCCGCCCGTTGATGACCGGGCGCGCATACAAATCGAAGTTGCCGCCGCGATTCTGCGACCAGAACACCCACACGCGCTCCTGCCCGTCGATAGCGGTGGCTGTCCGGTACAGATCCAGGCCGGCCGGAGTGATTTCGATGGGCGGCCCGATGGACGCGGACGGAACCGCGCCGGAAATTTTGCGCAGCACAATCTGGTCGCCGCCGGTAGGCTGTTTGAGGGGCGCGAAATCGGTGAGGGGCGTGGTGCGCGGGGCGCGCAGCTCCTCGTAGTTGGGGCTGTGATGAAACGCCACGCAGGCCACCCAGACGTCGCCCGCGCGGTCAGCCGCGGCGGAGGGGAAGTCTTCCTCGGCAGGCGTATCCGTGAGGCGTTGAGTGGGCGGAATGCGATCGGCAAGCACGCGGCCGCCCAGCCTGGGCGCCCACTGGCCGTACGACAGCTCCTCCAGGCGGAGTTCGAAATTGCCTTGCGCGGTGGTGAAACGCAGGGTGGCGCTATTTGCGCCGGCGAGGTTCACCACAACGCCATTAGCGACCACCGGCGAATTGGGCGCGCCGCCAAAGCGCCGCATCGGATGCGTCGAAATGCGCCAGGAGTCGCCCGCAATGGCGTCGGCCCCCTCGAACCGCCACGGCTCAATGGAAACGACGCGGGCGCCCTGCGCTTCCACGCGGCCATCCCAGCGCGTGGCTTCGCTGTCGGTGGTCCCCAAAAGAATGCGAACGCTCGCCGGTGTCTGCGCGCCGGCGGAGGCGGCAATGAGCAGCACAACCCACAGCCTGCAGGAACTCATGAGGTGCTCCTTCGGGAAGATCATACACGATTCGGCGGCGCGGCTCACCCGTGGCCGCCACCGCGCTATTCCACGGGGGTGCCGTAGGGCACCAGCGTCTTCACCCGCTCGGCGCCATCCACCCGCGCGATTTTCCAGGCGCTCCCGGCTTTTTCGAGGTACAGGTTCTGCACCTCGTTGCGGTCCTGGTATACATATTCGATGCGCACCCGGCACTCGCGTTCGCTGAGTCTCTCGGGTTCATTGACGGCGACCCCCTTGATGGCCGCATTGGAGTTGCGCAGGTAGGTGGCGAATCCCCCGGCGCCGGACTCGCGCACGGAAACTTCCAGGGCGGAACGCATCGGGCCGGTGTAACAGCGCAGATAAGACTGAACGTCGCCCTGCCGCGCCGCATCGAGCATGGCATAAATCGGATCCTGCGGCGCGGGCTGAGCGGTAGTAAGCGGCGGTGGGGTGCGCCGCCAGACATTCTTTACCGCCAGCGCAGATGCTCCGGCCACAGCCAGCACCACGATTGTGACCACCTGTCGAAAGCGCTCCTGACGCATAGGCCCAAAACCACTGCACCCTACAGCATACTTCGAATGCCCGGTCCAATTTGGAGAGCGGTTGCGCCCGTCGCATACTGACGGAAAACGGCGTGCGGCGCTGTCGAGCTGCGGCATTCGGCGGCGGCGATCCCGCCCTGTCCGCGCGCGTCCTTCGCCGGCGATTCCGGTTCGCCGCGGGCGCAACCTCGCCCGGCCGGCATTCGCCGGGGATGGCGCTAGCCGCGCCGCTGGTTTGCGAAGCCACCCTGGAGCCGGCGTGCATCTCACGACGTCGCCTGGCGAGGATCGAGCGCGGGTGGCGGTCGCGTCGCGGGCCGACGGCCGCCGCGTCCCGCTGGCTGCCCGGCGGTGACTCTCGGATGCGACCCGCGCCGCGCCGGGCCAGCGATGTTATTGCCTCAGCCCCGGCAGTGCGCGCCGGCCGCTCCTATTTGCTTATTCTTTGCCTCCGGAAGATTTGCCGGCCCCATGCCGCCCCGCGGCCTCTTGAAGCGTGGGATAGAATTGCGTGAACGTTGTATCGATCGCTCCGTTTTTCTCGTGGCACTCATAGCACGTATTGATTGCGGGTATTACTCTTGGCTCGCCAGCGAGAAGTTCGAGCGCCTGGCCAATTATCTGCGAGACCATGTGCTTCCGCCTGAGGTCCTTTCCGAACTGGTCGGCAGCCTCGCCGCTGTTCCCCCTGCGATTCGAAGCACGCTACTCGATCCGATCTTGCCCGATGGCCTGGCGCAACTCCGGCTGCATGGGTGGTTCGCGATGCCAGCGGCCAAGCGACAGCAGCGTTCGTAAAAGCCATCCGCGAGATTCCCGACATCAAGCGGCGGCTTGATCATCTCCTCCGCATCGCCTGCCATCTCCCTCCAGAGAAGCGTCCCCGCATACTTGGCGACGCGTTCGTACGAGCCCGCAGGATTCGCGATGCGGCGACACGGGCCGCTATATTCTGTGCGCTCTCGGATTGCCTGGAAGAGCCGCTAGCTGCCGAGGCCATTCGACGCGCTCTCCTCATTTGGGAAGGGCTTGCGTGCGGCTCCGCCCCCCACGCCGGGATCGCCCAGCTCTGGTTGCGACTGGACGACGCCTTCCCTGAGCAGCATCGCCGGGAAGCCCTCGGCGGGATGCGGGCTGTCTCCGATTTCGTCGCCGACGCCCAGCTCTGGAGGCGTCCGCACTACGGTCGTTCGCTCGTTTCCGCTATCTGGAATCTGGCGCGCAGTCGTCAGCCTTCGCAAGACTCGCACGACTACTGGTGGACCGACATCCACGAGCCCAGGCGAACATACCCGAGGCCCGGTCAGCCCGTTTTTGTTTCGGTCCCTGCACGCCTCGCGCGGATGATTTCGGTGGCGCCGTTCCTTGGCGGGGATTACGAGCCGGGGGCCCGGCGCTTGATCGAGAGCCCGCTCGAGCGCAAGCCCTCCGAACTGCCCGGGGAGCGAATGGTTGAGATGGCCTCGAAGTTCCCGGCGGAGGCTCTTCTCGAAATCTGCCCCGAGGCCATTTCGGAGGCGGCAATTCTCGATATTTTGCGATCCGCCTCGCGCCGCACCCAACATGAGTTTTACTGCCTGCTGGGCGCTCTCGCTCCACTGCTGGCCCGCTATTGGGGCGAGGCGGCCATGAACGCCGCCATGGCTTTCGCCCACCAACACGAGTTCGGGGAAGCCGACCGCCTGGCAGCAGAGGCGATGGGGATCGAGACGGCTATGCGCCATCCGCCCGATAATTTCAGCTACCAGCTCTCGCAGATCCAGCGCATGGAAAATGCCTCCGCTCAATAGGCGCGGGCGGGTACCGCAACGGCGATGGTGTGGTTTCGCAACCGCGATGCCGCCAGCCGCCACGGGCTCTATCGGCGCACGCCGGAGGGTGGTTCTGTCTGCATCCTCGGGAGTTTTCGCCGGCCTGCGAGTGGCTCGAAAGTGCCGTAACTTTCACCCGCCACATTTGCCGGCGGTGCCGCGCGGCGCGTATGGGAAAATAAGGCTGAGTGATCGTAATTGACGGTATCTACTACGCGGCTGCGCTGGCCGCCGGTGGCGCGTTAACCGCCTGGCTGGCTGGAACCGGTTTTGGCGTGCCGCTCTGGCTGCTGGCGGCCTTCTGCCTGTACTTTTTCCGCGACCCCGACCGCGCCATCCCTACCGGACCGGTGGCTGTTTCGCCGGCCGATGGCAAAGTGGTCGCGGTGCAGCGCGAAGGGCCGTCGCTCGAACGCATCAGCATTTTCCTGAATATTTTCGATGTGCACGTAAACCGCGCGCCCATCGCCGGAGCCATCGCCAACGTGCAATATCGCGAGGGCCGCTTTCATGTGGCCAGCCGCGAAGCCTGCTCCAACGAAAACGAGCAGAACGTCGTCACCATGGAGGGCGAGGGGGCGGTGGATGGCTCGCGCGTAGTGTTCAA
>DATJRE010000320.1:0-19072 GCA_035505095.1 Bryobacteraceae bacterium | reverse complement strand
GCCGTGCCGCAGATTGAGAATCTCACGGCGTATCCGACGACCATTTACGTAGGCAAGGACGGCCGGGTGCGGTCAGTGCACACGGGCTTTCCGAGCGGCGGCAGCGGTGAAGAACTGGTGCGGGTGAAGGCCGAGATCCGCGCGACCATCGAGGGCCTGTTGGCGGAAAAGGCGGCGCGGTAAGTTTAGTCAGCGCGCAGGACCGCCATGGGGTCCAGCTTGAGAATGCCGCGGGTAGCTATCCACGTGGCGGCGATGGCGGTGGCTGCCAGCAGCAGGGCGGTTCCGGCGCAGACCGGGGCGCCGGGCGGCTCGGCCACCGGGATCAACGCCTGGGCGGCGCGGCCGAGCGACGAAGCGCCCATGGCTCCCGCGGCGATTCCCAGGGCGATGGGCACGGCCGCCTCGCGCAGCAGCATCAGGCGCATGCCGCGCGGCGAAGCGCCCATGGCCGCACGGACGCCGATTTCGTGGCGGCGCTGCTGGATGGAATACGAGGCTGTGCCGTAGATCGCAATCACCGCCAGCAGCAGCGAGAAAGCGCCGAAGAAGGTGGCCACGGCGGTGTAGAATCGCGGCTGCGCCAGGTTGCCCGCGAGCTGGCTATCGAGGGTTTGGACGCCGTAGACCGGGACGGCGCGATCAACGTCGCGGAGCACATCGCGGCACACCGTAAGATAGGGCGCGGCCGAGCCGTGCACCTTCACTGCGAAGGTCAGGAAGCCCGGCGGAGCCTGGGCGGCGGGCACGTAGACGGTGAGCGGGTGGCCGCCGGAGGGGCCGGCGAAGCGAATATCGGCCGCGACACCTACGATGGTCCACGGCTGGACGGCGAAATAGGGAGCGGAGAGCTGTTGGCCCAGCGCCGCTGTGGGGCCTCCCAAGGCGCGGGCGACGGACTCACTGACGATGGCAACGCGCGGCGCCGTGGGCTGGTCCGCCGGGTCGAAATCGCGGCCGGCGGCGAGGGGCTGGCCGATGGTGCGGAAATAATCCGGGGTGACCGAAACCACCTGGGTGAGGCCGGTAGCAAAGCCGGAATCGGTGGTGAATTTTCCGCCTTTGCGAGCCGCCGCGGAAAACGGTGGGATTTCGGAAGCCCCCGCGGATTGCACGCCCGGAATGTCGCGTAGACGGTCGAGCGCCGCCTGAGCGTAGGCGTTCAGGTTATGGCTCTTCTCGTAGCTGGTGCCGGCCAGCGACACGTTGAGGGTGAGCACGCGGCTGGTGGTGAAGCCGAGATCGGTGTGGATGAGGCGCAGGAATCCGCGGCCCATGACGAAGGACCCCGCCAGAAGCACCACCGTCAGCAATGCCTGAAACGCCACCAGGGCAGCACGCAGACGCGCGGCGCCGGCGCTGGCTGCGCCCTCATTGCGGGAGTTGTCCAGTTTGGGCTGGAGGCGCCCGAGCACGGTGGCGGGAACCACCGCGAAGACCAGTCCGGTGCCGACCGCGGCCAGGGCGGCAAAGGCGAGGACGCGCCAATCGAACACGGTGTAAACCTGCGAGGCGAGCTGGGCGGGCAGCGCGGCGCCGGCCAGTTGGGCGGCCCAGCGCGCCACCACGATGCCGGCCAGCGCGGCCGCGGTGGTGAGCAGGAAGCCTTCGGTGATCAATTGCTGCAGCAGGCGGGCACGGCTGGCACCCAGGGCGGCGCGAATGGAGAGTTCCTGGCGGCGTTCGGTGGAGCGCGTGAGCAGCAGGTGGGCCAGGTTGGCGCAGGCAATCAGCAGCACGAAACCGACCGCGCCCAAGAGGACCAGCGAAGCCTGGCGGATGCGCTCGGAGAGGCGGTCGCGCAAGGGAATGAGCGCGGCGGGATCGGGTTCGGGCAGGGCGGTTTTCGAGTGCGGCACGTGGGCGGCGATATCGGCTTGCAGCATGGCCTGCGCCTGGCGGAGGGAGATGCCGGGGCGCAGGCGGCCGGCGGTGTACGCGACCATCACGCCGAGCTTGGGAATCAGTTTGAGATCGAAGGCCGAAGGGGTCCAGAGGGCGGTGCCGGCGGGATATTCGACGGCGGGCGGGGCCACGCCCACCACCTGAACGGGAGCGCCATTCAGAAGGATGGTTTTGCCGAGGATGCGCGGATCGCCTCCGAAAGCCTGGTCCCAGAGAGCGTGGCTGAGGATGGCGACGTGGGTATTGCCGCGCTGGTCTTCTTCGGGGCGAAAATCGCGGCCGAATTCGGGAGGCGTGCCCAGCATGGAGAAGAAGTTGGCGGAGACTTCGGCCACCTGCACGCGGAAGGAATCGCGGCCGGTTTGGAGGGTGATCTGGAAGGGCGTGTAGGCGGCGGCGGTTTCCAGGTAGCCGTTGGTGTCGCGCCAGTGCTGGAAGGCGGCGCGTCCGGCTAAGCCGTTGGCCGGCGCTCGCCAGACCTCGACGAGGCGGTCGGGTTCGCGGAAGGGGAGCGAGCGGAGCAGCACGGCGTTCACCACGCTGAAGATGCCGGTGGCGGCGCCGATGGCGAGGGCCAGCGCGGCCATGGCCAGCAGGGTGACCATGCGGCGGCGGCCATAGAGGCGTAGGGCATAGGAGCCGTCCTGGCGCAGCTCGCGAAGGATTTCGGTGGGGATGGAGACGCCCAGATCGGCGAGCGCGCTGAGCCAGAACCAGGCGCGCGGCCAGAAGCCGGAGAGCGCGCGGTAGTCGTCCCAGAACTGGCGCTCGACCGGGGCGGCGTATTCCTCGCGGAAGCGGGCCGGATAGAGCCGCAACAGGAAGCGATAGATGCGTTTCGGATCGGCCATGGGCGCCTCACGAGAGTTGCGACGCGCTCAGACTTTCGGAGGCCAACTTTACCAACTCGCGCAGCCGGGCGGCCTCGGCCTGCGCCACGCGGCGGCCGAGCAAAGTGATGCGGTAGTAGCGGCGGCGCTCGTCATCCAGGTGCGGATCGGGGCGTTCGCCGGATTCCTCGATCAACCCCTGCTCCAGCATTTTGTTGATGGAGCCGTAGAGAGCGCCGGCGGCCAGATTGAGTTTGCCGTTGGTGCGATGGCGGATTTCGCGTTTCAAGGCGTATCCGTGGCGCTCGCCGCCGGTGAGGGCGAGGAGCATGTGAAAGACGGGCAGCGGGAGCGGGAGGTGCGATTCGACGGCGGTTGTCGGCTTCATAGGTCAAATCCTGACCTATTGTGTATACGCAATACTGAATATGTCAAGTAGACGAAGCTTAGTTTCGCAGGGGGCAGACCGCTTAGGGTACCAGCTCCGGATAGGGATCTACCGGGCCCACAAGGGGCGCGGCGTAGGCGGCGAAGGCGGGAGACATCGCGGCGGCGGGGCGGGTGAGCCAGGCGGCGGGGAGCTTCTTTTCGGCGAAGGCCACGCGCTCCAGCGGAACGCAGGCGGTAGCGACGGAGTAGGCGTCGCCGGGCTGGCGGACCAGGGCGATCATGACAGCCGATTTCCCGGCCTCCGCGGCTTCCACGGCGGCCTGCCCGCAAAGGCGCGCTTCGGCCCAATCGACCGGCGATGGGTAGGCCAGGCAGGTGCGGCCCAGCAGGCCGGGCTTTTCGCTGCGAGTTTTGAGCTTCAGCCTTTCGGCGGTCAGCACGGCCAGGCGATGGCCGAGGTTCATGGCCAGTTGGCCGCGCGAACCGGGGCGCGAATCGGCGCCAAAAGGCTCACCGTGCTCATCGAGCTGGCCCTCGCACACGGCCACCACGCAGCGGCCCAGGCGACCGTAGACGGAATCGATATCGTCGAGAAGCTGGCCGAGGGGCAGCCGGACTTCGGGGAAATAGACCAGATGCGGGGCGTCATCGGGGCCGCCGCGGGCGAAGGCGGTGGCGGCGACGATCCACCCGGCGTCGCGGCCGAGCACCTCCACGAATTCCACCTGGCCGGGGAGCGCGCGGTTGTCTGCGCCAATATCGCGGACGGCGCAGGCGAAGAAGCGCGCCGCCGACGGGTAGCCGGGGGAGTGATCGGTTTCGGCCAGATCGTTGTCGATGGTTTTGGGGATGCCGATCACCTGGAGGTCGAAGCCGGCCTGGCGGGCGATGCCGGCAATCTCCCAGGCGGTGCGCATGGAGCCGTTGCCGCCGGTGTAGAAGAAGTAGCGGATATTACGGGCGCGGAAGATGGCGAGGAGCCGGTCCAGGTCCGGGGCGGTGAGTTCGCGGCGCGAGGCGCCGAGGGCCGATGCGGGCGCGCGGGCGACGCCTTCCAGGGCGGCTGGGATCTGGGCGAAGAGGTCGACGAAATCCTCCGCCAGGACGCCATCGATGCCGAATCGCGCGCCGTAGAGGCTGGCGATACCGGGAAACCGGCGCGCGCGTTCGACTACACCCAGGAGGCTGGCGTTGATCACCGGCGTGGGCCCGCCGCTGTGCGCCAGAATCGCGGCGGCTGCGGGCATCAGTAGAGGGTGAACGCGTAGAGCGTGTCGCCGGCAGCCGCCAGGATGTACTGATGGCCTTCCAGCACGTAGGTTTCGGGCGCGTTGGTGACCTGCCCGATATGGGTATGCCACAGCGGCTTGCCATTGGCCGCATCGTGGGCCACCAGGTTGCCGCCGGGGTCGCCGCCGAAGATCAGCTTGCCGGCGGTGGCCAGCAGACCGGCGCCGCCGCCACCCGCGTTTCCGGCGTACTTGTAACGCCAGGCGATTTTGGCGGTCTTGTAGTCGATGGCGGTGAGGTAGCTGCCAAGCGATCCGACGCCTTGCTCGTCTTTGCCGCCCAAGCCCATGGCGCCGCGCGGATCGGTCTCGGTCAGGTAGTACATAGCGTAGCTGTCGTGCTGCGGCACGTAGAAAAGGCCGGTATCGGGAGAGTAAGTGGGCGGCGGCCAGTTGGTGATGCCGCCGTTGGCGGGGGAGACGAGCGCGCCGGCCACATCGTAATCCTTGGCGGGATTGCGAACCGGCTGGCCTTTGGCGTTCATGCCCCTGGCCCAGTTCACGGAGTTGGAGTACGGCGCGGAGGCCAGGCGCTGGCCCGTGAGGCGGTCGAGGGTGAAATAGTAGCCGTTGCGGCTGGCGGTGAGCACCAGCTTCCGCATTCTGCCGTTGAACATCGCATCCACCAGCACCGGCGTCTGGGCGGAATCCCAATCGTGGGTGTCGTGCGGCGACGTCTGGTAATACCACACCATCTTGCCGGTATCCACGTTGAGCGCCACGATGGAGCAGGTGAAGAGGTTGTCGCCTTCGCCGCGGCTCTGGGAGGTGTAGGCGGGCGTGGGATTGCCGGTTCCGGTGATGTAGAGGTGCGTTTCCGGATCGTACGATCCCGGAATCCACACCTGCCCTCCGCCATGCCGCGCGGCATCCAGATTAGCCCACGTCTCCAGCCCCGGATCGCCCTTCTTCATGGGCACGGAATACCAGATCCATTGACGGTCGCCGGTCTCCGGATCGAAGGATTGCAGAAATCCCGGCGCGTCCAGATCGTCGCCGGTGCCGACCAGCACGTGATTCCCGACGATCACCGGCGCCGGGGTGGAAAAATACTGCTCGTTGAAGCTGGCGATCACCTTGTGCCAGCGCTCCCGGCCGGTGCGGGCATCCAGGCAGATCAGGTAATCGTCGGGAGTCTCCATGTAGAGCCAGTTGCCCCACATTCCGACCCCGCGATTGCCGATATGTGTGCCGCCCTTGGTCTTCCAGAAGAAGTGCCACAGCTCGCGGCCATCGACGGCGTCCACCGCCCAGGCATTATCGGGAGTGGTGACATAGAGGATGCCGTTGACTTCCAGGATGGAACCTTTAACGCTGGTGCCGCCGGAGCCTCCGCCGGTTTCGCCGGTGCCTTCGCCGGCGATGATGAGGGGAACCGCGGCGCCGCCTCCGAAGCGCCCACCGCCGCGTCCTCCGGCTCCGGCGGCCAAGCGGGAAACCCAGGCAAGCGTCAGGTTTTTCACATTGGATTGATTGACCTGGATGAGCTTGCTATAGCGCCTGCCGGTGTAGTCGCCCGAATAGGTCGGCCAGTCGGTGGAGAGCGGCTTCAGAAGATCCGCGGAAGTCAGGCCCTGTGCCGCGACGATGGCCGGGAGCAGGCACGAGGAGAGGGTCAGGATCAGGTTCTTGATCATAGGGTCACTTCAGGGTCGCCAGGTAGGCGGTGACGTTGTGGATGTCCTTGTCGGTGTAAACCGGCAGCAGCAGGCGATGGGGTTCCAGGGGATCGTGAACTTCCACTTTGGGGTCGTTGCCGTCGCGAAGGAAGGTGCGATTGACGCCATCATCCACCGTGACAGTGAAGTCGTCGAGGCGCACGAGGCGGCCCTGGATTTTCTCCCCGGTCTCCAGGGTCACCGTGACGGTAGCGGGCGGTATGCGGATGGGACTGGCGCCGCGGCCGCCACCCGGCGCGAGCCAGGCCTGCTGCAAGGCTTTCGGGTCGGTGATTTTATCGGCCAGGCCCTGGAGGTCGCCGGTGGGCGAGTGGCACGAAGCGCACTTGGCCTGGAAGTATCGTTGGCCGGCCCTGGGGTCGCCCACCAGGATGTCAGGCGGGCGGTCGCGCGAGGCGTCGCGGCCATTGATGCGGAAACTGTGGAGGAAGGCGGCGACGTCGGAGATCTGGGTGGGGGTCAGCTTGAACGCGGGCATGCCGGCATCGGGGCGGCCGTTCTGAACGACGGGGGCGATGCGCTCGCCGTTCTGGTCGTTGAGCACGATTTCGGAGCGAATCAGATTGGGGCCGCCCTCACCGCCGCGGGCGTCGGCACCATGGCAGAACTGGCAGTTGACGCCGTAGATGGCCTTGCCGCGCTCGACCACCGCGGGATCGGCGGGCGGATGCTGGGGAAAGGCGCTCATGCCTCCACGGCCTCCCGGCCCACGGCCGCCTGGACCGCGGCCTCCCTGGGGCTGCGCGGGCTGCTGCGCCCGCAAATGGCCGGCTCCGGCAAACACTGCCCATAGGACCGCTACAGCAACAAACCTGTTCATCCCTTCCCCCTCGAAATCTCCGCGCGCGTTGGATGCGGCCGGGCGTGCGGAAGCCTCCTGGGGTATTGTACTCACTCTCGATGGGCGGCGGAAAAGGGGAAGCGTTCGAGGCCGGGCGATTTCGGGGTAGTGTGCGGTAACGCTTAACGGGTTGGCCGATTCCTGGCTGGGACGCGGCGCTAGTGGTTCGGATTGTCCGGTGAGGCCAACGGAATGGTGACCGATCCGACGGCCTGGGAGCTGCGGTCGTAGACAATCAGGCGGATGGCGGCGGCACCCTCCGGCACGCGGATCTCCTGCGTGAAGCCGATGCCCTGCGCAAGGGCCTGGTCGCGTTGCTGAGCGCTGTAGTGCACGTCCAGAGGGATCAGCGCGCTGCTCTGCGGGCGCGCGTTGGGCATTAAACCGGCGATGGCCAGCCGCAATTGGCCGTCGTAGGCATCCCCGTGGTGCACCAGGACCACGTCATGGCCATCGATGCTGGCGTCCAGGTGTTCGTCGTGGGGGTTTTTCGGATCGGGGACGAGTTTGGCGCGCAGGCCGATTTCGGCGGCATCGAAGCGGGCCGAGAGAGCCGCGATCATGGCCTGGTTGGTATGGGCGCCGGGAGCCTCGCGCCAGGCGTAGTAGCCGGTTTTGGCCTGGATGCGCACCCCTTTCCGTGCGCAGGTGATGCGGAGCTTGTGAAACTTATCGTCCCAGTTCGAAGGAGGCGGGTAATATCCGAGTTGGTAGCTGGTGCGCATGTCGCTGATGGCCTGGCGCACGGCGGCGCCCGCATCTTTGCCCGCATCGGGACGGCCGCCGGTCAACTGGGCGAAAGTATCGAGAGTGTCCAGGCTGGAGACGCCATCGTGGTTGGCGCCATCGATATTCGCGGGACTACCGAGCATGATGGTGCGGACGGGGTAGATAGACACGTCGGCGCGGTCCATGTTTTCGGTCATCTGGCGGAGCAGGGGCGTGAAGTCGACCCAGTCTCCGGTATCGGAGCGCCGCGGCCCCAACTCAATGGGGACGCCATCCGAAAGCCATACGATGCTCTTACGGCCGGGTACGCTGGACAATACGGCGGCCACTTCGTTGAGGACGTTAAGGGTGAGTTCCGTGCGATACTGCACGTCCATGAGAATGCCGGGGTCGCGGACCTGGAGCACGGTGCGCAGCGCCTGGTCGATTAAGGGCTTGGCGTGGTGGGTCCAGGGCTGTCCATCCTCCGGGGTGGGTTCGCCTTCCGAGCCGGGCAGTCCGTGGACGGGGTACAGGCGTCCGTTCACGGTCACCACGTACAGGTAGACGTATTCGGGCGATTCCAGGGCCTGCAGGTCCTGGATCAGACGGTTGGCGGTGGTGCCGCGCGTTCCGAAATTTTCGTTCAGCAGATCGAAAAGGATGAGGGTGGCGCGCGGGACATTGGCGGCGCTGCGGTTGGAATACTCGTTGGGACCGAGTTGGGGAGGCGGTGTGCGGGCGCTATCGCGATGACGGAAGAAGGCGATCTTCTGGGGCTTGCCGGAATCGGTCACCGCAAAATCGTCGCGGGTCAAGTCGGTGATGGGCGCGCCATGGTTATTCACCGCTACCACGTTGAGGTCCACCATGCGGGGTTCCTGCTGAGAATCCTGCGCGAACAGAGGCGCCAGTAGAAGAGGCAGCACGAAAAACAGGCGAAACATCACGGTTGTTTCCTTGGCGGAGGACCCGACCCCAAACCAGTACCTTACTGTAGACCCTAACGGGCTAGCGTTTCCATCCCGCGAATGGAGTATTTTCCGGGTCATTGCGAAGTAGGGCGCGTGCGGCGGGGAACGGCGCGGGTCTGGATCGCGGCTCGGTTTCGAGGCTGAGCCGCGTGCGGCCGGACGCCGGCCGATGCCGGCCTACTGGCTTGGCAGCGGATTTCCACGGCGATTTCGATAGGCCAACTCATAGGCTGCCGGAACAATGTAGACGGTCAGAATGACCGACGCGGTAAGGCCGCCGATGATGGCCCGTGCGAGGGGCGCGTATTGCTCGCTGCCGGTGCCCAGTTTGAGAGCCATGGGCAGCATGCCGATGATGGTAGCAAGCGACGTCATCAGGATGGGCCGCAGGCGGACGCGGCAGGAGTTGATCACGGCATCCTCCACGGAGTGGCCGGTCTGCTCCAGGCGGTGCGCGAATTCGACGATCAGGATGCTATTGGAAGCGGCGATACCGGCCAGCATGAGCACACCCATCAAAGACATGACGTTGAGGGTGGTATGGGTGAGGGGCAGGATGATCAGCACGCCGATAAACCCCATGGGAATGGCCAGCATGATGAGAAAGGGGTCTTTAAAGGAGCTGAATTGGGCCACCAGAATGAGATACAGCAGAATGACCGAGAGCGACAGTCCGATGGCAAAGCTGCGGAAGGATTCGAGCATGGACTGTACCATGCCGCGCAGGTCGATGCGCACGCCATCGGGTAACTTAGCCTGGCTGACCATGCGGTTGATCTGGCCCGCGACTCTTCCCAGGTCCTCACCCGATGGGTTTACGTAGATATCCACGACGCGCTGAATCTGGTAATGATCGATTTCGGTGGGCGTCAGGATTTTGGTCAACTTGACCACCGTATCGAGGGTTGTGGGATGGTCGGAGCTGGGGTCGCGCAGGGGAATGTTTTTAAGGTCGATGAAGTTATGGATGGCCGGGCGGCCGTTTTCGAAGTATTGGACGGTGAGGAAGTAATCGTTTCCGGTTTTGCGGTCGAGCCAGTAATTGGGCGCGATCATGAGGTTGGAATTGAGCGCGGTGATGACGTTGCGTACGACACTTTCGGGAGACAGACCCAGTTCGGCGGCGTGTACGCGGTCCACATCCAGGCGTACGGCGGGATAATTCATATCCTGGGGAATATAGGCTTCGCCGACTCCGGGTAACTGCGCGATACGCTCGGCGAAATCGCGGGCGATGCGATGGGCCTGGTCCAGATCGGGACTGGAGATCTGGAGATCGATGGGCGCGGGCGTGCCCATGTTGAGGACGGCATCCACCATGGAACCGCTGGTGAAGAAGGTGCGCAACTCGGGAAACTGCGTGGCGATGCGGCGGCGGACCAGATCCATGTAGTCGAAGCTGCTGACCGCATGGGAGGTCTGAAGTTCGGTCTGAATGGTGGCGGTGTACTCACCGGAGTTGGTGGTGTAGAGCGATGAAAACCCCGGATCGAGGCCGACCGTGGACACGATCATGTGAAAGTCGGACGGGCGGATACTTTTACGAATCAGGTCTTCGATCTTGGCGACATACTGCTCGGTGACTTCGATGCGGGTACCGGTAGGCGCCTTCAGGTTGATGGAAAACTGGCCTGCGTCGGTACGGGGAAAGAACGCCACGCCCAGCAGGGGATAGAGGCCCAGGCTGGCCACGAAGGCGAGCAAAAGGATCGTGACCGTGAGTCCGGGATGCAGCACCGCGCGCCGCACGGTGCGTTCGTAGAAATCCAGCAGGCGGGTGAATCCGCGGTCAAACCAGACGTGGAAGCGATGGCCGAGGGAGAATTGCGGGGGCCGGCCGGCGCGATCGGGAGCCTGGCCAGGTGGCGGCTGTAACCGCACATAGCGGGCACAAAACAGCGGTATGACGGTCATAGCCACGAAATAAGAAGCAAACAACGAAATGACCACGGCCATGGCCAGGGCGCTAAACAGGAACTTACTCACACCGTACAGAAAAGTGACCGGGAAGAAGACCACCACGGCGGTCAGAGTGGCGGCCAGCACGGCCAGGTTGACCTCCGCACCACCTTCTTCGGCGGCGAGCTCGGGCGAGGAGCCGTGTTCCAGGTGACGGTAGATGTTTTCGAGAGAGATTACGGAGTTATCGATGATCCGCGAGAAGGCCAGAGCCAGGCCGCCCAGAACCATGGTATTGACGGTACGGCCAAGCAGGTAAAGGACGATGAAGGTGGTGAGCGCGGAAAGAGGAATCGACAGACAGACGGCCGCGGTGGCGCGCAGGCTGGCGAGGAAGAGCAGGATCATCAGGCTGGTGAGCAGGAGGCCGAGCAGGGCTTCGTGGAGCAGTGTCCGGATGGCCTCTTTGACGAACGCCGACTGATCGAAAACCACCGAGGCCACCAGGCTTTTGGGTAAGCCGAACAAGCGCTTCACCAGGCTGCGAATGCCATCCACCACCTGGATGGTGTTGGTCTGGCCGCCCTGTTTCATGATCGGCAGGTAAGTGGAGCGCTGCCCGTCGACGCGCACCAGGTTGTACTGAATCTGGTGGGCATCCTCGGCTTCGCCGACGTCGCCAACCGATACCCACCGCTGGCCGACGGTTTTGAGGGGAACACTATTCAACTCCTGGACTTTATCCACCAGAACGTTGGAATAGACATAGTAATCGTAAGTGCCGACCTTGACGTCTCCCGCGGGCAGGATGAGGTTGTTCTTATTGACCGCGTTGACCACGTCCATGAGGCTGAGGCCGCGTGAAAGCAACTTATAAGGATCGACATAGACCATGATCTGCCGGTACTTACCGCCGAAGGGCGGGGGAACCTCGGCGCCTTTGACCACGGCAATCTGGTCGCGGATCTGGAATTGGCCGTAGTCGCGCAATTGGGTCTCGGTGAGACCCTGGCCTTTAAGCGTCACCAGGCAGACAGGGAGGCTGGAAGCATCGAACTTCAGCACCACCGGCGGGAGAGTGCCGGGCGGAAGGCGCCGCAGGTCCGCCAGGGCGAGGTTCGAGAGGCCGGTCATATCGGCATCCGGGTCGGTGCCGGGCTGGAAGTAGACTTTGATGATGCTCACGCCGGGCAGGGAGCGAGACTCCATGTGCTCGATTCCGGCGGCCAGTGTGAAAAAGCGTTCAAAGCGGTTGGTGATGTCGGTTTCAATATCCTGCGGCGGCATTCCGGAATAAAACGTGGCGACATCCACCACCGGAATGTTGATGGCGGGAAAGAGATCTACGGGCATGCGAGCCAGGCTGGTAACTCCAATGAGAACGAGGACCAGGCAAACTACCAGGACGAAATAAGGATGGCGGATGGAGAAGCCCGACATAATCTCACCGGCAGAGGCGGTGCGCGCTACTGGTTATTGGTGTCATACCGGATGAGTTGAATCTCCTTGGGGCGGACAACCTCGCCGGCTTTGAGGCGGCTACGATCGCCGGCCGCCACCATTTCGCCGGCTTGCAGGCCGGAGAGGACTTCGACTTCGTTGGGGGTTTCCACGCCCAAAGTCACCTTGCGGTCCTCGACTCTTCCGGAGGGATCGACCACCCAGACGCTGCGCCCGGCGCCCTCAATGTTGATGGCTTCCGGCGGAACCGCGATAGCGCCATTCCTGCGGTCCAGCGTCAGGGTGGCTTCGGCATACATCCCCGGCATCAGGACGTGTTCGGGATTCAGCACATCTACTTCAGTGTGCATGGTGCGGGTGTCTTCCTCCACGTCCACCGAGAACCGCGCCACCTTGCCGGGGAAGCTTCGGTTCAGAGCGGCAATCCGGACTTCGACGGGATCGCCGATTCGTATCGAAGGAACGTAGGATTCCGCAACCGGGATCACCAGCCGGAAGCGGTCGTCCTCAGAGAGTTGCACCAGCGGCAATGCCTGCGTGCTGCTATTGATGCCCGACTGCATCAGGGTTCCCAGGTTGGCGTATCGTTTGGTAACCACGCCCGCGAAAGGAGCGGTGATTTTCGAGTAATCGAACAACGCCTGGTCATGGCGCTGCTTGGCCTGCGCCATATCCAGCCGGCTGCGGGCCGATTGCAGGCTGGCGCGGGCGGCGGCCACCTGCGATTCCGCAGCCAGATCCTTTCCCTGCCAATCGTCCACTTCCTGTTGCGCCACCAGGCCGGGTTTGGCCTTGGCTACCTGGTCCAGGCGGGTGAACTGGAGGTGGGTTACATTCTGCTGCGCCGCAACCCGGCTGAGTTCTTCCTGGTAGCGGGCGACCTCGTTGGCAGCATCTTTGATGGCCGCCTGGTCCTCCTCTAATTGCATCTGGAGCTCAGGAATTTCCAGCACGGCCATCACCTGGCCGGATTTTACCTGTGTGCCGAAATCCACGTTGAGCTGCCGGACAAAGCCGGACTCTTTGGCGTAGACGTCGATCTGCTGGAAGGGGACCAGCTCGGAGGAGACCATCAGAGTTTGCTGCAGGTTGGCGCGGACCGCTTTGATCACGCCTACTTCGGGGCCGGGTTGGCCGCCGGACCGCGGGCTTGCCTTAGCGGAAACGTTCCGCTCTCCGCAGGAAGGCAGAAGTGCCAGGAGAGCCGCCAGTGCGAAAAAGATCGACCATCGCGCACGCGGTGTTTTGGAAGACATATACCTACGATCGGTATCCATCCAACGGTGTCTCAAACCCACCGCCAGGGATCTTCTGCAATTCCTCTTCCAATTTCTGCAAAGAAAACCCCGGGGACCGGCACAGCTTCTTAAGCTCCTCCTCCTCCCGGTTGATTTCCGCGGCCATCGCGGGAATCTCCGAGGCGATCGACAGGGGAATGGAATGGACGCCGTGACGGTCTCCATGCAGCAGATCTCCCGGGGCTATGGTAAGTCCATCGATTTCGACGGGCCGCCCATACTCGGAGATATGGGCGTACTTATGCGACACCGCCACGCTGCCGGCGAATAATTGAAAGCCGATGGCTTCCACCCCCGGCAGATCGCGCACCGATCCGTTGGTGACATAGGCTACACAGTGCAGGGCCTGCCCAATGATGGCATGCAGTTCGCCAACCAGGGCTCCGCCGCCGGGCTTTTCGTCACGATCCTCGACCACCATGATGCGCGGTTCCGGAATGGAAGCCACGTAGTGCCACCAGCTCATATTCTCGTGATAAGTGCGCCCGGCGACAGGCTCGGTAGAGGCCCGCATGCATCCGGTGACGGCGTAGCCCAGCACGGGCGGCAGATGCGGAAATATGCAGTGCAACACGGAGCCGGAGATCTGGCCTTCATTGCGCAAGCGGCCGTGCAGCCTTTCGATGGCATTGGAGACGGTGCAGGTATCGATTGTGCGAAGTTTTTCAAAATCGGCTTTGGTCAACACGGATTGCGCGGTCATGGATCCCCGCAGTGGTAGATGCCGGCGGCGGCTCCCACAGATACGGGGTGCTCCAAAGGATAGATCCCGCACGGTACGGAACAACACCACCCACGGCCGCGAGCGGTACGAGACTACCGGGCGCCGCGGGAGGTATAGTGCGGTTCATGGAAAAGCTAACCAAGCCCGTCCTGAAAGCCGTTGCCGCTATCCTGGCGTTACTGGCCGTCACCGTAGTGCTCCGGTATCTGGAAGAGGAGAATATTGAGCGGCGGCTGGGCGGCTATGGCGACCGCCTGGTAAGGCTCTGGAACGAACCACTCTTTAGCGTTGGCGGCCTGGCAATCAGTCCGGTGTTCTTACTCAAGGCGGCCGTTTTCCTCGTCCTGCTGGTGTTCTTCTCGCGGGCTGCCCGGAAGTTCCTGCAGAGCCGGGTACTGTCGCGGACTTCGATCGACCCCGGCCTGCAATACGCCATCGAGGTGGGAACCGGGTACCTGGTTTTCGTGTTAGGGCTGATCATCGGACTGCAATCGGTAGGGCTGAATCTCTCCAGTCTCGCCTTCCTGACAGGCATCATCGGGGTTGGTGTAGGATTCGGCCTGCAAAACATCGTCAACAATTTCGTTTCCGGATTGATTCTTCTGGTTGAGCGGCCCATCAAAGTCGGCGACCGCGTGGAAATCGGAGACCTGACCGGCGATATTGTGCGGATTGCCGCGCGCAGTACCTGGGTCCGCACCAACGATAATGCGGTCATCATCGTGCCGAATTCGGACTTTATTTCCAATCGAGTTACTAACTGGACGGCCAACGACCGGCGCGTGCGAATCAACCTGCGGCTGGGCGTGGGTTATTCCAGCAATCCGGCCGCGGTGCGCGAAATTCTCCTGCAAATTGCCGCGGCGCAAGGCGATATCCTCCGGGATCCCGAGCCCGATGTGATCTTTCACGGATTCGGCGATAGCAGCCTGGATTTCGAGTTGCGAGTCTGGACGGAAAACAGCCTGCGCACGCCGCAAATCCTGAAAAGCAATCTGTACTATGAAATCTTCAGCGCTTTTTCCCAGAACCAGATCGAGATCCCGTTTCCGCAGCGGGATATTCACGTGCGGTCGATAGCGGCGTCGATTGCATCGTTGGTAGAGGGCCGCCAGCCACTCCCCTGAACTACAGAATGTCATTGAGCGCGCCGTGATTCTGTCGCCGAGGGAGGAATTGTCCCTGCATTCGGTGGTGACCGACATCACAGTGACGACCAATTCTTCGCCCCAAACCGCACACTGGCGGATGCGCAACGCGATCATATTCTGCAAACGCTGCGACAATCAGGATGGGTGCTGGCCGTGCGGCGGCGCGGCTCCGATTACCGGAGAACTGCTTTGCCCTACCGGAATCGGCACGCAGCGGGCCGCCGGGATGAACCAGGCAGGATGGGCCGGCGCGCGGAATCCAACCCTGGTTGACCAGGCGGCCGACGGCAATGGCTTGCGGGATTGCGCCGCAGCGGGCAATGACTTGGGGGCAGTGTGGGGCTGTTTGTCGGGCGCGATACCCCCGGGTTCCGCGGCTGCGTGGCTTCAACACTGAGTTTTGGGGACTACCATGGCGGACCAACAAGAGATTGACATTCTGATTATCGGCAGTGGCGAGGCGGGCAAGCACCTGGCTTGGCGGATGGCTAAAGCCGGGCGGCGCACAGTTGTGGTGGAGCGGGCTCTGATCGGCGGCTCGTGCCCGAATATTGCGTGCCTGCCCAGCAAGAACGTCATTCATAGCGCCAAGGTTGCGGATTACATCCGGCACGCGGCGGATTTCGGCATGACCACGGGAACGCTGAAGGTGGACATGGTGGGCGTGCGCTCGCGCAAGCGCCGGATGGTGGATAGCGAGATCGCCGATCACCTGAATCTCTACAAAACCACCGGTGGGGAATTGCTACTCGGCGAGGCGCGGTTCCTCGCGCCAAAGACGGTGGAGGTACAGACCAAGGAGGGGGCTAAGAAGGTCCTCACGGGCAACCAGGTTTTTCTGAATGTGGGAACCCACGCGGCCATACCCGATACGCCCGGGCTGCGGGCGGCTAAGCCCATGACCCACGTGGAAGCGCTGGAGTTGGACCGTGTGCCCGAGCACCTGGTGGTGATTGGCGGCGGGTTTGTAGGACTCGAAATGGCGCAGGCCATGCGGCGGTTCGGAAGCCGGGTGACGGTTCTGGAGCGCGGTCCGCAACTCACCAGCCACGAAGATCCCGATGTCGCGGAAGGCCTTCAGAACCTGTTTCGCGACGAAGGCATCGAGGTGCTGCTGGGTACCGATCTGCTGGAAGTGCAAGGCACATCCGGCCAGAAGGTGAAGCTGCGGGTGCGGGATTCGCGTGGGGAGCACCGGGTGGAAGCGTCCGACGTGCTGGTGGCGGCGGGGAGGATTCCCAACACGCAAGGGCTGGCCCTGGAGAAGACCGGTGTGGAACTGGACCAGCGCGGTTATATCCGGGTGAACGAACGGTTGCAGACCACCGCGCCGGGCATTTGGGCGATGGGCGAGTGCGCCGGGAGTCCGCAGTTTACGCATATCTCGTTTGACGATTTCCGGGTGGTGTTCGACAACCTGAACGGCGGAAACCGGACCACGACGGGGCGGATGGTGCCGTTCTGCCTATTCACAGACCCCGAGTTGGCGCGCGTGGGCCTGACGGAATCGGAAGCCCGCCAGCGGGGGATCGCTTACCGCCTGGCCAAGATTCCCATGATCGCGGTGCTGCGCACCCACACGCTTTCCGAGACGCGCGGATTCCTGAAAGCGCTGGTCCGCACGGACAGCGATGAGATCCTCGGGTTCACGGCATTCGGAACGCAAGCCGGCGAGATGATGGCGGTGGTGGAAATGGCGATGATTGCGAAGCTGCCCTACACGGCGCTGCGCGACGCGGTTCTCACGCACCCGACCATGGCGGAGGGTCTCAACGTGTTGTTCGCCGCGGTGCAGGCCCGGTCGCGGGCAGGGGCCGGATAGCGGCGGCAGGCGCCGCGGTTACTTCTGGCCGTAAGTCGCGGCGGCGCCATGCTTGCGGAAGTGATGCTTGTCGCGCAGGCATACGGCGATGGGGGCGGCTGCGGGGTTGATGGCGAGGGTCATCCAGGCCATGGCGGCCAGCTCCTCGACGATCACCGCGGTGTGCGCGGCTTCCGTTACCGTGGCGCCCCAGCAGAACGGGCCGTGGCCGGCCACCAGCATGGCGGGGCAGGAGAGCGCGTCGCGCCGGCCCATGGCGCGGATAATGGCCCCGCCGGTGTTGGCTTCATAGGCCGATTCCACTTCGGCGGGCGAAAGCGGGTCGGTAACCGGGATGGCGCCGTGAAAATAATCGGCGTGAGTGGTGCCGAAGCAAGGGATTTCGCGGCCGGCCTGGGCCCATGAGGTGGCGTGGCGCGAATGGGTGTGGACCACTCCGCCGAGGGAGGGAAACGCCCGGTAGAGGGCCACGTGAGTAGCGAGGTCGGTGGAGGGGCGCAAATTGCCTTCGACCACGCGGCCTTCCAGGTCCGTCACCACCATGTGGGCGGGGGTCATTTCGTCGTAGGGCACGCCGCTGGGCTTGATGACCACTAGGCCTTCGTCGCGCGAAATGCCGCTGGCATTGCCGAAGGTGTAGAGCACCAGGCCGCGGCGCACCAGCTCCAGGTTGGCTTCCAGTACTTCAGCTCGTAGCGTTGGCAGCATCTCGTCCCATTCTGGCGTGTGCGGCGATGCGCCGCAACTCCGGCAGCACGTCGCCAATTTCAACGGCGGGCGAGCGGCGGGCGCCGAAAGAGAAATAAAGCTGGCGGTAGAGGCAGTAGAGATCTTCGCAGGTATCCACCTCGGCGCGGCGCGGCTCGATGGTCAGGTAATCGGGGCAGAGGGCGTTCTGGGCCTCTTCGATGGTGGCGAAGGTGCCCGCCGCCAGGAAGGCGAAGATGGCCGATCCCAGGCTGGTGACTTCGCTTTTGGGCACCAGGATGGGTTTGCCGAGCACGTTGGCGTACACCTGGTTGAGCACCGGATTTTTTTGCGGAATGCCGCCGCCATTGATGATGCGGTGCACCGGGACGCCGTGCTCCTCCATGCGCTTCAAGATGACGCGGGTGTGAAAGGCGGTGCCCTCGATGGCGGCGAACAGGTCGTCCTGGGCGGTATGGGTGAGGCGCCAGCCCAGCGTGACGCCGCTCAATTCGGGATTCACCAGGACGGTGCGGTCGCCATTGTCCCAGGTGAGGCGCAGCAGGCCGGTCTCGCCGGCGCGGTAATTTTCGAGGCCACGGGAAAGCTCGGCCACGGTGGAGCCGGCGCGCCGGGCAATGGCGTCGAAGATATCGCCGGTAGCGGAGAGGCCGGCTTCGATGCCGATGCGCTGGGGGTCGACCGAGCCGGGCACCACGCCGCAGACGCCGGGGATCAACTCGGCGCGCTCGCCGATGGCGATGATGCAGGTGGAGGTGCCGACCACGTTGACTACGTCGCCCAGCCGCACGCCGGCGCCGATGGCGTCCCAGTGGGCATCGAACGCGCCCACCGGAATAGGGATGCCGGCGCGGAGGCCCAGGCGCGCGGCCCATTCGGCCGAGAGGTTTCCGGCGATCTGGTCGGAGGTGGCGTAGCGGCCGGCCAGTTTCGTGCGCACGCCCGCCAGCAGCGGATCGACCGCGGTCAGGAATTCTTCGGGCGGCAGACCGCCCAGCGAAGCATTCCACATCCACTTGTGGCCCATGGCGCAAATGCTGCGGGGCACTTCGGCCGCGTTGGTGATGCCGCACAGGACCGCGGCCACCATGTCGCAATGCTCCAGGGCGGTGGCGAAGCGGGCGCGCTTTTCGGGATTGTGGCGGAGCCAGTGGAGCAGCTTGGCGAAGCCCCACTCCGAGGAGTAGACGCCGCCGCACCAGCGGATAGCTTCGAGTCCGCGTTCGCGGGCGGCGGTGGTGAATTCGGCGGCTTCGCGCCAGGCGCGGTGGTCGCACCAAAGGTAGTAATCGTCGATGGGCTGAAGCTGCGCATCGACGGGGATCACGCTGGAACCGGTGGTGTCGAGCGCCAGCGCCTCGATGGAATGGCCGTCGACGCCGGCGGCTTCCAG
>DATJRE010000319.1:0-6845 GCA_035505095.1 Bryobacteraceae bacterium | reverse complement strand
TGGAATCCATCGCGCGCCCGCCCGGCGATGCGCGCCTCTTGATCCACCCAACTCGCGCGGCGCCGGGCAACGTAGGCATTCTCCAGATTCTGGCGGGTGAACGGCTGGCCGGCTTTTAGAAGTTCGCTGACGCCTTCCGCCAGTTGCGCGCCGGTGGTCCACGCTTCATCCACACCGGAACCGGCCAGTGGATTGGTGGATCCCGACCCCTCGCCGATGCGCGCATAGCCTTCGCCCACCAGGGCCGGCTCGCCGCGCCGCCCCGACTCCTGGAGCGATTTGGCGCCCCACGATCGCATCCGTCCGCCTGCTACCAACCGCCAGATGTAGGGGTGCATCAGAAAGCGCTGCAGGTATCGGTACCCGGTGCGCGCCGGGCTGCGGAACCACGACGGCACGAAAATTCCCACGCTGGCCACCCGCTCCGCGTGCACGTACAGGAAGCCGAAGATCTCCGGTTCGGGGAAGCCCAGGGTGTGCAACACGGTGCCCGGCGGCAGGTTGGTGCCTTCCGCGAGGTCGATCACCATCTTCATACCCAACGCCCACTCGCGCGGCGGCCGCTCGTTGAGCTGCTGCCCCACCGCGCCCACCGGCCCATCGCCCACCACCGTCAATTCGGCGCGCACGTCCATGCCCGGCAAATAGTTGGACTCCGGCCGGCCCGCGCGATCCACGCCCTGATCGGCCAGCCGCACACCCACCACGCGGGCATCTTCAATCAGCGGCCCGGCCACCGGCGTTCCCGGCCAGATCTGCACCGTGCCCGATCCCATCACCTCGGCGCTCACGAACTGCAGAAACTGGCCGATCGAGAGCACCAGGCCGCCATCTTTCCTGAGGAACGGCGGAATGTAGGGCAGTTCGATGGCGGACAGGGGACGGGCGAAGGGACTGAGCAACGCGTCCAGCCAGCGATGCCCCCGTGAGCGGCGGCTGGCCCCCACCGGATCGAGCAGATACACCAGCCGCTCCTCGACCACCGGCGCGGCCAGAGGGATCTGCGTGGGGTCCAGACCTGGCAGCGACGCCCGTATGCCGCGGGCCCGCGTCACCACGCCGGAAACGCCAAAGCCGGTATCGTCGGCGCGCTCGTAGCAAACCACCTGCAGCGGCATCCCCGGCGCGACGCGCGATTCCAAGCCGGGCGCCTTCGCCAGGGTGGTGAGGAAGCCGGCGGCCGCCGGACCGAAGCCCACGCAGACGATGTCCATCTCCATCGTCTGGCGTTCCGCCTGGCTCATGCCGGATAGTCCAGGGCTTCGGGAATCACCACGTGCGCGAGCGCTTCGCCGGCGCGATCCTTGGCCAGCCGCGAACCGGTGAGGCACCCGTCCAGGCGCACGCGCAGGCGGCTGAACTGCTCCAGCCCGTCGAAGCGCGCACACGGACCGGCCTTGACCGGGTGCGACCCATCGGCCTCCACCACGTCGGCGTACCCCCGCGCCAGGCTGGCGATGCCCGGAATAATGCTCTCCAGCATTTCCAGCTCGTCGCTCTGGTAGCAGGTGGCGCAGCCTTCGCTGTCCCAGGCGGGATGGCGGTTGTAGCCGAACACCAGCTCGGCGCAGATGCGTCCCACTTCGCCCGCCGCGTGCGCCGCCTGCACGTGGCACAGGTCGGTGAGGAAGCTCAGGAGGCCCGGCAATCCCTCCGCCACGGTGGGATGCCGCGGCCCGACCTTGGCCAGCTCCATCACGTCGAGGATCTGGCTGCGCGAGGCCAGCAGCCAGCAGAGCGCGTCCGCCAGCGGGAACGTCACGCCCTGCCGCGCGCCCTGGTAGAGGGTCTGGCTGTCGGCGTCCTTGGCCTTGCGCAGATGCTGCAGCGTCCACAGCCACATTTGCATGGCGGTGGCCAGCGCGCAGGCTCCCGTGCCCGGATGGTCATTGGCGATGAGGCGCATTTCGCGCGCCCACTCGCGGAACTGCGCCAGGAACAGATCGTCGGCCATGGTCAGACTGAGCTGCCGCCGCTGCACCGATTCGGGGCCTTCGTAGGTGGCCTCGAGCTGCGAGTCCATCCACTTGTGCCCCAGGAATCCCGGGCAGTCTTCGGTGATTCCGTAACCGCCCATCAGGCTGACCGCCTCCCGCATCATCACCGAGCCGTGACCCGTGTTCCAGAGCTTCGAGGCCGGGCAGAGCACGTTGGCTACGCTGTCCAGGAGCGCGCATTCCACCATCGGATCGCCGGCCCGTTCCGGACGATGGCCCTCCAGGTATGCCAGCGCATCCTTGGACGCCTGCCGCCGCACCTTGGCCAGCGCCGATCCCTTCATCCCGCGCGCCTCCGCGATTTTCTGGCACTCGCGCTCCAGCGGGTCCAGCCGGTCGAACAGCCGCGCCGCCTCGAATCCCAGCGAAGCACTGGCCTCTCCCGCCGCCCAGACGTCCACCAGCCGGTGCACCACGTCTTCCTTCATCTGCAGGCCCAACTCGTACCGCGGCGTCCCCGGTCCGCCCGCCGAGCTGCCGCGGAACCGCCCGCGCCCGTAGCGGATCACCGGCTCGATGGCCGACAGCAGCTTGGCGGAAGTCATGATCCCCACGGTCACCCGCGTCCGCCGGAAGACCGCCTCGATGATCTCGCCGTGGCTGTACCGCGGCACGATCACCCCATCCTTCACCGTGTACCCGCCGATGATGCGGCTGGCCGGCACGGTCAGCGAGAAGACCGGATCGCAGGTGGAGGAAAGCTGGTGCACCAGTTTGCGCGTCGGCGTGCCGCGGTCGAAGGCGCCCGGATCGGTCTCCTCCAGAATCACCATGAGGCTGCCCTTGATCCGCGGATCGCCGGAATCCACCGCCGCCGTCACGAAGTTGGCGAACCCCATGTTGGTGATGAAACGGCCGCGCTTCTCCACTTGCAGGAGCGGTTCCTGGCCCGGTTTCCACTCAGCCACCCGCACGCGCCCGCCGAGCAGGCCGGTATCCACGCCCACGTACGGAATCGGCTCGGTCAGGCAGAAGGCCCCGCGCCAGGGTTGGCGAAGCTCGCCCGGCTGGGCCGGTGCACAGCGGCTGAGGTAGTAATCCCGCTGCTCGGGTGTGCCCCGTTCGTGGATCGGCGAAAGCGCCAGGCACCCGGCCAGGCTGCCGGTAGCCGCTCCGGCATCCACCCACGCCAGTTCGAAAGCCACCAGCGCCAACGCCAGGTTCTTGGGGCCTTCGATGAAGCCGCCCTGCGCCGGATCCATAAATACCGCGGTGATGCCGGATTCGTCGTAGGCCTTCAGCAGTTCGGCCTTCTCCGCCGTCCAGTTGTGGGTGTTCCTTGCGCCCTGCGCCACCAGCCGCGCCACCGGCCCGCGAGCCACCGCCCGCGCCGATTGCACCAGCATTTGCAGATCGTAGCGGTCCGTAAACCGCCACAGAATCTGCCGGACATCGTCGCCCGGCAACGCTCGCAAAGCTTCCGTCCCAGCAACTGGAGTTGCGCTTGTCATGCTAGCCTCCGCCCAAGGCTGCCCCGGCCGGCAGCGGAATCGATCCACAATCTAAACCAGTATATTACACCTAATCAGGTCTAAATAGCTGCAATGGTCCACACCGCGCTTTAGGTTTGCGGTTGGGGGGAAGGGTTCCGCGTTCCGGCAGCGCAGGAATCAGCTACAACGCCGCCGGCAAACCCGCGAAGTGCCGCCGGCTTGCCGCTCAAGTTGCGGATCTCAACCTGGCAGGAATACCCGTTCCGCATATTCGCGGCTGATCTGCAAATCTTCCTCCAGCGGGCGCGTGGGGTGGGTGCCGTCTTCGTAGGCCAACTCCACCGCGATCAGCCCCTGGTAGCCGATTGACTCAAGAAACCGGGCCACCGCGCGGTAATCCACGTCGCCATCGCCGAAGCTCTCGCTCCAGACACCGTTTACGGAATTGCGGACGTGCAGGCTGGCGATCCGGTGGCCGGCTTCGCGCAGCAGTTCCATGGGGTCCTGCTTGCCGCGGTAGATCCAGTGCACGTCCACGCACATCCAGACCAGCTTGGGATCGGTGTGGTGAAGGTTGCTGCGCCATTCCCGCGCGCCGTCGGCCATGTCGGGATCGTGCTCGTGCATCATCAGCCGCATACCGCGCTCTTTGAGATGCTGCCCGAGGCGGTTCAGGTAGCGGTACTCGGTGGCCAGCTCGGAATCGGTTTTGCGCTCGCGCCCTTTCTTGGGATTGCAGTTGGTATTGATCCACCGGGCGCGGAGATCGCGGGCGCTGTCGGCGGTTGCCAGAATCTGTGCGATGCTGCGCTCGGCGGCCGCGGGGTCGTGAAAAGTGCCGCCGTGGTAAACCGCCGGGACGTCGAAATCGTACTGACGCACCAGGCCGGCGGTGCGGCCGCGGAGTTCCGGAGTCAGGAAAGCATCGGTCAGCTCGATGCCGCGGTATCCGGCGCGCTGGGACTCCGCGAAGAGCCGCTCCAGGCCGTCGCCCAGCGAGATTTTCTCCTTCTGGAACACCTGGGTCCAGACGTAGGGCTGCAGGATCAGGGTGGGTTGATAGCGCGCCGCGCGCAACAGCCCGGCCGCGGCTGCGCCAGCCAGGAATTCACGTCGCGAGGTCATGTTTCATTACTACCAGAATGTGGGCATGACCAGTGGCGGCAAGGGCGGCCAGCATGCGCGCGGATTGCCGCACGCGCCCCATCGCAGATTTGGCGGCCGGAGCATCGGACACCTGGACCGACCAGCGTGACCGCCCTTGAGACCAGCCCCGCCCGATGTTACATTTGCGGAGAAGAGCAACCGTTTGTCTGAACGCAAGGAATTCACCATACGGAAAGCGGGGCGGCGTCGCTCGCAGGCGCTTTGCAACAGACTGCGCCTTCCCTTCCCTTGGCCCCCGCAGGAGGCAGGTCAATGAAACTGGCGATCCTGGTGTTTTGCGGCACCGGCCTGTGGGCCCAGACGGTGACGGTGGACTGGAATCGGGTGCTGCGTGAGTCCAGAACTACCGCCACTCTGCAGGTGGTCGTAAATCCTCCTCTGCGCCGCGGATCGCCGATCCACGACCGCGTCTTTGCCGAGCTGCGCCAACTCGGCGCCGATTACGTCCGCTACGTGCCGTGGCTGCCCTATCCGCGGCTGGGCGTGGCGGAACTGGAGCCGCCCGCCGGAGACAAAGGTTCCTGGGACTTCTCGTTAATCGACCCGCTGACCACCGATTTTCTGGAAGCCACGAAAGGCCACCCGGTGATGCTTAACTTCAGCATCATCCCGCAATGGATGTTCCGAACCGCCAAGCCCGTCGCGTATCCAAAGGACCCGGACCAGCCGGTGTGGAATTATCAGCAGGGGAGCGAACTGCGCGATCCGACGCTTAAGGAATTGGGCGACTACTACGCCCGGCTGGTCTCCTGGTTCACCAAGGGCGGCTTCCGGGACGAATTCGGAAAAGAGCACCGATCCGGCCACAATTACCGGGTGGACTATTGGGAAGTGCTCAACGAAATCGACTTTGAGCACAACACCACGCCCCAGCAGTACGCCGCCCGCTACGACGCCATCGTGGGCGCCATTCGCAAGGTCGCGCCGCAGATGAAGTTCGTGGCGCTGGCGCTGGCCAATCCTTCCGGCGGCTCACGCTATTTCGAGTACTTTCTCGATCCCCGCAACCACCGGCCGGGCATTCCGCTGGACATGATCTCCTATCATTTCTATGCCGTGCCGCAGCCGGACGAGACGTTGGGAGTCGAGCAGCACACGTTCTTTACGCAGGCGGACGCGTTTTTGAATGTGGTGGGTTATGTGGAGTCTATCCGGCTGCGGCTGTCGCCCAGGACGCAAACCGCGGTAAACGAGATTGGGTCCATCGCGGCGGAAGATGGCGGCCAGGGTAAACCCGGCTACGTATTCCAACCGATCGACAACGCGTACTGGAACCTCTCCGCAGCCACTTACGCCTACGTGTTTGCGCGGCTCGCGGCGATGGGCGTGGAGGTGGCCGGGGAGAGCCAGTTGGTGGGCTATCCAACGCAGTACCCCAGCGTCAGCATGGTGGACTGGGAGACGGGTGCGCCCAACGCCCGCTTCCGCGTGCTGGAGCTGCTCAAGAATAATTTCGCTCCCGGCGACCAGTTGCTGGCTACCAACAGCCATAGTGCATTGGTGTATGCCCAGGCATTTCGGACGCGCGGCGGCGAACGGAAAATCCTGCTGGTAAGCAAGCGCAATCGGGATATCG
The DNA here is from genome assembly GCA_035505095.1 of Bryobacteraceae bacterium. Lineage (GTDB taxonomy): Bacteria > Acidobacteriota > Terriglobia > Bryobacterales > Bryobacteraceae > JOPF133. The sequence goes on along the minus strand of DATJRE010000319.1, from coordinate 672 downwards.
AGCTGAATCTGCCCGGCGCCTCCGGCGCCACGGCCGCGGTGGTGGACCAGACCACGCGCGGGGAACCGGCGCGCACCGAGGCGCTCTCTGGCGAATCGTTCCACCTGCCGGGTCTGGCGGTGGCGGTGGTGACGCTGGCGCGCCAAGGCAGCCAGAAGCCGTGAGGGCGCGGTTGGCTGAAGCGCGAGGAGCCAAGGCGCTGTAACGGCGGGCTGCGCCGGACGGCCAAAGGGGCCGGCGAGGCCACCAGGTCCCGGCCCCGGGAATCACCGCGGTGGTGACCGGCGGAGTAGAAGGAATTTGCCCGCGTTCCGATCCCTGCGTCTGCCGGCGGAGAACGGGCGCATGCGATCCATACGATGTGGGTGGGTTGGCCGGTGTCCCGGTGGTCGCGGCGGGATGCCCCGCCTGGCGGCGCGTGGCGCGAGGGGCGCGATGTTCGCTACGCTGGCGATTCTAGAGAGTGAACCAAATGAGCTATGGCAAGAGCAGTGCGCCGGCCGGGTGCGGCCCTTGGATCGGCATCATGTTGTGCGCCGTGATGCCGTGCGCCGGGCAAATCCGCCAGGTTGAGACGCCGGTCGCATCCCTGCGGTTAGCGGAGCGCTCGGGCGACCTGGTGGGAATCCGATGGAAGGTCCCGCGCCTCGAGATTATCGCCGAGCCCAGGCT